>NZ_JBEYXH010000002.1:0-399198 GCF_040644755.1 Streptomyces sp. NPDC046887
CCGGCCCAGGTCCACGATCAGCGACTCGTCGTCGCCGTCGCCCTCACCGGTGAGGTTGTCACCGGTGTGCTCGACCGAGCCCTCGGGGCTGGTGACCCGCGAGCGCGTCTCGCGGGACCGGGCCCCTTCGCGTACGGCTCCTGCCGCTACGAGGCGTCCCCGCCCCCCTCAACCCGGGCCCCCGGTACGCGGATGACGACCACCCCGCTGCCCAGGTCTATCGGACCGCGCCCGGGGTCGGCGTCCCCCACCTCCTCCAGGGTCATCTCCTGGCGGCGCTTCTCCTCTTCGGTGTGCCGCCGCCCGGGGGCGAACAGCTCGTTCAGTGCGCTCCCGAACATGGGATCTCCCTCGTTGGCGGCGGGGCCGCCTACTCGTCGTCGTCCTCGTCGTCCAGCCGGGCGAGCCAGGTGGCGAGGCGCTCGACCGGGACCTCGAAGTCCGGATTCAGATCGACGAAGGTGCGCAGCTGCTCGGCCAGCCACTCGAAGGTGACCTCCTCCTCGCCGCGCCGCTTCTCCAGTTCCTCGATGCCACGGTCCGTGAAGTACATGCGTACAGCCTAGCGAGCGCCCCGCACGGCATCCGGCTCTCTTGACGCCTCGGATCCGCGATATATCGTATCTACCGGAGAACGCGATATCTCGCGTTGCGAGCCGAGGAGGCGCCATGCCGGAATGGTCGGTCAGCGAGCCCGTACGGCTCACCTTCGACGACCCCGTCACCCAGCTGCGGGTACGCGTGGTGGACGGCGCCGTCAACGTGGTCGGCGTGGAGGAGGGGCCCGCGCGGCTGGAGGTGTCCGCGCTCTCGGGCCCGCCGCTCACCGTCACCCAGGAGGACGGCGTCCTCACCGTGGCGTACCCGGATCTGGCCTGGAAGGGGCTGCTCTCCTGGCTGGGCGGCAAGGAGTGGGAGCGCGGCGCCGTCGTCTCGGTGGCGGTACCGGCGGACGCGGTCGTCTCGGTCGGGTACGTCGGGGCGGAGGTCGTGGTCTCCGGGGTGCGGGGGAGCGCGGAGGTCCGCGGGGTGCACGGCCCGGCCACCCTGACCGGGATCTCCGGCGAGGTGCGGGCCGAGACGGTGGCCGGGGACGTGGAGGTGCAGGCGGTCACCGGCGGGCTGCGGTTCCGGTCGGTGTCCGGCGGGCTGACGGTGGTGGAGGGCGCGGGCGCCTCGGTACGGGCCGAGTCGGTGAGCGGGGCCGTGGTGATCGACCTGGACCCGGCCGACGCGCCCAGCGACGTACGGCTGAACACGGTCTCCGGCGAGGTGGCCATCCGGCTGCCACATCCGGCCGACGCCCGGGTGGAGGCGACGACCGCCGGCGGCAGCGTCTCCAACGCGTTCGAGGACCTCCGGGTGGACGGCCAGTGGGGCGTCAAGCGGATCACCGGCCGGCTCGGCGCGGGCCGGGGCACGCTGAAGGCCACCACGGTCTCCGGCTCCCTCGCCCTGCTCCGCCGCCCCGAGCCGGAGGCCCCCACGGCCGCAGACAACCCCGACGCTCCCAACGCCCCCGAGACTCCCGACGCCCCCGAGGGGAAGGTGCTCTGAGATGCCCGTGTTCGCCCACGGCCGCCTGCGGCTGTATCTGCTCAAGCTGCTGGACGAGGCCCCGCGCCACGGCTACGAGATCATCCGGCTCCTTGAGGAGCGCTTCCAGGGCCTGTACGCGCCCTCCGCCGGCACCGTCTATCCCCGGCTGGCCAAGCTGGAGGCGGAGGGGCTGGTCCGGCACACCACCGAGGGCGGCCGCAAGGTGTACGCCATCACCGACGCGGGGCGCGCCGAACTGGCCGACCGCAGCGGCGAGCTGGCCGACCTGGAGGTGGAGATCCGGGACTCGGTGGCCGAGTTGGCCGCGGAGATCCGGGAGGACGTGCGCGGGGCGGCCGGTTCGCTGCGCCAGGAGATGCGGGCGGCGGCCGGGGAGAGCCGGTACGAGGGGCCCCCGGGCGGCGGTGAGGAGCAGCGGGACGCCTGGTGGGCGGCGAAGGACGAGCTGCGCCGGGCCCGGCAGCAGTGGCGGGAGCAGACCCGGCAGGCCCGGGACGAGTCGCGGCGCGCCCGCGAGGACGCCCGCAGCGCCCGCAAGCAGGCCGAGGAGGCCCAGGAGCGCGCCCGCCGGGAGGTGCAGCGGATGGCCCAGCAGGTCCAGGAGCAGGTGCAGCAGCATCTGTCGGGCGGCCCCTGGCCGGCCGGGGTCCGCGACGGCCTGTCGGACCTGGCCGGCCGGCTCGGCGGCCTCTTCGCCGGAACGCCGACCGCGCCCCCGTACGCCAAGCCCGACCCCGGCCCCGCCGCGGCCGCCGCACCCGAGTGGGGTGCGGCGGACCCGGCCGAGGACCCGGCCCGCTCGCTGGAGCGGCTGCTGGACCGGCTCCGCGACGAGGTACGGGACGCGGCCCGCGACCACGGCGTGGACGCCGCCCAACTCGCCGAGGCCCGCCGCCATCTGGCCACCGCCTCGACCCGGATCACCGCCTTGCTCCGGGCGCCGGAGGGCGGGGACGGGAAGGGGTAGCGGGCCGGCCGCCCGCAGCACCGCGCGCGAACGACGAGCAGTGTCCGGCGGGGGCGGGACGGGGTGACGGCTACAGATCGTCTGGCAGCACCCGGAAACAGGGGTGCCGGTCGAGTGGGCGCAGGGCCCGGAAGTCGCGTACATCCCGGGTGAGAACGGCGTCCGTGCCGTACTGGGCGGCCAGGCAGACGTTCACCGCGTCCACCAGATCGAGGTTCAGGTCCCGGTACCGCGCCCGCACGTCCAGGGCCTTGTCGAGGAGGTCACCGGTGGTCTCGGCGAGGACGAGTCGCATGGAGCGGGTTCGCAGCGACAGCTTCCGCAGGATGGCGTCGGCCGCGCCCCGCCCCGCCCGGGCCGTGGCGACGTGGTGCACCTCGGTGAGCGTCGGCGGGCTGGCCACCAGGAGTGCTGCCTCGTCGGCGACCTTGCGGGAGCCCACGTGTGCGGGATCGCCGGAGTTGAACAGGGCGAGGAGACCCGTTGTGTCGGCGATGACGATCACCCTTCAGTCACCTCGCGCGGTCGTCGTCCGCGGCCCGGGCGACGATCGGCGCGATGTCTTCGGCGGTGACGGGACCACCGAAGTCGAAGACGTCGTCATCGTCGAGGAACGGCTCGTCCCAGACACGTGTCGCCAGGGCCATACGGTGGATCCCCTCGCGGATTATCTCCGCCTCGGAGACTCCTTGGCGCGCGGAAGCAGCCTTGATCAGCGCGAGGTCGGCTTCGTCCGCGTAGACGTTGGTTCGCTTGAGGGCCATATCGCCATGGTACAGCTTGTGTACCATGGCGACCCTCCGCCCGACCTAGGCCACCGCCCCCTCTCCCGGCTCGCCGCCCTCGGCGAGGGCGCGTTCCAGAGCCCCGTAGGTGGCGCCCTGTTCGGCGAGGACGTCGGCGACCGGGCCGGGGCGGGCGGCGAGGGCGAGCAGCAGGTGCTCGTCGCCGATGTACCGGTCGCCGCGGCCGAGGGCGACCCGCAGGGAGCGTTCCAGGACGCCCTTGGCCTCGGGGGTGAGACGGCCCCCTCCGAAGCGGCGCCGGAACCGGCGGTCACCGCGCAGCGCCCCGGTGCCGTGCACCGCCTCCACCCGGGAGACGATCTCGGCCACGTCGATGCCGAGCCCGGCGAGCGCCTCGGCGTCCGCCCGGGTCAGCCCGGCCCGCCGGGAGGCCTCGGCGAGCCCGGCGACCACCTGGTCCCGCCGGGCGGTGACCCCCAGCCGGTCGAGGGCGGCGGCGGACGGGGTGCCCTCCAGATCCAGCAGGGCGAGCAGCAGATGCTCCTCGGTGACGGGGCCGGCACCGGTGCGCTCGGCGTGCTCGACGGCGGCCTTGACCGCCGTACGGGCCGCCGCGGTGAACCGTTCGAACATCTCAGTGCCTCCCGTGCTTCTTGTGGACGGCCTGGCGGCTGACGCCCAGTTCGGCCGCGATCTCCTGCCACGACCAGCCCTGCGCGCGTGCGCCGCGGACCTGGACGGCTTCCAACTGCTCCAGCAGGCGCCGCAGCGCGGCGACGGCCCGCAGGCCGATCCGGGGGTCCCGGTCGCCCGCGCGTGCGGCGAGATCCGTTGCTTCGGTCATGGTGTCAATGTAGGTTGACACCCGTCGATACGTCAACCCTTGTTGACGGATACGGCGAGCATGGGGGTCCAGCCGACCGACACCCTCGCCCCCGGCGCCGCGCCCACCCGCACCCGGGCCGACTTCCCCGGCGCCACCACCGCCGTACGCGGCCAGGCGCGGCCCTCCACGGTCACCCGCCACCCGGTCGGGGCGGGCGGGAGGGAGAGCACGGTCGGCCCGGACCCGCGGCCGGCCCCCGCCACGTACCGCACCCCCTCCGGACCGGCGGCCAGCACCCGGCCCGCCACCGCCTCCGCGTACGGCGCGGCCGTCTGCTCCTTGTGGGTACGCCACCGCCCCTGGCCGTCCAGCGCGCAGTAGCCGCCGCCGTAGCACCAGACATAGCCCGCCCAGCCGGAGGAGTAGCGGTTCAGCGAGGCGAGCGCGTCCCGGTAGAACCGGCCCATGTGCGGCAGGGAGTTGTTCAGCGGGCCCCACTCCCCCACCACCACCGGCACCCGGTAGCGCCGCGGGTACGCGGTCACCGCCGCCTCATAGGCCTCGATCCACCCGGCCTCCGGGTCGTAGTCGGCGCCCGCCTCCATCGCGGTGTTGTAGAAGTGCGGCGCGTACACCACCTTCGGGTCCCGGATCCGGTCGAGCCCGGTGGGCACGCCCTCCCCCACGATCGGCGTGGGCTCGACGAACAGCCAGCTTCCCCGGTCCACCGAACGGACCGCCGCCGCCATCCGGTTGTACATCGGGGTCAGCTGCTCCCGCTCGATCCGGCGGGCCGCGTCCGGCAGTTCCTCCCCCGGCCGCAGCTCGCCCATCGGCTCGTTGATGAGGTCGTAGCCGAGCACCGCCGGGTGGCCGCCGAACCGCCCGGCCAGCACCCGCCACATGGCCGCCTGGGCGCGGCGCAGGTCGGCGTCCTCGTAGAGATGGGTGAACGCCCGCTGCACCGCGGGCTCGAAGTACTCGGAGAACCAGTCGTCCGGACGCGGGGTGAACGGCAGCCCGTCGGTCCTGGTCGCCCACTCCGGGATGCCCCGGTGCCCGAACGCGGGCCCGAAGACATCCTGGTGGGCGTCGATCAGCACCCGGATCCGATGGCGGTGCGCCCAACCCAGGATCCGGTCGATCTTCCGCAGATACGCCTCGCTGTACTGCCCGCGCCGGGGCTCCAGGTCGTCCCAGAAGACCAGCAGCCGGGCGAAGCCGAACCCGTGGGCCCTCAGGTCGCGGAAGTGCTTCTCGGTGATGGCGGCCAGGGCGTCCGCCCCTCGCCCGGACTTGTCCTCCACGTTCCAGCCGCGCAGGGTGAGCACCCGCCCCCGCTCGTCGGTGAGCGGCGGAATGCCCTCAGCGGAGGGGGAGACGGAGACGGAGACGGAGATCGACGACACAGGCACGGGGGCGGGGGCGGACGGCAGCAGGGCCAGCAGCGCGGCCAGGGCGGCGGCGGGGGCGAGTAGGCGCACGGGGGACCTCCGGCTCGGGTGCCGGAGATCCCATCAGCGGGCCCGAGCCGCCATCAAGACGCAGACCGGCCACATGTCCCGCCCCTCCCGCTCCCTCCCTCCCCCTCCCTCCCGCTCCCTCCCGCTCCCTCAGACGGTCAGCACGATCTTGCCGAAGAGGTCGCCGGCCGCCATCCGCTCGAAGCCGTCCCGGGCCCGGTCCAGCGGCAGCACCCCGTCGATCACCGGGCGCACCCCGGTGGCCGCGCAGAAGGACAGCAGGTCCTCCAGCTCGTCCTTGGAGCCCATGGTGGAGCCGACCACCTTCAGCTCCAGGAAGAAGATCCGGGTCAGCTCGGCGTGCGAGGGGCGGTCGCCGCTGGTGGCGCCGGAGATCACCAGGGAGCCGCCGGGCCGCAGCGACTTCACCGAGTGCGACCAGGTGGCCGCGCCGACCGTCTCGATCACCGCGTCCACCCGGTGCGGCAGCCGGGCGCCCGGCTCGAAGGCCTCGGCGGCGCCCAGTTCGACGGCCCGCTTCCGCTTGGCCTCGTCGCGGCTGGTGGCGTACACCCGAAGGCCGGCCGCCTTGCCGAGGACGATCGCGGCGGTGGCCACCCCGCCGCCGGCGCCCTGCACCAGCACCGAGTCCCCGGGGCGTACCCCGGCGTTGGTGAACAGCATCCGGTACGCGGTGAGCCAGGCGGTCGGCAGGCAGGCGGCCTCCTCGAAGGACAGCTCCTTCGGCTTGGGCAGCACGTTCCAGGCGGGGACGGTGACCCGCTCGGCGAAGGTGCCCTGGTAGCGCTCGGTCAGCAGCGAGCGCGGCTCGTCGGGGCCGACGCCGTGGCCGCTCTGCCCGATCACCGAGTGCAGCACCACCTCCCGGCCGTCCTGGTCGATCCCGGCGGCGTCGCAGCCGAGGATCATCGGCAGCTTGTCCTCGCCGAGGCCGACCCCGCGCAGCGACCACAGGTCGTGGTGGTTGAGCGAGGCGGCCTTGACGGTGACGGTGGTCCAGCCGGGACGTGCCTCGGGCTCCGGGCGTTCGCCCAGTTCAAGGCCGTTGAGCGGCTGGTCGCGGTCGATTCTGGCGGCGTAGGCAGCGAACATGGCCCGACCCTAGGGCGGTCACGGGACGCGGCGGAACCACACCGGGGTGTGACACGCGCCGCGTCCCGATCGCTGAGAGGTGGGATCAGTCGCGGCGCCACTGGGCCGGGCTGCCCTTGGTCGCCGGATCCTCGTACGAGCCGGTGCGGCCCCGGTCCACATGGAAACTGGTCAGGGTGGTGACCGGGGAGAGCGGGTCGCGGCGGTCGGCGATCACCCGCATCCGGGTGGTGAACCGTTCCGGCGTCAGCTCGTAGACGTCATAGCCGTAGCGGTTGCCCTCGAAGTACTTCAGATGCGGGTTGCCCCGGCCCATCAGCGGGCCGTTGGTGGTGTTCCAGTCGGCCGCGTAGCCGCCGGAGGTCACCGAGTGGGCGGTGAACTCGGTGCCGACCAGCGGGGAGGAGGTGTCGTCGAAGTCCACCCGGAGGTCGTCCACGAAGGCGGAGTGCCAGTCGCCGGTGACCACCACCAGGTCCTCCAGGCCGCTGCTGTGCACATGGCCGAGGATCTCCTTGCGCTCGGCCAGGAAGCCGTCCCACTGGTCGGTGAACATATACGAGCCGCCGGGCCGCCCGCGCAGCTGGCTGAGCATGATCGAGTTGGCCCAGACGTGCCAGGAGTCCGGCGCCCGGTCGATGGTGCCCTTCAGCCAGCCCTTCTGCTCCGCGCCCAGGATGGTGCCGTCGGCGAGGTTCTGCGCCGAGCGGTAGGAGCGCAGGTCCAGGACGGTCAGCTCCAGCAGGTTGCCCCAGCGCCGGGTGCGGTGCAGCACCGGGTCGGGCAGCGCGGACTCGCCGCCGTCGCGGTGCGGCATGTTCTCGTACCAGGCCTGGTACGCGGCGGCCCGCCGTTGCAGGAACGGCGCCCCGCCGCCCGTACCGCTGTAGTCGTTGGCCACCTCGTGGTCGTCCCAGGTCAGGAACCACGGGTGGGCCGCGTGCGCCTCGCGCAGGGAGGCGTCGCCCTTGTACAGGGCGTGCCGGCGGCGGTAGTCGGCGAGGGTGAGGACGGCCGGGCCCTCGTGGTCGCGGACATGGTCGCCGCCGACCGGCCCGTGCTCGTAGATGTAGTCGCCCAGGTGGACCACGAAGTCCACGTCCTCGCGGGCGATGCCGCGGTGGGCGGCGTAGTAGCCGTCGTGGAAGGCCTGGCAGTTGGCGGCGGCGAACCGCACCCGGGACACGGTGCCGCTGGGCGCGGTCCGGGTCCGCCCCACCCGGCTGGTCTTCCCCAGCGCCTTGAAGGCGTACCAGTACGTCCGTCCGGCGGCCAGCCCCTGCACCGGGACGTGCACGCTGTGCCCGAGGGTGGCGGAGGCGGGCGCGCTGCCCCGGGCGACCACCCGGCTCAGCGCCTGGTCCTCGGCCACCACCCACTCCACGGCCACCACCTCGGGCAGCTTCTGCTCGGCGGCGAGCGGCTCCGGGGCCAGCCGGGTCCACAGCACCACCGACCCCGGCTGCGGGTCGCCGGAGGCCACGCCCAGGGTGAAGGGGGCCGGGTCGTAGTCGGCGCCCAGGGCCTCGGCGGCCTCCCGCGCCTGGGCGGGCGACAGCCCGGCCGACAGC
This sequence comes from Streptomyces sp. NPDC046887, assembly GCF_040644755.1. Classification (NCBI taxonomy): domain Bacteria; kingdom Bacillati; phylum Actinomycetota; class Actinomycetes; order Kitasatosporales; family Streptomycetaceae; genus Streptomyces; species Streptomyces sp. NPDC046887. The sequence continues at coordinate 8,247 of NZ_JBEYXH010000002.1, forward strand.
GGCCAGACGGTGTTCAGCGCCCCGGCGGCGCCGGCCGCCTTCAGCAGGGTCCGTCGGTCCAGCGTCACTTGCTGCCCCCCGTGAGCGTGAGCGATATCCCGTCCGCGTAACCGTCGTTGGAGGTGCCGCCGCCGGTGCGGGTGAGCACCAGCAGCAGCCGGGCGGTACGCGCCCCAGGCGGCACCAGCGCCCCGGCGGCCCGCTTGACCAGCCCGGTCCGACCGCCCCGCTCGCCGGAGGTCACCGGCCCCAGCACGCTGAGCGCCACCGGGGTGCCCCGGCCGTCCCGGAACTCCACCGAGAGCCGGGCCCCGTCCTCCTGGGTGGCGTATCCGCCGAGCCAGGCCTCCACCGCGTACCGCACCCGGCCCGCGTCGATCGCCGCGTGCCCGGTCGCCCCGGACGCGGGCAGGGCGATGTCCTGCACCAGGGCGGTACGCGGGGAGTTCCCGCCCGAGAAGAAGCGGCTGCCGCGCCGGTCCGGCCCGGGATCGCCGGTGCCGGGATAGCCGCCGCCGAAGGTGTACGCGACGAGCGCGGGCGCGCCCTGCGCCACCCGCCACCCGGTCACCGTGGTGACGGGTGTGTCGGTACCTCCGGGTCCGGTCTCGGCGTCGCCGTTGACGACCAGGTTCACTCGCGCCTCCAGGGTGGGGGTTCCAGGGCTGTCGCGCCGGGGCATTGCAGCAGCCCAGGGTGAACTCGGGAAGAGCACCGGCCGACATCGCGCGAACCGTCCAAGGGCCAAGGACGGAAGTCCAACCGGGGCCTCGGTATCGGCGCCGGGCCTCAGGGGGCGGGCGTGGCCTCGCGGACGGCTTGGTGGACGGCGCGGGCCAGGCGGGCGCCCCAGGGGGAGCGGGGGCCGGCGAAGGCGTGGAGGGGGTCGCCGGGGCGGGGTTCGCGGGCGGCGACGCAGACCGCGTCGGTGGGGGTGCCGGAGCAGTCGTAGCCGAGGTCGAGCAGTGCCTGGACCTTGGCCTCGGTGGCCGTGGCCACGGCGTTGACCAGGGCGGAGTCGGTGAGCGCCACCGGGAGGGCGGCCAGGATGTTGATGGTGCCGGGGGCGGGCGCGCTCTCCGGTGGGGCGGCGCTTCCCTGCGGGGCGGCGGCACTCCCCGACTGGGCAGGCGCGCTCCCCCGCGAGGCGGCACTCCCCGGCTCGGCGGGCGCACTTCCCGGCTGGGCGGGCGCGCTCCCCCCTGGTACGGCCGCCCGGCCCCGTACCGGGACCGGCGGGGCGGCCGCCCAGCCGCGTACCGAGACCCCGGAGGTCACCACCGCCTCGGCGCCGCCGTCCTCCGCATGTGCGCGGCCGCGCACCTCCGCGGCGGTCATCAGGCCGACCCCCGGACCGGCCGCGCCCGCCGCCCGGGCCAGCTCGGCCAGGTGGCGGTCCGGGTCGGGGCGCCGGTAGCCGTGCGCGACCTGGGCGTTCAGCACCCAGGCACGGGGTCCGAGGCCGCCGCCGAGTACCGCGCTGCTGATCATCCGCCAGCCGGGCCCCGCGTCCCAGAGCAGCGCGGGCAGCTCCTCCCCGTCCTCGACGCGGAGCAGCTGCCGGACGGTCAGCAGACCCGCGGCGGCGGTACGGGCCGGCGGCAGGACGGAGGTCACCGGTCGGGGGCTCCCAGCGGAAGGGCGTAACGGCAGAAAGGGGGCCGCGCCGCACCCTGCACGGGGTGCGGCGCGGCCCTGGGTGGTGTCAGCGGCGCGCGACGCCCTCGGCGCGGGCGGCGGCGGCCACCGCGGCCGTGACGGCCGGGGCGACCCGCTCGTCGAACGGCGAGGGGATCACATAGTCCGCGGCGAGCTGGTCGCCGACCACATCCGCCAGCGCGTTGGCGGCGGCGATCTTCATGCCCTCGGTGATCCGGGCGGCCCGGACCTGGAGGGCGCCGGCGAAGATGCCGGGGAAGGCCAGCACGTTGTTGATCTGGTTCGGGTAGTCCGAGCGGCCGGTGGCCACCACCGCGGCGTACTTGTGCGCCACGTCCGGGTGGACCTCCGGATTCGGGTTGGCCATGGCGAACACGAACGAGCCCGGGGCCATGGAGGCCACGGCCTCCTCGGCGACCGTGCCGCCGCTGACGCCGATGAAGACGTCCGCCCCGGCGAGCGCCGACTCCAGGGTGCCGGAGATGCCCGCCTTGTTGGTGAGCTCGGCCAGCTCCCGCTTGACCGGGGTGAGGTCCTCGCGGTCGCGGCTGACCACGCCCTTGCGGTCGGCGACCGCCACGTCACCGAGCCCGGCCTCCAGCAGGAACTTGGCGATGGCGACACCCGCCGCACCCGCGCCGGAGATCACCGCGCGCAGCTCGCCCAGGCCGCGGCCGGTGAGCTTGGCGGCGTTGCGCAGGGCCGCCAGGGTGACCACCGCGGTGCCGTGCTGGTCGTCGTGGAAGACCGGGATGTCCAGCCGCTCCTGGAGCTTGCGCTCGATGTCGAAGCAGCGCGGCGCCGAGATGTCCTCCAGGTTGACCCCGCCGAAGGAGGGGGCCAGGCGGACGATGGTGTCCACGATCTCGTCGGTATCGGTGGTGGCGAGCGCGATCGGGACCGCGTCCACCCCACCGAACTGCTTGAAGAGGATCGCCTTGCCCTCCATCACCGGGAGGGAGGCCTCCGGGCCGATGTCGCCGAGCCCGAGCACCGCGGTGCCGTCGGTGACCACGGCGACCACCTGGGACTTCCAGGTGTAGTCGTGGACGAGCTCGGGCTGCTCGGCGATGGCGGTGCACACCTTGGCGACGCCGGGGGTGTACGCCAGGGACAGGTCGTCCCGGTCGCGCACCGGCACGGTCGCCTGGATCGCCATCTTGCCGCCCCGGTGCAGGGCGAACGCCGGATCGAAGGGTTCGCCGGCGGCACTCTCGGCACTCTGGGTGCCCTTGTCGCTGTCGCTGCGAGGATTCACGATCTCCGCTGCCATGGTGTTGACCCCTTAATTCTTTGCAGTTGAGGGTGGCCACTCCTGGTTGAGGAGGGGTGGGCGGACCCGCGTACGCGCCCTGCGGCGGCGGATGACCCGCCCCCGCCGGGGGGAGGTTGCGTACGCGCGGGCGCGCCGCACACGCGCCCTGAGCCCCGGATGAGGGGTGTAAGGGTCTGTTCTACCGGACGGAGGGCACCGACGACGAGTCGGTATGGGCGACGGCACATGCGGGTCGCCCGGGGCCGGCCGTCGGGACTGCGCGGGTCCGTCCGGCGGACCGGCCGGGTCCGGCCCGTCAGTCGGCATCGGCCGGCGTCGACCGGCATCGACCGACCGTCAGCCCGGCCGTCAGCCCGACCGTCAGCCCGCCCGTCAGTCGGCCGTCAGCCGCCCTCAGCCGACCGGACCCCACCCCGGCCCCCATTCACCGGACACGGACTGTGACCGGCGTAACGACTCATGCCCGGAAATGCCGACAAGTCCGCACCCACACCGCATTGCCGCCGGAATACCGTCCACATGACGAGATCGACCGGAGATTTTCCGGCCCGGAAGTCGGTGCCCCGCAGATGGTCCGGCCTTGTCGTACCGGCCTCGCGGGGATCGGGGGTTTCCCGTTATCCGATTTTGACATGCCAAGTCCCCTGCGCCCCCCGGTCCGAATGGCAAGATGCGCGTATTCGCACGAGGTCGCGACACCCGAAGGTGTGTGTGCCCGACCGATTGGCTTCCCCTCTTCGCGAGCTCCAGCAGCTCCACGAGCCTTCACCAGCCGGAGGAACCCGACCATGACCGCAAGCACCACCCGTTCGGCCACCGCGAGGACCCGGACGTCGAAGCCGTCCCGGATAGCCGCCCTCGCCGCCGTCGCGGTCGCCGGCTCGATGCTGCTGACCGCCTGCGGCGACCAGACCGAGAGCGGCAAGGTCGCCCCCAAGGACGAGGGCTCCTCCCAGGCCGCCGTCGCCGCCCCGCTCGCCGACCGCCTGCCCAAGGCGATCCGCGACAAGGGCGTGATCAAGGTCGGTTCGGACATCGCGTACGCCCCGGTCGAGTTCAAGGACAAGGACGGCAAGACCACCGGCATCGACCCGGACATCGCCGACGCGATGAGCAAGCAGCTCGGGGTGAAGTTCGAGTTCCAGAACGGCACCTTCGACACCCTGATCACCGGCCTGCGCGCCAAGCGCTACGACATCGCCATGTCGGCGATGACGGACACCAAGGACCGCCAGGAGGGTGTCGACTCGGAGACCAAGAAGAAGGTCGGTGAGGGCGTCGACTTCGTCGACTACTTCTCCGCCGGTGTCTCGGTCTACACCAAGAAGGGCGCCGACAAGGGCATCAAGACCTGGTCGGACCTGTGTGGCAAGAAGCTCGTGGTGCAGCGCGGCACGGTCTCGCACGACCTGGCCAAGGCCGAGTCCAAGAAGTGCACGGAGGGCAAGAAGGGCGAGATCGCCATCCAGTCCTTCGACAACGACCAGCTGGCCCAGACCCGGCTGCGCTCCGGTGGCGCCGACGCCGGCTCCTCGGACTTCCCGGTCGCCGCCTACGCGGTGCAGACCTCCGGCGGCGGCAACGACTTCCAGATCGTCGGCGAGCAGGTCGAGGCCGCCCCGTACGGCATCGCCGTGGCCAAGGGCAACGACCAGCTGCGGGACGCGATCAAGTCGGCGATGGACGCCATCATCGCCAACGGCGAGTACAAGAAGATCCTGGACAAGTGGGGTGTCGCCGCGGGTGCGGTGACCGAGGCCAAGATCAACGGCGGCGTCTGAGCGTCCGGCCGCAGAGCACCGCGCAGGCCTGAAAGGCACCACCGTGAGCACTGACATCGACAAGAAGCCGGCGGAGGACACCCCTCCGCCGCCCGGCGGCCCGGAAGCCATCAAGGCGATCCCGGTCCGGCACATCGGCCGCTACATCACCGCGGTCGTCGCGATCGCGCTGTTCGCCGCGATCGTCTACGCCTTCTCGCAGGGCAAGATCAACTGGGACGCCATCCCGGAGTACTTCTTCGAGGACCGGATCCTGGAGGGCGTCGGGCAGACCCTGCTGCTGACCGCCGTCTCCATGGCGATCGGCATCGTCGGAGGCATCCTCCTGGCGGTGATGCGGCTCTCCAAGAACCCGGTGACCTCCTCCATCGCCTGGTTCTACATCTGGTTCTTCCGCGGCACCCCGGTCCTGGTCCAGCTGATCATCTGGTTCAACCTGGGCCTGGTCTTCGAGTTCATCAACATGGGCCCGGTCTACAAGGACGAGTGGGCCGACTTCATGACGCCGTTCCTGACGGCGCTGCTCGGCCTCGGCCTCAACGAGGCCGCGTACATGGCCGAGATCTGCCGCGCGGGCCTCCTCGCGGTGGACGAGGGCCAGACCGAGGCCGCGCACGCCCTGGGCATGAGCCACTCCAAGACCCTGCGCCGGATCGTGATCCCGCAGGCGATGCGGGTGATCGTGCCGCCCACGGGCAACGAGGTCATCAACATGCTGAAGACGACCTCACTCGTCTCGACCGTGCAGTTCTACGAGTTGCTACGGAACGCCCAGGACATCGGCCAGACCTCCGGCGCCCCGGTGGAGATGCTCTTCGTCGCCGCCTCCTGGTACCTGATCCTGACCTCGGTCCTCAGCGTCGGCCAGTACTACCTGGAGCGGTACTACGCCCGCGGCTCCAGCCGCAGCCTGCCGCCGACCGTCTTCCAGAAGATCAAGGCCAACGTCCTGTCCCTGTCCAACCGCCCGGCGGGAGGTGCCGCATGACCGCCATGGTGAAGGCCGAGGGCGTCCACAAGTCCTACGGCGCCGCCCACATCCTCAAGGGCATCGACCTGGAGGTGGCCGAGGGCGAGGTGTTCTGCCTGATCGGCCCGTCCGGCTCCGGCAAGTCCACCTTCCTGCGGTGCATCAACCACCTGGAGAAGATCAACGCCGGCCGGCTGTACGTCGACGGCGAGCTGGTCGGCTACCGGCAGAAGGGCGACAAGCTCTACGAGCTGAAGGACAGCGAGGTCGCGCTGAAGCGGCGGGACATCGGCATGGTGTTCCAGCGCTTCAACCTGTTCCCGCACATGACGGCCGTGGAGAACGTCATGGAGGCGCCGGTCCAGGTCAAGGGCGAGACCCGGGCGGTGGCCCGGGAGCGGGCGAAGAAGCTGCTGGACCGGGTCGGCCTCGGCGACAAGGCCGGCAACTACCCCTCGCAGCTCTCCGGCGGCCAGCAGCAGCGGGTGGCGATCGCCCGGGCGCTCGCCATGGAGCCCAAGCTGATGCTCTTCGACGAGCCGACCTCCGCGCTCGACCCCGAGCTGGTCGGCGACGTCCTGGACGTGATGCGGGACCTCGCCGAGTCGGGCATGACCATGGTGGTCGTCACCCACGAGATGGGCTTCGCCCGCGAGGTCGGCGACTCGCTGGTCTTCATGGACGGCGGCGTGGTCGTGGAGTCCGGCCACCCCCGCGAGGTGCTCACCAACCCCCAGCACGACCGGACGAAGGCGTTCCTGTCCAAGGTGCTGTAGCTCCGCGGCAGCCGCACGGCGAAGGGGCGGTACGGGATTCCGTACCGCCCCTTCGTCCTTTCCGCTCCCCCGCTACCGCACCGCCAGCACCAGCGCGTCGCTCGGCGAGGACCAGACCGTGCGGGCCTCGGCGAAGCCGGCCGCGCGCAGGGTACGGGCGTGCCAGTCGGCGGAGGGGGTGTCGCCGTCGGCGTGCTCCCCGTAGATCGCGAACCGCTCGGCGGTCGGACCGGCCAGCGCCGGGTCCTTGGCGGCCAGCTCCCACCAGCCGGCCCAGTCCACCGCCCCGGCCGCCTTGCGCCGTTCCATCGCGGCATACCGGTGGGCCCGCTCGGCCTCGTTGATCCGCGGGGTGGTCTCGTCGATCATCCGGTCGGCGTTCATGAAGGCACCGCCCTCCCGCACCACTCCGGCGAGCTGCCCGTACAGGGTGGCCAGCGGCTCGCTGTGCAGCCAGTGCAGAGCCGTGGCCGTGAGCACCGCGTCGTACGAGGTGTGCGGCAGCGCCTTGGTCCACTCCGGGTCCTTCAGATCCGCCCGGACGAAGGAGACCCGCTCGTCACCGGCGAAGTAGCCCTCGGCGATGGCCAGCAGGGCGGGATCGAGGTCCACCCCGGTGCTGCTCGCGTCCGGGAACCTTTTCAGCAGCCGGTCCGTGATACTCCCCGTACCGCACGCGAGGTCCAGCACCCTCGGCGCGGTGCCGGCGAGCGCCTCGACCATGTCGAGCATGACCCGGAACCGCTCCTCGCGGTCGGGCATGTACCACTCCTGCTGGCGGTCCCAGCTCTCCTGCCACCCCGCCCAGTCGGCCACCCCACCATTCCCCATGCCCATCCCCATCCCCGTTCCCTTTTCCGCAGACGCCTCCGCCACCGCCGACCTCCGTAATACCCTCGACTGAGTACCGTCTCTTACCGCCTTCCGCCCGACCCTAGACCGCCGCCGTAAGGACTACAAGTGGAACTGGCCTCTTACTCGGACTACGCCGTACGACTGGTGAACACCGAGGAGCCGGCGCGCGGCTCCGACTCCCTCACCTCGGTCGAGGCGGTCCGCGAACTGTTCGGCGCGGCCTCACAGATGGCCCGGCGGGTCACCGACTCCGACGTCACCCGCTTCCGCTCCATCCGCGCCCGGCTGCGCGCCGTCTTCACCTCCGCCGACGAGGGCGACCACGGCGGGGCGGTGGACCTGCTCAACTCACTGCTGCTGGAGTTCCCGGTCAGCCCGCAGATCTCCGGCCATGACTTCCTGGACGACGAGGGCCGGCCGCGCTGGCACATGCACCTGGCGGACCACTCCTCCAACGCCACCACCGGGTACGCGGCGATCGCCGCGATGGGCCTCGCCTTCCATCTCACCGAGTACGGGGCGGACCGGCTGGGCCTGTGCCAGGCCGCGCCCTGCCGCAACGCCTATCTGGACACCTCGACCAACCGCTCCCGGCGCTACTGCTCCGACCGCTGCGCCACCCGCGCCAACGTGGCCGCCTACCGGGCCCGCAAGCGCCGGGAGGCCGGCGCGGCGGACACCGGCCGCACCGCCGAGGCCAGCCAGGCGAGCACCGCGCCGGGCGAGCGCTGAAGCCCCGGCCGCATCCCCCGGTAGCGGGCCGCCACCCGCCCGAGGACCAGCTCCTCCGGTACGGGGCCGAAGGCCCGGCTGTCGGTGCCCTCGGCCGCCTCGCTGTCCCCCAGCACCCACCAGCCGCCGGGCCGCCAGCCGGCCAGCCGCTTGACGATCAGCAGGTCCTGCTGGAGCGGATGGCGCATCACCGCCACGTCCCCGGTGCGCAGCTCCACCCCGTAGCGGACCAGCAGCCGGTCCCCGTGCACCAGGGTCGGCACCATGGACGGCCCCACCACCTCGGCGAACCCCCACGCGGGCCCCTGGCCCCTGCGCCGCCCGCTCATCGACCGCTCTCCTCCACTCCCTGGAGCTTCCTCCACAGGTCCCCTCCTCGCCCCGGACTTTTGTCGTAAGCCCACGGGGGCACCCGAGAAAAGCGCCGCCTCAGGGAGTAATGTCCCACCTGAGAAGACGATCACGAGGAAGGACGGCACCATGCTTTCCCGCCTGTTCGCCCCCACGGTGAAGGTCAGCGCGCACTGCGACCTCCCCTGCGGCGTGTACGACCCGGCCCAGGCCCGTATCGAGGCCGAGTCGGTCAAGGCCATCCAGGACAAGATGGCCGGCAACGACGACCCGCACTTCCAGGCCCGCGCCACCACCATCAAGGAGGAGCGCGCGGAGCTGGCCAAGCACCATGTCTCGGTGCTGTGGAGCGACTACTTCAAGCCCCCGCACTTCGAGAAGTACCCGGAGCTGCACCAGCTGGTCAACGACACCCTGAAGGCCCTCTCGGCCGCCAAGGGCTCCAAGGACCCGGCCACCGGCCAGAAGGCCCTGGACCACATCGCCCAGATCGACAAGATCTTCTGGGAGACCAAGCAGGCCGCCTGACCCTGCCGCGCATCACCCACGGGGCCCGTCCAGCGACACCGGACGGGCCCCGTCGGCGTACCGGGACCGGAGCCCGGACCATCGGCCCCGGGCCCCAACTGGCTGCTGTGGAGCGGCCGTCGGCGCATGCGGAGGGTGCTCGGGGGGTAGCGTCGGGCCATGTCGACGCCTCCGCCGTCCTATCCGCCCGGTCCCGGTCCGCATCGGCCCGGCGGGCCGGTGGGGCAGAACCCCTACGCGCAGCCGCTCGGGCACGTTCCCGGGCAGTCCGGCCCCGGTGGGCCGTATCCGCCGATACCGCACGGCCCACCGGCCCCGCCCAGTGGGCGCAGACGGGTGCCGGGGTGGGTGTGGGGCCTCGGCGGTGTCCTGGTGGCGTCGGCGGTGTGGGCGGGGGCGCTCTTCGGCAGCGGGGTGCTGGACGATCCGGAGCCGGAGTTCGGGGGGCACCGGTACGCCGCCGACCTCTGCGAGACGTTCCGCTTCGAGGGGTTCGAGAAGCGCTACGACTTCCAGGACATCGAGGACGGCGACGCGTACGGCTCCCGGCAGAAGGGCGTCGACCAGAGCTCGTGCAGCCGCCGGCTGAACGCCAAGGGCGCCGAGGACACCACGCTGGCGGACGGCTATCTCTCCGCGCACGCCGTGTGGCACAAGGGGTCGGACCCGGCGCCGGAGTTCGCCTCGTTGCAGAGCGCGTCCGAGGACCGCTCCACCGACGACTACAGCTACGAGGTGGCACCCGCCGACGACCTGGGCGACGAGGCGTACACGGTGACGACCGTGCGGAAGTCCGGCACCGGGGAGAAGGAGGTCGGCAATATGTCGCTGGCCGCCCGGGACGGGTGGTTCACCCTGGAGCTGTCCTGGAGCTGGTACGGCTCCGACGACGAGGGTGAGGTGCCGACCGAGCGGGAGCTGCGGCGGCTGCTGGGGGGCGAGATGCGCGCGGCCCTGGAGGCGCTGCGAAAGTAGCGCGGCGAACGGGCGGGGCGGTGGGGGTCATGGGCGGTATGGCCTTCTGGGAGGAGTGGGGGTTTCCCAGCGGGGAGGGGGGAGTCGGGGGCGGGCGGGTCAGGCCGCCTGGATCAGGGGGCTGCCGTGGCACATCAGCCACTGGCGGTAGGGGCGGGCGCGTAGGGCGGCGTCCCGGTAGGCGGCGGTGAGTTCGGCGTACGCGGGAGGGCCGGCCTCGGCGCCGGGTCTGCTGTAGAGCAGCAGCCTTACGCCCAGCGGGTCGCCCAGTAACGGGCGGATCGCCATGTCGTCGCGGGGCCCCGAGGTCGGCTGGCAGGGCGCCACGGCCTCTCCGGCGACGATCAGCGAGCTGGCCGTGTGGTAGTCGGCGTGCAGGATGGGCGGGTCGATACCGGCCTCGTCCAGCACCCGGCGCAGCCCGTCCCATTCGCCGTCCACGGTGGGGTCCACCATCCAGCGGTCGTCCGCGAGATCGGCCAGGTCCACCACGGCGGATCCGGCGGCCGGGTGGTCCAGGGCCAGCGAGACGAACTGCGGCTCCCGCTCCACCAGGACGTACCGCTCCAGGCCCTCCGGGACCCGCAGCGGGCTGCCCTCCACCTCGTGGACGAAGGCCACGTCGAGCTGTCCGGCGGCGAGGGCACGCAGCAGGGCGTTGGCGGAGACGTCCATATGCAGGGTGATGTCGGTCCCGGGCAGCCGCTGCCGCAGTCGGCGCAGCCAGCCGGCCAGCGCGCGGCTGGCGGTGGAGCCGACCCGCAGCCGGGCCCCGTCCGGGCAGGCGGCCGCCGCCCGGGTCTCGCTGACCAGCACCGCCATCTGCGCCACCAGCGGGCGGGCCCGGCTGAGCACGGTCAGACCCAGCGGGGTGGGCCGGCAGCCGCCCCGGGCCCGGGTGAACAGCTCCGCGCCGAGGGCGTTCTCGATGCGGCGCAGCTGGGTCGTCAGGGACGGCTGGCTGACGCCGAGCTGGCGGGCGGCCTTGTGCAGGCTGCCGCTGTCGGCGATGGCGCACAGCGCCCGCAGGTGTCTCACCTCCAGTTCCATATCCGCAGATTAGGACGGGCACCGCACGTCACACCAGACACGCAGGGGGAGTTGGGGGTGGCGATACGCCGGGGTTATCACCCGTTGGCATCATCCGTACGGGGCCAGCTTTCCCCGACACTCCTGTCAGACCGGACGGCCCACCCAACCGTTCCGGCAGTTACCCCACAAGGAGCCCCCCATGAAGCTCTCCAAGGCCGGGCTGGCCGCCGCCCTGAGCCTCGCCGCCGCGCTGGCCGCCGTTCCGGCGACCGCCTCCGCCGCGCCCGCGCCGGTGGACGCGCCCGCCGCGTACGCCGCCTACAACGGTTCGAGCCAGGAGGCCAAGGCCAACAAGGCGTTCTTCGACGCCGTGCTGAAGTCGGTCGCCGAGAAGCGCGCGGCCAACCCGAGCGCGCTGGCCGTGACGGTCCGCTACTCGGTGTCCAACGCCCCGAGCTTCCGCAGCCAGATAGCCAACTCCACCCGCATCTGGAACAGCTCGGTCAGCAACGTCCAGCTCCAGGAGACCAGCTCCAGCCCGGACTTCCGCTACTACGAGGGCAACGATTCGCGCGGCTCGTACGCGTCGACCGACGGCCACGGGCGGGGCTACATCTTCCTGGACTACCGGCAGAACCAGCAGTACAACTCCAACCGGGTCACCGCCCACGAGACCGGCCATGTGCTCGGCCTGCCGGACACCTACTCGGGTCCGTGCAGCCAGCTGATGTCCGGCGGCGGCCCCGGCACCTCCTGCACCAACGCGGTGCCGGACTCCCGCGAGCGCGCCCGGGTGAACCAGCTGTGGGCCAACGGCCTGGCGTCGGCGGCCAAGGTCGGCTGACCCCCGACGTAAGCCCCCGGAGCACCGGAGCCCTCGCGGCTCCGGTGCTCCGGTGCGTGTGCCTCCGGGGCGAGATCCGCCCGGTACGGAGGTGTTCCCGGTACGGAGGTGTTCCCGGTACGGGGGTCAGACGGCCGCCTCGACGGGGGCGCCCGTGCGCTCGAAGCGGGTGCCGGGCGGCAGTTGGCGGCGCACCCGGCCCAGGGCCTGCTCGAAGTCCCCGCCCCAGAGGCCGGACTCGTAGGCGGCGCCGCCCCAGTGCAGGGTCAGTTGGAGGTCCACCCGCTCGGGAGAGCCGTCGGACAGGGCCTCGCCGAGAGCCAGCAGGCAGCTGAGGGTGGCGGGTTGGACGGAGCCGTCGGCGAGGACCACCGGCATGGGCAGGTCCCACTCCAGCACGCAGCCGGACAGCGGCAGTCCGCCGTTCTCCTCGTCCGCGGTGAGCGCCTCCAGCCGGGTGCCCGTGTACTCCACGCCCCTGATGCGGATGGCGATGCGCCGCCCGCCGTCCGCCGTGATCGCGATCGCTTCCGCGCCGCGGCGGTCCCGGTACCAGCCGGTCCAGACTTCCGTCGACTCCGATGACATGGCGCGGACTGTAGCGGTACGGCGGCCTCCGGCGTGCGGCCGGAGGCCCATCGCGCCGGACTTGGGCCGGTCTTGGCCCTCTTGTCCGGGCGGGGGCTAGCGCTGGCGCACGTAGCGGCGCACCAGCACGCCGTTGGGGAAGGTGTGGACGTCCTCCAGGGCGAAGTCGCTCACCGCGAAGCCGGCGCCGAACATCGGCATCCCGGAGCCGTAGACCTGGGGATAGGTCTTGACGACGATCTCGTCGATCTCCTCCCGCAGGACACCGGCGATCTCGGCGCCGCCGCAGAGCCAGATGTCCAACGGGCCGTCTTCCGCCTTCAGTTCGCGGACCCGGGCCGGCAGGTCCTCGCGGACCAGCTCCACGTTCGGGTGCGGGGACTCGGTGAGGCCGCGGGAGGCGACGATCTCGCGGAGCGAGCCGTAGGTGCTGGGCAGCCCGGCGTCCAGGCCGATCTGGTAGGTGGCGCGGCCCATGATGACGGTGTCGAACCGCTTGGGCGGCACGTCCGCCATCCCCAGTGAGGCGAGGTACGGGGCCGGGAAGGTCTCCGGGTACTCGTCCAGCAACCAGGTCCGGTACTCGCCCTCCGCATAGCCGTACATGGAGGAGGCGTCGCCGCCCGGGTCCCCGATGAAACCGTCGATCGAGCAGGCGATGAGGTAGACGAGCTTGCGCACAGGGCCTCCAGGCGGTCGGGGTGGTCCATGACCACTTCGCCCACACTACTTCAGCTGAAGTGCATAGCGAAAGGGTTTTCGACCCGGTACCGATCCGGAGGCCCCTGGGCTCAGCACGAGCGCCGGGTGACGAACTCGGCCAGCGCCAGCAGGTCCCCCGCCGCGGCCAGCTCCGGTACGGCCCCGGAGAGCTGCTGGACGGCGAGCGCCATCCGGTCCGCCGCCTCCGCCTGCGCCCAGTCCCGGCCGCCGGCCCGTTCGACCGCGTCGGCGGCCCGCAACACCCCGGCGGCGTCCAGCGGCGCACCGGCGTACAGCTCCGCGAGCTCCCGGCCGGCCGGGGTCCTGGACCGGAGCGCGGCGACCACCGGCAGGGACTTCTTGCGCGCGGCCAGGTCCGCCCCGGCGGGCTTCCCGGTGCGCGCCGGGTCGCCCCAGATGCCGATCAGGTCGTCGATGAGCTGGAAGGCCAGCCCCGCCTCCCGGCCGAAGGCGTCCATCGCCGCCACATCCGCCTCACCGGCGCCCGCGTACAGGGCGCCGAGCGCGCAGGCGCAGCCCAGCAGCGCCCCGGTCTTGGCGGTCGCCATGGCCAGGCACTCGTCCAGGGAGACCTCGTCGGGGCCGCGCTCCTCGAAGGCGCAGTCGGTCTGCTGGCCCGCGCAGAGCTCGATGACACAGGCGGCCAGCCGGGCCGAGGCCTCGGCGGAGGCCGGGTGCGGGTCCTCGGCGAGCATCCGCAGCGCCAGGGCCAGCATGGCGTCACCGGCGATCAGGGCGTCCGGTATCCCGAAGACCGCCCAGGCGGTGGCCCGGCCGCGGCGGGTGGAGTCCTGGTCCACGATGTCGTCGTGGAGAAGCGTGAAGTTGTGCGCCAACTCGACCGCGGCGGCGGCCCGTACGGCGGAGGCGGGGTCCCCGCCGAGCGCCCGCGCGGCGGCGAGGACCAGGGCGGGGCGGATGGCCTTGCCGCCCGGCGGCCCGGCGACCGGGCTGCCGTCGGGCCGGGTCCAGCCGAAGTGGTACAGCGCGATTCTGCGCACCGGGGGCGGCAACGACTCCACGGCGGCCCGTAGTTCGGGGTGCACCGCGCCGCGTGCGCGGTCGAGGAACGCCGCGGCGCTCCGGTCGCCCTCGGTCGCGGTGTCCCGGTCACCCCCGGTCGCGGTGTTCCGGTCGGTGGTCATGGTCATGGTCTCTCCGTTCACCTGGCCTCTCCCTTGCGTCGGGAGGTGCGGTACGGGACCGAGGGCGGCGCCGCGGCTGGTGGCGCCGGCCCCCGGTCGGCCGGCTACTGCCAGCGGCTGACCTCGACGTTCTCCAGGATGCCGAGCGCGTCCGGGACGAGGATGGCCGCGGAGTAGTAGGCGGTGACGAGATAGGAGATGATCGCCTGCTCGTCGATGCCCATGAAGCGGACCGAGAGGCTGGGCTCGATCTCGTCCGGGATGCCGGTCTGGTGCAGCCCGACCACGCCCTGCTCGTCCTCACCGGTACGCATGCAGATGATCGAGGTGGTGCGGGCGTCGGAGACCGGGATCTTGTTGCAGGGGAAGATCGGCACGCCCCGCCAGGTGGGGATGCGGTGCCCGCCGACGTCGATCGACTCCGGCACCAGCCCGCGGCGGTTGCACTCGCGGCCGAAGGCGGCGATCGCCTTGGGGTGGGCCAGGAAGAGCTTGTTGCCGCGCCGCCGGGAGAGCAGTTCGTCCAGGTCGTCCGGGCTCGGCGCCCCGTCGTGCGGCTGGAGCCGCTGCCCGTAGTCGCAGTTGGCGAGCAGCCCGAACCGCGGGTTGTTGATCAGCTCGTGCTCCTGGCGCTCCCGCAGCGCCTCCACCGTGAGCCGCAACTGCTGCTCGGTCTGGTTCATCGGGTGGTTGTAGAGGTCGGCGACCCGGCTGTGCACCTTCAGCACGGTCTGCGCGACGCTCAGTTCGTACTCGCGCGGGGCGGCCTCGTAGTCGACGTAGGTGTGCGGGATGACCGCCTCGCCGACATGCCCGGCGGACAGCTCGATGGCCTTCTCGCCGTGCTTGTTGGTGCGCTGCCGGGGCAGGGCCGCCACCCGGTCCAGATGGCCGGCCAGCGACTCGGCGCGGTCGGCGAGGTTGCGCACGTCGGCGCGGGTGAGCTGGAGGACGGTGCACCGGGTCGCCGCCCGGACGGTGGCGTCCCAGCCGGCGTCCGCCTCGGTCAGCGCGGCGTCGCCGAAGTAGGCCCCGTCGGCCAGGACTTCGAGCACGGCCTCGTCCCCGTACGGGCCGGTGCCGATCCGCTCCACCTTGCCATGCGCGAGCAGATAGAGCCGGTCGTTGTCCGCGCCCTCCTCGGCGATGACGTCACCGGGCGCGAACTCCCGCTGGGTGCAGCGCTGCGCCAGCTCCTCCAGCGCCGCCTCGTCCGCGTACTCCCGCAGGGCGGGCAGTTCGCGCAGTTCGGCGGGGATGACCGCGACCCGGTCCCCGGTCTGCACGAAGGTGACCCGCCCGTCGCCGACCGCGTAGGTGAGCCGCCGGTTCACCCGGTACGCGCCGCCCTGCACCTGCACCCAGGGGAGCATCTTCAGCAGCCAGCGGGAGGTGATCTCCTGCATCTGCGGTACGGACTTGGTGGTGGTCGCCAGGTTCCTGGCCGCGGCCGTACCGAGACTCTGCTGTGCGGCTCCCCGCTCGGAGCCGGTCTCGCCGCCGACCGAACCGGCCGAGTCGACCGAACCAACCGAACCAACCGTCATGGACTGTTCCCCTCGCACACATCGATCCACATGACCACTGATGGCTGGGCACCGCCCAGCGCGGACCGCCCGGGGTGATCACCGGGCGGCCTGCGGCAACGAGCCTGTCAGCGCGATGCGTGACGGCGCCATTACACGAAGGAGTGGGACTGAAACAGGAACCGGCGGGGCAATACCGCGTGTTTCCACCCGTCCGGCCCCGTTGGGGCGGGGTGGCCGAAAACGCACGGTGCGGTCAACGCAACGCACATGAATGGGGACGGAGGGTGCCCGAGCGGGTAGGGAACCGGTACCAGCCGGAATCCGGTAGCGGTGCTTCCGCCGAATCCCCGCGACTCCGCGATCCGGTGCCCCCGCGATCCCCCGGGGCCGCCGGCCGTCGAGACATCGCCGGCCGCCGTACGTACCACCCTCCGACCCGCTCCCAACGGCCGCCCCCGGGCGCCCCCCACGCATCCGCCGGACCGCCGCGTCCGGTCGCGTCCTCGCCCCGGCGGCCGACAGTCCTATGTAAGGAGGCGGTCATGGCCACACCCATGTCCGCGAGTTCGTTCCTCGACATCCTGCGCGACGAAGGGCTGACCGTCGTCCAGGTCGGCTCATGGCGCACCCACAACCGCAACCACAAGGGCCCCTGGGGCCCGGTGCACGGGGTGATGATCCACCACACCGTCACCAAGGGCGCCGACGCCACCGTGCGGATCTGCCGGGACGGCTACGCGGGCCTGCCCGGGCCGCTCTGCCACGGGGTGATCACCAAGGACGGCCGGGTCCATCTGGTCGGCTACGGCCGCGCCAACCACGCCGGGCTGGGCGACGACGACGTGCTGCGGGCCGTCATCGCGGAGACCGCCCTGCCGCCGGACAACGAGTCCAACACCGACGGGAACCGGCACTTCTACGGCTTCGAGTGCGAGAACCTCGGCGACGGCCAGGACCCCTGGCCCGAGGCCCAGCTGCTGGCCATCGAGAAGGCGTCCGCCGCGATCTGCCGCTGGCACGGCTGGAACGAGCGCTCCGTGATCGGCCACCTGGAGTGGCAGCCGGGGAAGATCGACCCGCGCGGCTTCTCGATGAACACCATGCGCACCCGCGTCGGCCGCCGCCTGGGCTGAGCCGATCCCGCCCCGCGGGCCGACGTGCCCGCGGGCCCACAGCCGTCCACGCGGGACAGCGCCCGTGGCCGCGGACCGACGGCCGTCCTCGCGGGACAGCGCCCGTGACCGCGGGCCGACGGCCGTCCTCGCGGGACAGTGCCCGTGCTCGCGGGCCGACGGCCGTCCTCGCGGGACAATGGCCGGGTGAACACGCCCCCGCCCCTCCACCCCCGTCTGCCCTCGCCGCTCGACGAGGTGGCGGACGAGCGGTTCGCGCGGCGGGGGGTGCGGCTGCTGCTGAAGCGGGACGATCTGATCCACCCCGCGCTGCCCGGCAACAAGTGGCGCAAACTGGCGCCCAATCTGGCCGCCGCGGCCGGGCGGCCGGTGCTCACCTTCGGCGGCGCCTACTCCAACCACCTGCGGGCGGTGGCGGCGGCCGGCCGGCTGCTCGGCTTCCCCACCACCGGGGTGGTGCGTGGCGACGAGCTCGCCGGCCGGCCGCTCAACCCGTCGCTGGCCCGGTGCGCCGCCGACGGGATGCGGCTGCTCTTCGTGGACCGCGCCACCTACCGCGCCAAGGACGACCCGGACGTGCTGGCGGGGCTGCTGGACCGGGCGCCCGAGGGCAGCACCGTGGTGCCCGAGGGCGGCAGCAACGCCCTGGCCGTACGCGGCTGCGCCGAGCTGGGCCGGGAGCTGCACGGCCGGGCCGACGTGGTCGCGGTGGCCTGCGGCACCGGCGGCACCCTCGCCGGACTGGCCGCCGGCCTGGGCCCGGACCAGCGGGCCCTCGGCATACCGGTGCTGCGCGGCGGCTTCCTGGGCGATGGGATACGCGCGCTCCAGACCTCGGCGTACGGCGGCCCGGTGGGCGACTGGAGCCTGGACGAGCGCTTCCACGGCGGCGGCTACGCCCGCACCTCCCCCGCCCTGCACGCCTTCGCCGAGGACTTCGGCGCCCGCCACGGGCTCGCGGTGGAACGGCTGTATGTGGCCAAAATGCTGCACGGGCTCACCACCCTCACCGAAGAGGGCGCCTTCCCACCCGGAACCACCCTCGCCGCCGTCATCACCGGCACCCCCGGGCCGGGCGACCCGGGCGGCGACGGAAGCCCGGGCGACCCCTCGGCGCCCCACGGCTCCGGATGACCCGGCCGACGGGGCCGGCGGCTCAGGCCGTGCCGCCCGCTTCCCGGTAGGCCGCGGCCTCCTCCAGGTCGAGGCGGCGCAGCAGGGTGCGCATCATCTCGTCGTCGATGCGGCGTTCGTCGCGCAGCCGTACGAAGACCTCGCGCTCGGCGTCGATCACCTCGCGGGCCAGCCGGCGGTAGGTGTCGTCCGCGGACTCCCCGGTGATCTCGTTGACCGCGCCGAGCCGTTCCCAGACCGCGTTGCGGCGGCGCTCCAGGACCGCGCGCAGCCGCTGGGCGAGCGGCTCGGGCAGGGTGTTGCGCTCGTCGGCGAGGAGCTCGTCCAGCCGCTGCAGGGAGGCGGTGGACGCCTCGCTCTGGGCCTGCGCCTCGGCGAGGGTCTCGGCCTGCGCGTCCCGCCCCGGCAGCTTCAGCACCCGGATCAGCGGCGGCAGGGTGAGCCCCTGCACCACCAGGGTCCCGATGACCGTGGTGAAGGTCAGGAAGAGCACCAGGTTGCGGGCCGGGAACGGCTCCCCGTCGGTGGCGACCGGGATGGAGAAGGCGATCGCCAGCGACACCACGCCCCGCATCCCGGCCCAGCCGATCACGATCGGGGAGGTCCAGGGCAGTTGCGAGCGGCGGCCGCGGAGGGCGGGGGACACCAGCCGGATGAGGTACGTGACGGGGAAGACCCAGACGAACCGGGCCACCACCACCGCCAGGAAGACGGCCACCGCGTACCAGGCGGCCTCCCCGATCCCGTACTCCCCCAGCCCCCGCACCACATAGGCGAGCTGGAGGCCGATCAGCGCGAAGACGGAGGACTCCAGCACGAAGGCGACCACCTTCCACACCGCGTCCTCCTGGAGCCGGGTGGCGAAGTCCACCTGCCAGGAGCGGTGGCCCAGGTAGAGGGCGACCACCACCACGGCGAGCACCCCGGAGGCGTGCACCCGCTCGGCGACCGCGTAGGCGACGAACGGGATCAGCAGCGAGACGGTGTTCTTCAGCAGCGGGTCGCGCAGCCGCCGGCGCAGCCAGTGGATCGGCACCATCAGCACCAGGCCCACCGCCACCCCGCCCAGCGCGGCCACGGCGAACTCGGCGATCCCGCCCGCCCAGCTGACCCCCTCCCCCACCGCCGCGGCCAGCGCCACCTTGTACGCGGTGATCGCGGTGGCGTCGTTCACCAGGGACTCGCCCTGAAGGATGGTGGTGATCCGGCCGGGCAGTCCCAGCCGCCGGGCGATCGCGGTGGCCGCGACCGCGTCCGGCGGGGCCACCACCGCGCCCAGCACCAGCGCGGCGGTCAGCGGGAGGTCGGGCACCACCAGATAGGCCAGGTAGCCGACGGCGACGGTGGCGAAGAGGACGTAGCCGACCGAGAGCAGCGCGACGGGGCGGATGTTGGCCCGCAGGTCCAGGTACGAGGAGTCCAGCGCGGCGGTGTGCAGCAGCGGCGGGAGCAGCAGGGGCAGCACGATGTGCGGGTCCAGGGTGTAGTCCGGCACCCCGGGGAGGTAGGAGACGCCGAGGCCGACCGCGACCAGCAGCAGCGGCGCCGGGACGGGCGTGCGGCGGGCCGCCCCGGCGAGGGCGGCGCTGACCGCGATCAGCGCCACCAGGGGCAGTACGTCCATGGGTTCCTCCCCGCTCTCCCGGCCGGCGCCGCGGCCCCGGCGGCCTGGCCCGGCCGCCGCCGTGGCCTCACGGCCGCGACCGTCGTAACCTGGCCATCATGATCGAGTGTCCGCATGTGACGGAACTGCCGCGCCCCGAGCCGGCGCCGCTGACCGACACCTGCCCCGAGTGCCTGGCGGCCGGGACGCACCCGGTGCAGCTGCGCAAGTGCCTGGCCTGCGGGCATGTCGGCTGCTGCGACTCCTCGGCCGGCCGGCACGCCACGGCCCACTTCGAGCAGACCGGCCATCCGGTGATGCGCACCTTCGAGCCGGGCGAGGACTGGCGCTGGTGTTTCGAGGACGGCTCCCTGGTCTGATCGGGAACCCACCGGGAGCCGGTACGCGTTCCGGTTCCGGTGGGACGGGCGGTGCCCGCGGCGTCACGGTTCGGCACCGCCGCGGTTCGAGGGCGCGGCGCCTGGGTACGTCAACCCTCCGCCGGATTCTCGCGATTGGTGCCCCCGGACCCCTAGCCACAGAGCGTACTCATATGCTTACCATGAGTGACAAGGGCCAGGATGGGGGCTCTGGCGACACGGCACCATGGATCGCGATAGCGTCACGCGGGTCAGTGGGTCATATGCATCCGCTGTATCCGCGTTACCGCACCGGTTCCCGGCGGGTTGCCTTCCCCCGGGGCCTTGAGAGAGCTTGTGCCACCTTGGAGGTGAGGGTGTCCCAGATCGCAGGCGAGCCCGGGACCCAGGACTTCGTGGAAGTCCGGCTGCCCGCTGCGGGTGCCTACCTGTCCGTGCTGCGTACGGCCACGGCCGGACTGGCGGCCCGGTTGGACTTCACTCTCGACGAGATCGAGGACCTGCGCATCGCGGTGGACGAGGCGTGCGCGATCCTGCTCCAGCAGGCCGTGCCCGGCTCGGTCCTCAGCTGCGTCTTCCGTCTCGTCGACGACGCGCTCGACGTGACCGTCTCGGCGCCGACGACCGACGGCCGGGCACCGGAGCGCGACACCTTCGCCTGGACGGTGCTCTCCGCGCTGGCCGGCAAGGTCGACTCGTCCGTCGCCGACGACCGGACGGTCTCCATCAGCCTGTACAAACAGCGCGGCGCGGGTCCCGGGCCGGCGTGAGGAACGGGGACGGTCCGGTGCGAGACGAGGAGCGCGAGGAGCGCGGCCCCCGGGCGCTGAGCTCGCCGGAGGGCATCCCGGAACAGCAGGCACGGCCGCACCCGGTGGACGGCCTCGACGACGCGCCCGTGCCGGCGCGTCCGGGGGGCGCCTCCCGGACGGGCCGGCGGGGGAGGGCGGAGCCGATGAGCGAGCAGGCGGACGAGCGGCAGCAGCAGCGTCGCGGCCGGGCCGAGGGGCAGGACCGCCAGGCCGCGGACCGCGGCGGGGCGCGGGACCTGTTCCTGCGGCTGCGGGAGCTGCCGGACGGCTCCCCGGCCCGGGCCGAGCTGCGCAACCAGCTGGTGCGGATGCATCTGCCGCTGGTGGAGCACCTGGCCCGGCGCTTCCGCAACCGAGGGGAGCCGCTGGACGACCTGACCCAGGTCGCCACCATCGGACTGATCAAGTCGGTCGACCGGTTCGACCCGGACCGGGGCGTGGAGTTCTCCACCTACGCCACCCCGACCGTGGTCGGCGAGATCAAGCGGCACTTCCGGGACAAGGGCTGGGCGGTACGGGTGCCGCGCCGGCTCCAGGAGCTGCGGCTGTCGCTGACCACGGCCACCGCCGAGCTGTCCCAGCTGCACGGCCGCTCCCCCACCGTGCACGAGCTGGCCGAGCGGCTCGGCATCTCGGAGGAGGAGGTCCTGGAGGGGCTGGAGTCCGCCAACGCGTACTCGACGCTCTCGCTGGACGTCCCGGACACCGACGACGAGTCGCCGGCGGTGGCGGACACCCTGGGCGCGGAGGACGAGGCGCTGGAGGGCGTCGAGTACCGCGAGTCGCTCAAGCCGCTGCTGGAGGGGCTGCCGCCGCGGGAGAAGCGGATCCTGCTGCTGCGGTTCTTCGGGAACATGACCCAGTCGCAGATCGCGCAGGAGGTCGGCATCTCGCAGATGCACGTCTCCCGGCTGCTCGCCCGCACCCTGGCCCAGCTGCGGGAACGGCTGCTGGTCGAGGAATAGGCCGCTCTCAGGCGCGGGCGCGGATGTTCAGGGCCCGGGTGGTCGTCGGGTGGAAGAGCAGCACCAGCCCGGTGATCGCGAGGGCCCCCAGCAGGATCCCGGCCGGGATGGCGGCGCTGTCCTCCTGGAGCAGCGTCCAGGCCACCGGCAGCGCCATCAGCTGGGTGATCACCGCCGGGCCCCGGCTCCAGCTGCGGCAGCGCAGCAGCCCGCGCGCGGCGATCAGCGGG
This sequence comes from Streptomyces sp. NPDC046887, assembly GCF_040644755.1. Lineage (NCBI taxonomy): Bacteria > Bacillati > Actinomycetota > Actinomycetes > Kitasatosporales > Streptomycetaceae > Streptomyces > Streptomyces sp. NPDC046887. The sequence continues at coordinate 30,268 of NZ_JBEYXH010000002.1, forward strand.
ATGAGCCCGAGGACGATCAGGGTGGCCCCGCCGGTCACCGCCTGCGTCATCTTGTCGGGGTGCCCGGTCACGCTGCCCACCAGCACGTACACCCCGCCGGCGAAGAGGGCCAGCGCCTCGGCGGCGGCGATGGCCGCGGCACCGGTCACCCGGGCGGTGCGCCCGGGTGCGGCACCGTCGGCCGGGTCGGCCGGGGTGTCCGCGTCGGCGGGGGTGCGGTCGGGGGTCTGCTTGGCACTGCTCACCCCTAGAGCGTAGCGGCCGGGAGGCCGAGGCCTCGGGACGGTCCGAGGGGGCCGCCGGGGGCCCGGCCGGGCGCGCCTGGGTTTCGGTACCGCACGGTAGGTAACCTGGCGGGCATGCGCGCACTTCTCGTGGTCAACCCGGCAGCCACCACCACCAGTGCCCGCACCCGTGACGTACTGATCCACGCACTGGCCAGCGAGATGAAGCTGGAGGCGGTGTCCACCGAGCACCGGGGGCACGCCCGCGACCTGGCCCGGCGGGCCGCCGAGTCCGGGGACGTCGACCTGGTCGTGGCGCTCGGCGGCGACGGCACCGTCAACGAGGTGGTCAACGGTCTGCTGCACCACGGCCCCGACCCGGACCGGCTCCCGCACCTCGCGGTGGTGCCCGGCGGCTCCACCAATGTCTTCGCCCGCGCCCTGGGCCTGCCCAACGATCCGGTGGAGGCGACCGGCGCCATCCTGGACGCGCTGAACGAGCGGCGGGACCGCACGGTCGGGCTGGGCCTGGCCTCGGGGACGCCGGACACCGAGGACGAGTCGGTACCCGCGCGCTGGTTCACCTTCTGCGCCGGCTTCGGCTTCGACGCCGGGGTGATCGGCCGGGTCGAGCAGCAGCGCGAACGCGGCCGGCGCTCCACCCACTCCCTCTACATCCGGCAGGCCGTACGCCAGTTCCTCGGCGAACCGCGCCGCCGGCACGGCACCATCTCACTGGAGCGCCCCGGGCACGAACCGGTCGAGGGCCTGGCGCTGTCGATAGTCTGCAACACCTCCCCGTGGACCTATCTGGGCAACCGCCCGGTGTACGCGTCCCCCACCGCGTCCTTCGACACCGCGCTCGACGTGCTCGGACTGGACCGGCTCTCCACCCCCGCCGTCGCCCGTTACGCGACCCAGCTGCTCACCTCCACCCCCGAGCGCGGGCCGCAGGGAAGGCACGCCCTGGCCTTCCCCGACCTGACCGACTTCACCTTGCATTCGAAGGTCCCGATCCCCTTCCAGATGGACGGAGACCACCTCGGCGTGCGTACCAGCGTGACGTTCACAGGCGTTCGCCGTGCACTGCGTGTGATTGTGTGAGTGGAAGGGCCCTTGGCCCTTTATCTCGAACGTACGGACCAGGGTCCACCCCATAGAAGTACGTCTGTGACCCACCCGACACCGAGGAATCAAAAAAAATCTTTCGGAGGGGGTTGTATCCGCCTCTGAGGTTTGGGAATCTCTACGTGGCGCTCGGGACGGCCCGCAGGACCGGCCTCCGCTGAGAGCCAGAATCCCTCCTCGAACTCAGGACCTCCACGGTTCCTTCAACCGTCGGCCCTTCCGTTGTCGGGGGATTCGTGAAAGCGTTCACATTCACAAGCACATCCTCAGTAACACCAAGGAGAGGTAGCAGCCATGGACTGGCGTCACAACGCCGTGTGTCGTGAGGAAGACCCCGAGCTGTTCTTCCCCATCGGCAACACCGGTCCCGCGCTGCTGCAGATCGAGGAAGCCAAGGCTGTCTGCCGGCGTTGCCCCGTCATGGAGCAGTGCCTGCAGTGGGCGCTTGAGTCCGGCCAGGACTCCGGCGTCTGGGGTGGCCTCAGCGAGGACGAGCGCCGCGCCATGAAGCGCCGTGCCGCCCGCAACCGGGCGCGCAACGCCAGCGCCTGACCGACGCCACCGCTCCCGGCCTCCGGGCGGCGCCTACAGCGCGTAGGCAACACCCGCCCCTTTCGAGCCGCAGCGCGCAGCAGTAACACCGCAGTACCCCAACAGCATTCGAGCCCCGGCCGCCTGAGACGGCCGGGGCTCGCTGCTCGTTCGGGCGCCCGGGACTACTTCCGGGATTACTTCTGGGGGCGGACGGGGACGTCGAGGACGACCCTCGTGCCGCGCTCCGGGGCCGGGCGCATATCGAAGGTGCCGCCCAACTCCCCCTCCACCAACGTCCGTACGATCTGCAACCCCAGGTTCCCGGCGCGCTGGGCGTCGAAGCCCTCGGGCAGTCCACGGCCGTCGTCCTGGACGGTGATCAGCAGCCGCGCGCCGGCAGCGCGGGTGTCACCGCGTACCGCCGAGACCTCCACGGTGCCCTGCTCCCCCGGGGCGAACGCGTGCTCCAGGGCGTTCTGCAGCACCTCGGTGAGCACCATCGACAGCGGAGTGGCGACCTCCGCGTCCAGGATGCCGAACCGGCCGGTGCGCCGGCAGCTGACCTTTCCGGGTGAGATCTCCGCGACCATCGCGATCACCCGGTCCGCGATCTCGTCGAACTCCACCCGCTCGTCGAGGTTCTGCGACAGCGTCTCGTGCACGATGGCGATCGAGCCGACCCGCCGCACCGCCTCGTCCAGCGCCTCCCGGCCCTGGTCGGAGTCCATCCGCCGGGACTGGAGCCGCAGCAGCGCCGCCACCGTCTGGAGGTTGTTCTTCACCCGGTGGTGGATCTCCCGGATGGTGGCGTCCTTGGTGATCAACTCGCGCTCACGCCGACGCAGTTCCGTCACATCGCGCAGCAGCACCAGTGAGCCGATGCGGTTCCCCTTGGGCTTGAGGGGGATGGCCCGCAGCTGGATCACCCCGCCGTTGCCCTCCACCTCGGTCTCCCGGGGCGCGTAACCGCTGGCCAGCTTGACCAGCGCCTCGTCCACCGGGCCCCGGGAGGGCGCCAGCTCGGCGGTGATCTGCCCCAGGTGCTGGCCGACCAGATCGGCGGCGAGACCGAGGCGGTGGTACGCGGAGAGGGCGTTGGGCGAGGCGTACTGGACCACCCCGTCCGCGTCCAGCCGCAGCAGCCCGTCCCCGGCACGCGGGGAGGCGTCCATGTCCACCTGCTGCCCGGGGAACGGGAAGGTCCCGGCGGCGATCATCTGCGCCAGGTCGGAGGCCGACTGGAGGTAGGTGAGCTCCAGCCGGCTGGGGGTGCGCACGGTGAGCAGGTTGGTGTTCCGGGCGATCACTCCGAGTACCCGGCCCTCCCGGCGTACGGGGATGGACTCCACCCGGACCGGGACCTCCTCCCGCCACTCCGGATCGCCCTCGCGCACGATCCGCCCCTCGTCCAGCGCCGCGTCCAGCAGCGGCCGCCGGCCGCGCGGCACCAGATGGCCGACCATGTCGTCCTGGTACGAGGTCGGCCCGGTGTTCGGCCGCATCTGGGCGACCGAGACATACCGGGTGCCGTCCCGGGTGGGCACCCAGAGCACCAGATCGGCGAAGGAGAGGTCGGAGAGCAGCTGCCACTCCGACACCAGCAGATGCAGCCACTCCAGGTCGGAGTCGTTGAGGGCGGTGTGCTGGCGGACGAGGTCGTTCATGGAGGGCACGGGAGCGAGCGTACCCGTGCGGGTGAACCTCGCCCCCACCCTGCCGGACCCGGCGGGTTCCCCGATCCGGGGTCGTTCGTGAACCTGGTGTTTACCCGGGCCGTGGTGGAGGATGGAGGCTGCCGCCCGCAGGATGGACAGCCCGAATGGTCTAGTCCACAATGGCGGTACAACCGACTTCCACCCTCCCCGCACAGGAGGGTGGACGGGGTCCCGGCGCTCTCTGCCCTGACTGCGCCGAGACCTCTCCAGGCCCGTGGGACCGCACACCCCGCCGGGCCGGGAACTCCGGGCTGCGGTGCCCCGGCGGGCTGAGGGTCCCGCCGACGGCGCCGCGGCCCGTTGTCTTTTCCGGGGGCACCCCGCCGAAGTGACCCACCGGCGCCTGGGCAGCCCGGGGCGACCATGGGGATTAGTCGAGCGGGGGGCTGGTACCCCGCCAGTCAGGGGCACGGGCGCCCCGCCCATCGGGGCCACGAAGGGCCCCCAGGCAGGGAGGCGCCTCTGCTAGATTGGTCTATACCACATACCATCCAGCTGATCGGCAGGCCCACCGTGGAAGTTGTCATCGTCCCCGACGCCCCGGCAGGCGGCGAGATCATCGCCGAGGGCATCGCCGCCCTGCTGCGCCGCAAGCCCGACGCGCTGCTCGGGGTGGCCACCGGCTCCACCCCGCTGCCCATCTACGACGCGCTGACCGCCAAGGTGCGGGCCGGCGCGGTGGACGCCTCGCGGGCCCGGATCGCCCAGCTCGACGAGTACGTGGGGCTGCCCGCCGGGCACCCGGAGTCCTACCGCTCCACCGTGCTGCGCCAGGTGGTGGAGCCGCTGGGACTGGGTGAAGGGGCCTTCATGGGGCCGGACGGGTCGGCGGATGACGTGCAGGCCGCCTGTGTGGCGTACGACCGGGCCCTGGCCGAGGCGGGCGGGGTGGACCTCCAGATACTCGGCATCGGGACCGACGGGCACATCGGGTTCAACGAGCCGTGCTCCTCGCTGGCCTCGCGGACCCGGATCAAGACGCTGACCGAGCAGACCCGGGTGGACAACGCCCGCTTCTTCGACGGCGACATCCAGCAGGTGCCGCACCATGTGATCACCCAGGGCATCGGCACCATCCTGGAGGCCCGCCATCTGGTGCTGCTGGCCACCGGCGAGGGCAAGGCGGAGGCGGTGGCGCAGACCGTGGAGGGCCCGGTGGCCGCCGTCGTACCGGCCTCCGCGCTCCAGCTGCACCCGCACGCCACCGTGGTGGTGGACGAGGCCGCCGCCTCCCGGCTGAAGCTGGCCGGCTACTTCCGACACACCTATGCCAACAAGCCCGCGTGGCAGGGGATCTGAGACCTACCGAGGGTACGAGAGAGGGCCGGGCTCCCCCCACGGGATCCCGGCCCTCTCGGCTGTGCGGCGCCTCGGCGGCGCGACCCGGAGGCGTCAGACGCCGCGGGCGACCACCTCCGCGGCGGCCAGGCCGCAGACCCGGGCGGCGCCGTAGGTGGCGATGTGCAGCGCACCGCGCGGCGGAGCCTGGTTGAGGCCCATCTCGACCACCACCGTGTCCGGGCGGGCGGCCAGCAGGGTGTCCAGGGCCGTGGTCATCCAGCGGTGGCGGTGGGCGTCGCGGACCACCGCGACGATCCGCCGCTCCCCCGCGTCGGCGAGCACCTGCCCGGCCGCCGTGTCCGGCCCGTACGGGGCGGTGGAGGTGCCGGGCACCAGCCGGGCCAGCTCCGGGCCGAGGCCCCAGGGGGTCTCGTCGCCGACCGCGATGTTCGCCTCCGGGGTGAAGGCGGCGACATGGACCGGGCCGGTGGGCGCGGGCGCGGTGCCGGTGACGGCGAGCGCGCGGCGGGCCGCGACCAGGCCGATTTCCGGGGTGCCGGTCCCGGGGGTGCCGGTCTCCGGGGTGCCGATCCCCGGGGTGGTGGTCGAGCCGGGCGCGACCCCTCCTGCGGTCCGTGCCGGGGCGGTCCCCGGCACGGAAGCCGCGCCCGACTCCGTAGAGGCGCCTCCGGTGGCCCGGTGCGACCGGGTCCAGGAGGCGAGTGCGCGGACCCGCGCCGCCGCGTCGGCGAGCCGCTTCTCGGGCAGCTCTCCGGCGCGTACCGCGGCGACCAGGGCGTCGCGCAGCCGCAGCACGGTGCCCTCGTCGGAGGGTCCGCCGCCGACGCACAGGGCGTCGGCGCCGGCTGCCAGCGCGAGGACGGCGCCGCGCTCGATTCCGTAGACGGCGGAGATGGCCTGCATATCCATGCCGTCGGTGACGATCAGACCGTCATAGCCCAGTTCCTCGCGGAGCAGTCCGGTGAGGATGCGGGGGCTGAGGGTGGCCGGGCGCTCCGGGTCCAGGGCGGGGAGCACGATATGGGCGCTCATCACCGCCTTGGAACCGGCCGCGATGGCCGCCTTGAACGGGGTGAGTTCCCGGGAGCGCAGGGTGGCCAGGTCGGCGTCGATCCGGGGCATGGCGTGGTGGCTGTCCACGTTGGTGTCGCCGTGGCCGGGGAAGTGCTTGGTGCAGGTGGCCACCCCGGCGGCCTGCATGCCCTCGACGTACGCGACGGTGTGCCGGGCCACCAGCGCGGGGTCGGCGCCGAAGGAGCGGACGCCGATCACCGGGTTGTCCGGGTCGGAGTTGACGTCGGCGGAGGGCGCCCAGTTGAAGTCCACGCCGCAGGCGGCGAGCCGGCCGCCCAGCGCGTACGCCACCTCGCGGGTCAGCGCGGTGTCGTCCACGGCGCCGAGGGCGAGGTTGCCGGGGAAGGAGGAGCCGGTGCGGACCTCCAGCCGGGTGACGTCGCCGCCCTCCTCGTCGATGGCGACCAGGATGTCCGGGTTCTCGGCGCGCAGCCGGGAGGTGAGGGCGGTCACCTGCTCGGCGGAGGCGATGTTGCGGCCGAACAGGGCCACGGCGGCCAGGCCCTCGCCGATCCGGCGCAGCACCCAGTCGGGCGGCGCGTCGATGCCGTCGAAGCCGGGCTGGAGGACGGTGAGGGCGTCCCGGGTGAGGGTGTCGTCGGTGGTGGTGCCCTGAACGAGGGTGGTCACTGGGGCGTCATCCCTTCACGGCGCCGGAGGTGAGTCCGGCGGCCATCTTCTTCTGGATGATCATGAAGAACACGACCACGGGGAGCGCGATCATGGTGGAGGCGGCCATCAGGGCCCCGTAGTCGGTACCGCGCTCGGTGGTGAAGGTCATCAGCCACACGTTGAGCGTGTACTTGGAGTCGTCGTTGATCAGGATGTACGCGAACAGGTACTCGTTCCAGGCGTTGACCAGGGCGAAGATCGAGGCGGCCGCGAGCCCGGGGGCGAGCAGCGGGAAGACCACGCGGACGAAGGCGCCCATCCGCGTACAGCCGTCCACCATCGCCGACTCCTCCAGCTCCACCGGGATGTTGACCACGAAGCCGCGGATCATCACCACCGCGAACGGCAGGGTGGAGACCAGGTAGACCACGATCAGGCCCCAGTACTCGTCCAGCCCGCCCATGGCGTTGAGCTGGGCGTAGATCGGGATGAGCATCGCGGTGGGCGGCAGCATCTGGACCAGGATGAGGACCATCAGCAGGGCCTTGCGCCCGTAGAAGCGGAACCGTCCGATGGCGAGCGCGGCCAGGGTGGCGATGATCATGCCGCCGACCACGGCGGTGACCGAGACGATCAGGCTGGACTGGATCGCGGTCTCGAAGTTCGGCTGCTTCACGGCACGGGTGAAGTTGTCGAAGGTGATCGAGGACGGCCAGAGGGTCTGGTCGTAGGAGCGGATCTCCTGGTTGGGGCGGAGCGCGCTGATGATCAGCCAGTAGACCGGGAAGGCCATCACCACGGCGGTGACCAGGCCGATGACGTCGTAGTGCCAGCGGGACTTGCGGCGGTCCGGGCGCAGCTGCGGGCGGTCCTCTGAGGTGGAGGTGGAGGAGGGTGCGGTGGAGGTGCTCATTCGACCTCTCCTGTCTTCATCAGCTGACGCAGGTAGTACACGGCCACCCCGGACAGCAGCACGACGGTGATCAGGGCGATGGCGCTGCCCTGGCTGAACGAGGTGGACTCGAAGGCCTTGGAGAAGGAGTAGAGGCCGAGCGTCTCGTAGTCGGGCTCCGGCTTGTTGCCGCGCAGCAGCCAGATCTGGCCGAAGACGTTGAAGTCCCAGATCACCGAGAGGGTGGCGACCATGGTGAAGACGGGCCGGATCACCGGCCAGGTGACGAAGCGGAACACCTTGGCGGCGCCGGCGCCGTCCAGGGCGGCGGCCTCCTCCAACTCCTTGGGCACCTGGGTGAGGGCCGCGTAGAGGGTGATCACGACGAAGGGGATGGCGCCCCAGATGACCAGCAGGGCGATGATGGCGAAGCCCTGCTTGGGGTCGAGGAACCAGTTGTGGCCGAGGAAGTCCTCGCCGACCACCTTGGCGATCAGGGTGTTGATCAGGCCGTAGTCGGAGTCGGCCAGCCAGCGGAAGATGGAGGCGGCGACCATCAGCGGCATCGACCAGGCGGCGACCAGCGCGAAGGTGAGCACCAGCCGCACCCAGGTGGTCAGCCGGGCCATCAGCAGGGCGAGCAGCAGCCCGATCGCCATGGTGGCGGCCACGCAGACGGCCATGAAGACGACCGTGCGGCCGGTGACCGACCAGAACTCGCCGTCGCCGAGGATGTTGGTGAACTGCTCGAAGCCCACCCAGGGCGGCGCCTCGCCGGTCCACAGCTCCCGGCGCCCGAGGTCCTGGAAGGACATGATGACGGTCTTGACCAGCGGGAAGGCGTAGACCGCGGCGACGGCCAGGATGGCCGGGCCGACGAGCAGATACGGAAGGAGCGCGCCCTTCCGCCGCGGTGGACGGGGGCGGGACTTGCCCGGGGCCGCTCCCAGCGGCGGCGAGGCCGCTTCGGGGGAGCGTGGTACCGGTACCGGAGGACCGGCGGCCTTTTTCTCGGCGACAGTCACCTGGCTGACCTTCCGTGTGTGCGTACGACCGAAAAGCGGCGGCCGGCGGGGGCCGGGCCCCTGTGGGCCGGGGCCCGGGGGCCGGAAGCCCGGGGGCCGTGGGCGGGGACCCGGGGCCGGAAGCCCAGGGGCCGTGGACGGGAACCCGGGGCCGGGAGCCCGTGAGCTGCGGCCCGTGGCCCTTGGGCCCGGAGGGCCTTGGGCCCGTGGCCCGCATGGACGGCGCCTGCGTGGACGGCGCCCGCGAGGAGGGCGACCGAGCAGGGCCGGGACCCCGGGGCCGGGGCCCCTTGGGCCGGGAGCCCGTGGACCGGGAACCCGGCGGGAGCCGGGGCCCCTTGGGCCGGGAGCCCGTGGACCGGGAACCCGGCGGGAGCCGGGGCCCCTTGGGCCGGGAGCCCGTGGACCGGGAGCCCGGCGGGGGGCCGTGGCCCCGAACCGGGGAACCGGGGCCCGTCGCCCATGAGTCGGAGCTTCGACCCGGGGGCGGTCGTCCCGCCGACGCCGGTGGATCCTGGGCCGGCCCCCGGGACGGGAGTCCCGGGAGGCCGGTCGGGCGCGGGCCGGCCGGGAGGCGGGGGACGGACCCGCCCCGGCCGGCCCGCGGGCTCAGGACTCCTTGTTGATCAGCGCGTTGACCTTCTCGTCGGCCTTCTTGGTCGCGTCGGCCACCGAGGTGCCCTTGAGGATGTCGAGGAGCATGTTCTCCAGGACCTCCTCCTTCTCGATGGAGGTCCAGCCCGGGGCGATCGGGGTGAACCAGGCGTCCGGCACCGCGTTGGCGATCGGCGCGGTCTCCGGCTTGGCCTTCAGCGGCTCCAGCTGCTTGGTGTTGTTGGGCAGGATGTTCTTGCCCGCGAGCACCTCCTGCGACTTCTCGCTGGTGTACATCGCGATCCACTCCTCGGCGAGGTCGGCGGACTTCGACTTGCTGATCACGCCGAGGTCCGAGCCGCCGATGAAGGAGGGCAGCGCCTTGCCGTTGGGGCCGGGCATACCGGCCGTGAGGATCTTGCCCTCCAGCTTGGGGTTGCCGTTGTTCTTGCCGTCGATGACCGAGCCGGCCTCCCAGCCGTTGCCGTAGAGCACGGCGGCCTTCTCGTTGGCCATGACGTTGGCGTGGTCCTGCTCGTCCTTGGTCTGGTCGGCCTTGTTGTACTTCTTGACCAGGTCGATGAAGTGCTGGATGCCCTTCTGCGCCTCGGGGCTGGAGAGGGAGGACTTCCACTCCTTGGCGCCCTCGTCGTACTCGGCGATCTTGCCGCCGTACGCGGCGACGTAGGACATCGCGGCGTACCAGTAGCGGCCCGGCAGGTAGAGGGAGGAGAAGCGCTTGTCCTTCTTGCCGTACTCGGCCGACACCTTGTCCATCACCTTGAGGAACTCGGCCTCGGTGGTGGGCAGGGTCTTCGCGCCGCCCTTCTTCAGCATCTCGGTGTTGTAGATGGCGACCCGGGCACCGGCGTAGTAAGGCACGCAGAACTGCTTGCCCTCGTAGGCGCAGGTGTCCTTCAGACCCTGGATCCAGGTGTCGGAGTTGTCGTACTTCTTGGGGTCGATCTCGGCGAGGGCGCCGTTCAGGATGTACGTCATGGTCTCGGTGTTGCCGAGCTCCACGACGTCCGGGAACTTGTCGCCACCGAGCGCGGTGTCAAGCTTCTTGGTCTTGTCCGCCCACTGCTGGTACTGGACGTCGACCTTCACGCCCGGGTACTTCTTGTTGAACTGGGCGTTGACGTCCTTGACGAGCTCCGGCCAGGTGGACTGGGCGTCGACCATCAGCCAGACCGTCAGGTCGCCCTTGCGGTCCTTCGGGTCCTTGGCCGCATCGCTGCCGCCGTCCGAACCACAGGCCGCCACCGACGCCATCATGGCCGCGACACCGATCGCCGCTGCGAGCTTGCGCTTCACGCCACCCTCCTCAAAGGGATGCAGAGTTCCACCCCCACCCCCCGGGATACGCGCAGCATGAGACGGACGCGTGCATGATCCTGCGTGGGCCTGGGACCTGGCCTTTAGTGGTTTAGACCAGTAACCGGGAGCTTGGCCTAGACCTTTAGGGGTGTCAAGGGTGTATAAGAAGGGCAGTCGGGTCCGTTACGAGACCGACACCTGAGGCGGGGCCCGACCAGCCGTGACCGGTCCGTGCCACCATGTGAGCCAAGTGACGGAGGAGCCGGTGACGGCAACAGCGCAGGAGTCGGGAAGGCGGGTCATGACCACGGACGGGGGCGGCACCGAAGCCGAGAGCGGGACGGCGACCCGTACCGCGCGCGTGCCCAAGTACTACCGGCTGAAGCGGCATCTGCTGGACATGACGCAGACCATGCCGCCCGGCACCCCGGTGCCGCCGGAGCGCACCCTGGCCGCCGAGTTCGACACCTCCCGCACCACCGTGCGCCAGGCCCTCCAGGAGCTGGTGGTCGAGGGCCGGCTGGAGCGCATCCAGGGCAAGGGCACCTTCGTCGCCAAGCCGAAGGTCTCCCAGGCGCTGCAACTCACCTCGTACACCGAGGACATGCGCGCCCAGGGTCTGGAGCCCACCAGCCAGCTGCTGGACATCGGCTATGTGACGGCCGATGACACCCTCGCCGGGCTGCTGGACATCTCCGCCGGCGGACGGGTGCTGCGCATCGAGCGGCTGCGGCTGGCCAGCGGCGAGCCGATGGCGATCGAGACCACCCATCTCTCCGCCAAGCGCTTCCCGGCGCTGCGCCGCTCGCTGGTGAAGTACACCTCTCTCTACACCGCGCTGGCCGAGGTGTACGACGTGCGCCTCGCCGAGGCCGAGGAGACCATCGAGACCTCACTCGCCTCCCCCCGCGAGGCCGGGCTGCTCGGCACCGACACCGGGCTGCCGATGCTGATGCTCTCCCGCCACTCCCGCGACGAGAACGGGGAGCCGGTGGAGTGGGTCCGCTCGGTCTACCGGGGCGACCGCTACAAGTTCGTCGCCCGGCTCCAGCGGCCCAACGGCTGACCTCCGCCCGGACGAAGGGGGCCGCACCCGGACGAACGGGGGCGGCCCCCTTCGGCGTACCCGCCCCGGGTGAAGCGGAGAGGGAGATTCCGACCGCTGGCGGCCCCCGTCAAAGGACTGGTCAAGGCCCCTGCGCGTTCACGGCGAGATGCGTCCGTTATACGGACGGGGGTTACGCCGGGCGGGATCGGTCGCCTAGATTGCCGACCCATTACCAGCCTGTGACGGGCCGCACAGCGGCAGCTCAGCGAGGGGACGGAGGTGCCGGTCATGGCACAGGAGCCGGAGGAGCGGAAGCCGGAGGAACAGGGGCCCAGACCCCCGGGAGACACCGGCGCGCTGCCCGTGGTCACCCCGGTCCGGGTGGTGGTCGCCCTCTGCCTCGCCGCACCGTTCGCCGCCATGCTCTGGGTGAGCTCGTACGCGCGGGTGGAACCCCGTTTCATCGGGATCCCGTTCTTCTACTGGTACCAGATGGCCTGGGTCGTGCTCTCCACGATCCTGACCATGGCGGCGTACCAGCTGTGGCACCGTGAGCAGCGCGCCCGCAAGGCCGCGCGGCCCGCGAAGGCCGCACAGCCCGCGGGGCCCGCGAAGGGGGGTGCGGCGAAGTGAAGGACGGCGTGAACGGCGTGGCACTCGCCGTCTTCCTCTTCTTCTTCCTGGCCGTCACCGTGATGGGCTTCCTGGCGGCCCGCTGGCGCAAGGCGGAGAACGAGCAGAGCCTGGACGAATGGGGCCTGGGCGGCCGCTCGTTCGGCACCTGGATCACCTGGTTCCTGCTGGGCGGCGACCTCTACACCGCGTACACCTTCGTGGCCGTCCCGGCGGCCATCTACGCGGCGGGCGCGGCCGGCTTCTTCGCCGTGCCGTACACCATCCTGGTCTACCCGCTGATCTTCACCTTCCTGCCCCGGCTCTGGTCGGTCTCGCACAAGCACGGCTATGTGACCACCTCGGACTTCGTCCGCGGCCGGTTCGGCTCCAAGGGCCTGTCGCTGGCGGTGGCCGTCACCGGCCTGCTGGCCACCATGCCGTACATCGCACTGCAACTGGTCGGCATCCAGGCCGTGCTGGACGTGATGGGCATCGGCGGCGGGGAGTCCACGCACTGGTTCATCAAGGACCTGCCGCTGCTCATCGCCTTCGGTGTGCTCGCCGCGTACACCTACTCCTCCGGGCTGCGCGCCCCGGCGCTGATCGCCTTCGTCAAGGACACCCTGATCTACATCGTCATCGCGGTGGCGATCATCTACATCCCGATCAAGCTCGGCGGCTTCGGGGCGATCTTCGACGCGGCCGGGGACGCCTTCGCCCAGAAGAACCCGGCGACCGGCCAGCCGCGCGGCGCGCTGGTGCCCGGGGAGATGGGCCAGTGGGGGTACGCCACGCTGGCACTCGGCTCGGCGCTGGCGCTGTTCATGTACCCGCACTCGATCACCGCGACGCTCTCCTCCCGCAGCCGGGACGTGATCCGCCGCAACACCACCATCCTGCCGCTGTACTCGCTGATGCTGGGCCTGCTGGCGCTGCTCGGCTTCATGGCGATCGCGGCCGGGGTCAAGGTGTCCAACGGGCAGCTGGCCATCCCGCAGCTGTTCGAGAACATGTTCCCGGACTGGTTCGCGGGCATCGCCTTCGCCGCCATCGGCATCGGCGCGCTGGTCCCGGCGGCCATCATGTCGATCGCCGCGGCCAACCTGTTCACCCGCAACATCTACAAGGACTTCATCAAGCCGGACGCCACCCCGGCGCAGGAGACCAAGGTCTCCAAGCTGGTGTCGCTGCTGGTCAAGGTGGGCGCGCTGGTCTTCGTCCTCACCATGGACAAGACGGTCGCCATCAACTTCCAGCTGCTGGGCGGCATCTGGATCCTGCAGACCCTCCCGGCCCTGGTCGGCGGGTTGTTCACCCGCTGGTTCCACCGCTGGGCGCTGCTCGGCGGCTGGGCCGTCGGCATGGTGTACGGCACGGCCGCCGCGTACGGGGTGGCCTCGCCGACCCAGAAGCACTTCGGCGGCTCCTCGGCGGAGATCCCCGGCATCGGCGAGATCGGCTACATCGGTCTCACCGCCTTCGTGCTCAACGCCCTGGTCACCATCGTGCTCACCTTCGTGCTGCGGGCGGTCAAGGCGCCGGACGGGGTGGACGAGACCCAGCCCTCCGACTACACCGCGGACGCGGGCGACCCGGGCGTGGCCACCGAGCTGCCGGAGCTGGTCGACGGCCCCGAGGCCGAGGACGACGGCCGAAAGGACCCGAGCAAGGCCCCCGCGTAGGGCCGCAGGCCGTAAGGGCCACCCGTTTCGCCTACCGCGGGCCGTCGCACCTCCCTCCGGGGAGGCGTGGCGGCCCGCCGCGCTGCACGCTTGCGGTTATGGACATCACCATCAGGGCGGTACGCCCCGAGGAGCACACCGCGCTGGGCGAGGTCACCGCGCGGGCGTACCTGGCCGACGGGCTGCTGGAGTTCGGCGAGGCCGACGAGTACCTGGTCGCGCTGCGGGATGTGGCGCGCCGGGCCGCCGACGCGGAGGTGCTGGTCGCCGTGGACGACACCGGACGGGTGCTCGGCGGGGTGGCCCTGGCCGCCGGGCCGGGGGCCTGGGCGGACCTCGCCGGGGCGGGCGAGGCGGAGATCCGGATGCTGGCGGTGGACCGGGAGGCGCGCCGCCGGGGCGCGGGCGAGGCGCTGGTGCGGGCCTGTGTCGACCGGGCGCGGACGGTGCCCGGTTGCCGGCGGGTGGTGCTCTCCTCGCACCTGGCCATGGCCGCCGCCCAGCGCCTCTACCGCCGGGTCGGCTTCGACCGCACCCCCGCCCGCGACTGGGCGCCCATCCCCGGTGTCACCCTGCACACCTACGGCCGGGACGTCTGAACGACCCCGGCGGGGGCATACGGGCGGCTGCGAGGGGGCCGTCCGGCGACACCCCGGCCAGAACCTGGGCCGCCCCACGGCCAGGACCCGAGCTGCCCCGCGGCCGAACTCCGGGCGGTACCGCCGCCGAACTCCGGGCTGCCCCGCGGCCAGACCCGGGCCACACCCCGGCCGGACCCCGGGCGGTACCGCGGCTAGACCCCGGGCGCCCCCCGACCGGACCCCGGGCAGCGCCGCGGCCGGACCCCGGGCGGTACCGCGGCCGGACCCGGGCCACACCCCGGGCCGCCCCGCCGCCGAACTCCGGGCTGCCCCGCGGCCGGACCCCGGGCGGCCCTGTGGCCGGACTTCGGGCGACGCCCCGGCCGGGCCCGTACACGGCCCCGCCCCGGCCCTCCCGGCGCCGCGAGGGGGCCATCCGGGTGGCCCCGCGCCACGCCCCGGTCCCGGCCGCCCCGCGCGGCCCCCGGCCTCCGCGGCCGGTCGCCCAGCTGTCCCTTGGCCTGTTCCCGCAGGGTGGCGGGGGCGGACACAACAGGTGTGCGGATGGACACGACTTGTACGGGCCGACACAACATCTGGGGGGTGCTTTCGCGAGCGCCCACCAGATGTATGCTCATTCCTGCTGTCGCCGCAGGGGAATCCGGTGCGAATCCGGAACTGTCCCGCAACGGTGAAACCGGTGTGTTTCCGCCCCGGTACGCGCCCCCAAGCCGTACCGGCCCGGGCGCGCCGTGAGTCCGACGACCTGCCGGCAGCACACTCGGACCGACCGGCCCGGGTGTCCAGACGTCCGGGCCTCGCGGAGTGGGCCGGTGGACGCGAGCCGTGCTGCCCTGTGCCCGGGCAAGCCGCTCTCGCGCTTCCCGCCGCCCGCCTGTCGAGGGCCCCGAGCCGAGCGAGGGAGAGCCCCACGTGACCATCGCGCCAGCCGATCCGGCCTCACGCGTCACGGAACCGGAGCAGACCGCGGGGGTGAGCGCCGACGGTCCCGGTACCGCGCTGCTGCGCACCCTGACCGACCTCACCGCCGACCTGCCCGACACCGACCCCGGCCGGGTCGCCGCCGCCGCGCTGCGCGGCCGGCACGCCGGGTCGGACGAGGCGGAGCTGCGGGAGCTGGCCACCGAGGCGGCCGCCGGGCTGATCTCCGAGGACCCCGCGTACTCGCGGCTGGCCGCCAGGCTGCTGACCCGGACCATCGCCGAGGAGGCGGCCGGGCAGGGCGCGGTGTCGTTCTCGGCCTCGGTGGCGGTGGGGCACCGCGAGGGGCTGATCGCCGACCGCACCGCCGCGTTCGCCGCACTGCACGCGGACACCCTGGACGCGCTGGTCGACCTCGGCGCCGACGACCGCTTCGGCTACTTCGGGCTGCGCACCCTCTACTCCCGCTACCTCCTCCGCCACCCGATCACCCGCAAGGTGATCGAGACCCCGCAGCACTTCATGCTCCGGGTCGCCGCCGGCCTCGCCGAGGACGACTCCGTACGCGCGGTGGACGAGGTGGCCTCCCTCTACCGGCTGATGAGCCGGCTGGACTACCTGCCGTCCTCGCCGACGCTGTTCAACTCCGGCACCCGGCACCCGCAGATGTCCTCCTGCTACCTGCTGGACTCCCCCGCCGACGAGCTGGACTCGATCTACGACCGCTACCACCAGGTGGCCCGGCTCTCCAAGCACGCCGGCGGCATCGGCATCGCCTACTCCCGCATCCGCTCGCGCGGTTCGCTGATCCGGGGCACCAACGGGCACTCCAACGGCATCGTGCCGTTCCTGAAGACGCTGGACGCCTCGGTGGCGGCGGTCAACCAGGGCGGGCGGCGCAAGGGCGCGGCCGCGGTCTACCTGGAGACCTGGCACGCGGACATCGAGGAGTTCCTGGAGCTGCGGGACAACACCGGCGAGGACGCCCGGCGCACCCACAACCTCAACCTGGCGCACTGGATCCCGGACGAGTTCATGCGCCGGGTCAACGCCGATCAGCCCTGGTCGCTGTTCTCCCCGGCCGATGTGCCGGAGCTGGTGGACCTGTACGGCGAGGAGTTCGACGCCGCCTACCGCAAGGCCGAGGCCGCCGGGCTGGCCCGCAAGACCATGCCGGCGCGTGAGCTGTACGGCCGGATGATGCGCACCCTGGCGCAGACCGGCAACGGCTGGATGACCTTCAAGGACGCCTCCAACCGGACCGCCAACCAGACCGCCGAGTCCGGCGCGGTGGTGCACTCCTCCAACCTGTGCACCGAGATCCTGGAGGTCACCGACGACGGCGAGACGGCCGTCTGCAACCTGGGCTCGGTGAACCTCGGGGCCTTCGTCAAGGACGGGGACATCGACTGGGAGCGGCTGGACGCCACCGTGCGCACCGCCGTCACCTTCCTCGACCGCGTGGTGGACATCAACTTCTACCCGACCGAGCAGGCCGGCAACTCCAACTCCAAGTGGCGCCCGGTGGGTCTGGGCGCGATGGGCCTCCAGGACGTCTTCTTCCAGCTGAAGCTGCCGTTCGACTCCCCCGAGGCACGGGCGCTCTCCACCCGGATCGCCGAGCGGATCATGCTCGCCTCCTACGAGGCCTCCTGCGACCTCGCCGAGCGCCACGGCCCGCTGCCGGCCTGGGAGAAGACCCGGACCGCGCGCGGGGTGCTGCACCCGGACCACTACGACGTGGAGCTGAACTGGCCGGAGCGCTGGACGGCGCTGCGCGAGCGGGTCGCCACCACCGGGATGCGCAACTCGCTGCTGCTGGCGATCGCCCCGACCGCGACCATCGCCTCCATCGCCGGTGTCTACGAGTGCATCGAGCCGCAGGTCTCCAACCTGTTCAAGCGCGAGACCCTGTCGGGCGAGTTCCTCCAGGTCAACGCCTACCTGGTGGCCGAGCTGAAGAAACTCGGCGTCTGGGACGCGCAGACCCGCGAGGCGCTGCGCGACTCCAACGGCTCGGTGCAGGGCTTCACCTGGGTGCCCGAGGACGTCCGGGCGCTGTACCGCACGGCCTGGGAGATCCCGCAGCGCGGTCTGATCGACATGGCCGCCGCCCGGACCCCGTTCCTGGACCAGTCGCAGTCACTGAACCTGTTCCTGGAGACGCCCACCATCGGCAAGCTGTCGTCGATGTACGCGTACGCCTGGAAGCAGGGTCTGAAGACCACGTACTACCTGCGCTCCCGCCCGGCCACCCGGATCGCCCGCGCCGCCGGCGGCCAGACCCCGGCCGCCGCCACCGCGCCCGCCGGCACCGCCACCATCCCCGTACAGCAGGCCGCCGACCCGGACGCGGTCGCCTGCTCCCTTGAGAACCCCGAGTCCTGCGAGGCCTGCCAGTAATGAGCACCACGAACAACGAAAAGAACCTGCTCGACCCGGGATTCGAGCTGACCCTGCGTCCGATGCGCTACCCGGACTTCTACGAGCGCTACCGCGACGCGATCAAGAACACCTGGACCGTGGAGGAGGTCGACCTCCACTCCGACGTGGCCGACCTCGCCAAGCTGTCCCCGGGCGAGCAGCACATGATCGGGCGGCTGGTGGCGTTCTTCGCCACCGGTGACTCGATCGTCGCCAACAACCTGGTGCTGACGCTCTACAAGCACATCAACTCCCCCGAGGCGCGGCTGTACCTCTCGCGCCAGCTGTTCGAGGAGGCCGTGCACGTCCAGTTCTATCTGACGCTGCTCGACACCTACCTCCCCGACCCGGAGGACCGCGCGGCCGCGTTCGACGCGGTGGAGAACATCCCCTCCATCCGCGAGAAGGCCCAGTTCTGCTTCAAGTGGATGGACTCCGTCGAGAAGATCGACCAGCTGGAGACCAAGGCCGACCGCCGCCGCTTCCTGCTGAACCTGATCTGCTTCGCGGCGTGCATCGAGGGCCTGTTCTTCTACGGGGCCTTCGCCTACGTCTACTGGTTCCGCTCGCGCGGCCTGCTGCACGGCCTGGCCACCGGCACCAACTGGGTGTTCCGGGACGAGACGATGCACATGAACTTCGCCTTCGAGGTCGTGGACACCGTCCGCAAGGAGGAGCCGGAGCTCTTCGACGAGGAGCTCACCCAGCAGGTCACCGACATGCTGAAGGAGGCCGTGGAGGCCGAGCTCCAGTTCGGCCGCGACCTGTGCGGTGACGGCCTGCCCGGCATGAACACCGAGTCGATGCGCGAGTACCTGGAGTGCGTCGCCGACCAGCGCCTCCAGCGCCTGGGCTTCGCCCCGGTGTACGGCTCGCAGAACCCGTTCTCGTTCATGGAGCTCCAGGGTGTCCAGGAGCTGACCAACTTCTTCGAGCGCCGCGTCTCCGCCTACCAGGTGGCGGTGCAGGGCTCGGTGGACCTGGACGAGGACTTCTGAGGATCCGCTGTACGAAGAAGGCCCGCTCCCCTGGACTGGGGGGGGCGGGCCTTCTTTCGTATACGCCGGTCAGTCGTTGGCGACGACCGGGTAGCGCGGAGTGCCCTCGGCCATCTGCTTCAGGGCGTCCTTGCGCTCCCGCTTGGACAGCCGGTCGATGTACAGATACCCGTACAGATGGTCCGTCTCGTGCTGGAGGCAGCGCGCGAAGTAGCCGGTGCCGCGCACCCGGATCGGGTTGCCCTGGATGTCCTGGCCGCGCACCGAGGCATAGTCGGGCCGGGCCAGCGAGGCGTACGCGGTGGGCACCGACAGGCAGCCCTCGTTGGAGTCGTCCAGTGCCCGCAGCTCGGGGGCCAGCTCCTCCAGCACCGGGTTGCACACCACACCCGTGTGCCGCACGCCCTCGTCGTCCGGGCAGTCGTAGACGAAGACCTTCAGGTCCACCCCGATCTGGTTGGCGGCCAGGCCCACGCCCTCGGCGGTGCGCTGGCTGGCGAACATGTCGTCCACCAGCTGGGCCAGCTCCTCGCCGAACTCGGTGACGTCCTTGCACTCCTTGTGCAGCACCGGGTTGCCGACGACCGTGATGGGGCGGGAGGTGCCGCGCTCGCGGTGGGCGGCCTCGCGCTCCTCGCAGTCCTCGGTGTCGATGACGAAGCCCTCGTCGTCCACCCGCAAAGCCGTCTGCTGCTCCGCCATGTCCGCCACTCGCGCCTTTCTGGATCCCGGAAGCCACCGCCGGTGGCCGGGTTCGGTCCGCGGTGAGCGTGTGCCCGTACAGCCTAGTCCGTACGGGACGGCCCGGCCGGGCCCTCACCCCGCGGAAGGCGGGCCCGGCCTCAGCAGACCTCTTCCAGGTCCCGCCACTCGCGGCTGTCCGGGCTGTCGGCGACCCAGCCGTCCAGCAGCCCGCGCACCAGCCCGGGCGGAGCGGCTATCCCGCACTCCCGCTCCGGCACCCACAGCTCGCCCGGCGAACGGTGGCCCAGCGGCCCCGGATGCCCCGGCTCACTGCGGTCGTGCGGGTCCAGGTGCTCGCCCTCGCCCTCGGCCGCCGGCATGGTCGACTCCGAGCAGGACCGGCACAGCAGCCGCACCGAGGACGACCAGTCCTCGGCCGCGAACCCGGCGTCCGCCGCCAGCGTCTCCAGCGCGTCCCGGTCCGCCTCGGTCGCCGCCTCCAGCAGCACCACCCAGGTCGGCACCGGCGACGGCGCCCAGAGCTCGATCTCGTCGAACACCGGGAAGCTGTGACCCGCGCCGGTGGTCCGCTCGCCGTGCGGGACGCCGTCGTGCAGCACGACCTCGCCCCAGCGCCGCCCGGAGGACGGCAGCGGCACCGACAGCACCTCGATCCGGGCCGGATCCAGCCGCCGGCCCCACACCACCTCGGCCTCGCCCTCCGGCGACAGCCGCACCGCGGCGCTGCCCAGCTCCATCCCGGCCGGCTCCCCGCCGGTGACCGCCGGCCCGGGCACCTTCAGCCCGTACGCCTGCCAGGCCCGGCGCGCCAGCGGCCAGTCCTGGAGCGCGGTGGCCGCGATCCCCACGTTCCACCAGTCGGGTGCCCCGGCCTCCTTGTCCAGCAGCGCGACCGCCCGCAGCCCCGCCGTACGGGCCTGCTCCCAGTCGTGCCGGAACTTGTGCAGCAGCGCCAGGTTGAACCACGACTCCGAGAGCCAGGGCTCCAGATCGGCCGCGCGCGTCAGCAGCGCGCCCGCGTCCTCGTACCGCCCGTCCCCGATCAGCGTGAACGCGCGGTCGGTGGCCTGCCGCCACGAGGCGGAGGGCCGATGCCGTACCTTCCCGAAGATCCTCACGATTCCCGCCTGCCGGTCGCCGAGGGTCTCTGCCCCCGAACACCCTCTTGTTCGCATCCAACCATGCCCGGCAGGACGCCCGCTCATTACCCATGGGTTACCCCTTTCTTCGGCGGCACGCGCGCCGCCGGGGCGCTTGGGGCGACTGCCGACGGTCGACGTGCCCACCTCAGAAGCCGTGCCCGAGCCTGAACGCGGCGGCGAAACGCCCCGTACATCTTGACGAGTTGTTCGGTTCACGCCAATCTGAGAGCGCTCTCAGAGCGCTCTCGTTTCCCCACGGCGCGGGCCTCTCCCCCCACGACCTCGTCATGTCGACGAGGAGGTAATCCATGCCATCAGCAAAGAAGTTGCTTCTCTCCACGGCCGCCGCCGCGCTCTGCGCCGCCGGGCTGACCGCCACCGGCACCTTCGCCGAGAAGGCGGACGCCGCCCAGGAGCCCACGCGGGCCGCCGCCGTCCAGGCCGTCCCGGCCACCATCCCGATCACCTTCACCAACAGCTCCGGCCGCAACCAGCCGGTGTACCTCTACAACCTGGGCACCGACCTGGCCAGCGGGCGCCAGGGCTGGGCGGACGCGGGCGGGACCTTCCATCCATGGCCGGCCGGCGGCAACCCGCCCACCCCGGCGCCGGACGCCTCCATCGCCGGGCCCGCCAACGGGCGCTCGGTGACCATCCGGCTGCCGAAGTTCTCCGGCCGGGTCTACTTCTCGTACGGGAAGAAGCTGGACTTCCGGCTCACCACCGGCGGGCTGGTCCAGCCGGCCGTGCAGAACCCCTCCGACCCCAACCGGAACACCCTGTTCAACTGGTCCGAGTACACGCTCAACGACGGCGGGCTGTGGATCAACAGCACCCAGGTGGACATGTTCTCCGCCCCCTACGCGGTCGGGGTCAGGGGCGGCAACGGGGCCACCCGCACCACCGGACACCTCAAGCCCGGCGGCTACCGCGGGGTGATCGACGCGGTACGCAACCAGCCGGGCGGCTGGGGCGGGCTGATCCAGAACGGGCCGGACGGCTCGGTGCTGCGGGTGCTCTCCCCCGGCCACGGCGTGGGCACCGGCGCGCTGCCGGCCTCTGTCATGGACGACTACATCAACCGGGTGTGGAGCAGGTACGCCGGCTCCACGCTCACCGTGACCCCCTTCGCCCACCAGCCGAACACCAAGTACGTCGGCCGGGTCTCCGGCGGGGTCATGAACTTCACCGACGGCTCCGGCCGGGTGGTCACCTCGTTCCAGAAGCCGGACGCGGACAGCGTGTTCGGCTGCTACAAGCGGCTGGACGCCCCCAACGACCAGGTGCGCGGACCGATCTCGCGGACCCTGTGCGCGGGCTTCAACCGCACCACGCTGCTGACCAACGCCAACCAGCCCGACTCCTCGGCGGCCGGCTTCTACCAGGACGCCTCGACCAACCACTACGCCAAGGCGATCCACTCCCGGATGGCCGACGGCAAGGCGTACGCGTTCGCCTTTGACGACGTCGGCGCGCACGAGTCCCTGGTGCACGACGGCAACCCGCAGCAGGCCTACGTCACCCTGGACCCACTCGACTGATCCCACAGTCCCCGAGACGGCTCGGCCCACCGCGCGGCGGCGCGGTGGGCCGGGCTCTCGTGTGCGGGAGAGCTACTCCTTGCCGGTGGGCGAGATCTCGTGGTCCGGCACCGGCTCCCCGGCGCGGATCAGCTCGATCCGGCCCATGACCTTGGCCCGCAGGTCGCTCGGCACGTCGTCATGGCCGCAGCACCGCTTGACCAGCTTCTTCACCGCCTGCTCCAGCCCGTACTTCTCCAGGCACGGCGAGCACTCCCCGAAGTGCACCTCGAACTTGGTGCAGTCGCTGTCGGGCATCTCGCGGTCGAGGAACTCGTACAGGTGGTCAAGGATCTCGGAGCACTCCGTCTCGTGCGGCTCTCCGCAGCTCATGAGCCCGAGCCCTTCCGGTCGTTCGACTCCCCGGCGCCGGCGGGCACCAGCCCGCGCTCACGGGCGTAGTCCTCCAGCATTCCGCGCAGCTGGCGCCGGCCGCGGTGCAGTCGGGACATCACGGTGCCGATGGGGGTCCCCATGATGTCCGCGATCTCCTTGTAGGCGAAGCCCTCGACATCGGCGAGGTAGACCGCGATCCGGAACTCCTCCGGAATGGCCTGGAGGGCCGACTTCACATCGGAGTCCGGCAGGTGGTCCAGCGCCTGGGACTCGGCGGAGCGCAGTCCGGTCGACATATGCGACTCGGCCCGGGCGAGCTGCCAGTCCTCGATCTCCTCGGCCGCGCTGCGCTGCGGTTCCCGCTGCTTCTTGCGGTACGAGTTGATGAAGGTGTTGGTGAGGATGCGGTACAGCCAGGCCTTGAGGTTGGTGCCCTCACGGAACTGGTGGAACGAGCCGTACGCCTTGGCGTAGGTTTCCTGCACCAGGTCCTCGGCGTCGGCCGGGTTGCGCGTCATGCGCAGCGCCGCGGAGTACATCTGGTCCAGGTACTCCAGGGCGTCCCGCTCGAAGCGCGCGTTGCGCTCGGCCGCGGTCTCCTCGTGGCCGCCGTCGGTCCCCGTGTCGGTCCCAGTGACCGGACCCACCTCCTCCAGCGCTGCGGTGGCGAGACCCGGTGCGGACCCGCTCGAATCGGAGAATAGTCGACCTTCCGCCGACCGTCCTTTCCGATTCGCTCCGCCCGGCGTGCGGCCGGGCGCGGTGCGCGCCGAGGGCAGCACCACCCGGACCGCGTCCGCGGCGGCCTCCGGGCGACTCGGGCAGATGGTCGAACCCATGCGTCGGACTCCCTACTCCTGGTGGTGTGTCTGCTACGGCGGCCGGTGCCCCTGCGCACCGACGTCCCCGTCAACACTTCGCCTGCTGTCGGCATTCCCCGCGAGGGCGGTCACAGGCCGCCCGCCCACTCCGCCACCCGGTCGGTGATCACCGCCAACGCCTCGTCCTGACCGACCGGCGCCCGCTTGGGCACCGCGAAGCCATGGTCCGCGTACGGCACCTCCACCAGCTCATGGCCGCCCTCGGGAAACTCCGCCGGGCGGCCGAACGGGTCCGCCGCGCCCTGCACCACCAGCACCGGAACCCCGCCGCCGGCGCCGAGCAGCTCGGCGGCCCGGCTGTTCTCCGGGCGGCCCGGCGGGTGGAGCGGGAAGGAGAGCGCGAGCACCGCGTGGGCGCCCAGCTCGTGCGCGGTGCGGCAGGCGACCCGGGCCCCGGCGCTGCGTCCGCCGGCCACCACCGGGCGACCGGCCGCCCGCAGCGCCGGCCACAGGTCCCGCCAGGCCTCGTCCAGCCGCTTGGGCGCCGGGGCGAGCTTCCTCCCGGCGACCCGCCAGGGCTGCTCGACCAGGGCGACACTCACCCCGGCGGCGGGCAGCGCGGCGGCCAGCGCCACCAGGTCCCGCGCCTCGATTCCGCCGCCCGCGCCGTGCCCGAGGGCGAGGACCAGCGCGGCGCCGGGAGCCTCGTACCAGGTGATCCGGGCGTCACCGCCCCCGGTGGGGACGGTCTCGGTGCGGGTCTGGGGTGTCGTGCTCATCCGGCCATCCTGCCCCGCCGGACTGCGGGGGAGCGGGATTCAGAAGAGCGTCTGCTCCTCGGGGGCGGGCAGCTCCTCCAGCAGTTCGGGGCCGTTGTTGCGGACGTTGCTGACCGCGGTGGTGACCGGGTAGGCACGCATCAGGCCCTCGGGCGGCGGGCTCAGCAGTTCGCGCAGCTCGTCACCGCCGGTGCGGGAGGGGTCGAGCCAGGCGTCCCAGCGGTCGGGGGTGAGCATCAGCGGCATCCGGGGGTGGATGTCGGCCAGCGAGCGCGGGCCCTCGGCGGGGGCGACCCCCAGCGGGCCGGTCTCCGCCTCGGTGGTGATCACCGAGCAGGTCACCCACCAGGCGTTCGGGTGGTCGTCGGGCAGGGTGCGGTCGCGCCAGAACTCGTACAGCCCGGCCAGCGCCAGCACCGAGCCGTCGGCGGGGGTGACGAAGTAGGGCTGCTTGCGAGGCCGCTTCTTCTTGCCCTCCACCTCCAGCTCGCGCTCCTGGGAGCCGGTGACCCACTCGAAGTAGCCGTCGGCGGGGAGCAGGCAGCGGCGCTCGGCGAAGGCCCGCCGGTAGGAGGGCTTCTCGTGCACCGTCTCGGCCCGGGCGTTGATCATGCGGGCGGCGCCCTCGGGGGTCTTGGACCAGGAGGGGACCAGCCCCCACTTCAGGGTGCGCAGCTGGCGGACCGGACTCTGGTCGTCGGCGCCCTTCACCGGGCGCTCCAGGACGGCGTAGACCTCCTTGGTGGGGGCCACGTTGTAGTCGGGCGCCAGGGCCTCCTCGGGCTCCCACTTCTCCACCTCGAAGACTCCCGCCAGGTCCTCGGGCTTGCGGCTCGCCGCGTACCGTCCGCACATCCGCTTCTCCACCCCTCCGTGTCGTCGCCTTCCGAGCGTACGGGGCCGGGCCCGCGCCCAAACGCCCGTACGGGTGAGAGTGTGGTCCCCCGCACAGCGTTCCCCCGCACCCGTCACGCGTACGCGGGAACCCCCCGGCCACCGCGAGGAGTCGTCCCCTGTATGAGCCCGTACACGTCTGCGCATCCGACCGCCGCCGCCCCGGACGGCTTCGACCCCGGTTCGCTGTGGGAGCGGCTGTCCGGGCTGCAGCCGGCCCCCGATCTGTGGCTGGTGATCGCCACCGGGGTGGCCGCGTTGGTGGCGGTGGGGCCGTGGGCGCTGTGGCGGGTCTCCCGAAACGCGATCACCATCGCCCA
This sequence comes from Streptomyces sp. NPDC046887, assembly GCF_040644755.1. Classification (NCBI taxonomy): domain Bacteria; kingdom Bacillati; phylum Actinomycetota; class Actinomycetes; order Kitasatosporales; family Streptomycetaceae; genus Streptomyces; species Streptomyces sp. NPDC046887. The sequence goes on from NZ_JBEYXH010000002.1 coordinate 55,555, forward strand.
TGAGGGCGGCCACGGGCTGCTCGCGGTGGTCACCGGGCGGCGCCTGGACGGCATCCGGCTGCACTCCGACACCAGCGGGCTGACGGTGAGCCGGGGCAAGCCCACCGGTCTGGGCATGGTGCTCACCGCGGCGGCCGGGTACACCGCGCCCTCGCTGCTGGGACTGGGCGGGGCCTGGCTGCTGGCCGCGCACCGGATCACCCTGCTGCTGTGGGTGGCCACCGCGCTGCTGCTGGCGCTGCTGGTGATGGTCCGCAACGCCTACGGGATGCTCACCGTGGTGCTGACCGGCGGGGCGTTCGTGCTGGTGTCCTGGCTGACCACCCCGCAGGTGCAGTCGGCGTTCGCGTACGCGGCGGTGTGGTTCCTGCTGCTGGGCGGGGTGCGGCCGGTGTTCGAGCTCCAGCGCAAGCGGCGGCACGGCGGGGCGCCGGACTCGGACGCCGACCAGCTGGCGCGGCTGACGCATGTGCCGGGGGCGATGTGGCTGCTGCTGTTCCACGCGGTGGCGCTCTGCTCGCTGATCGGCGGCGGGCGCTGGCTGCTCGGGCTGTAGGCCTGGCACCGGCGGCGGGCGGCGGCTGCTGGGCCTGTAGGCCCGGGACCCGCAATTGCGGCCCTTCTCACCAGTCGGTCCGGGCTCCGCCCGCCCCCCGGCGCCCGACTAAAGTGAGGGGCATGGCCGACACCCCCGCCCACCTTGATCTCTGGACCGCCCCGCACGCGAGCGGAGCCGTCGACGCGACCGTCACCGTGCCCGGTTCGAAATCGGTCACCAACCGCGCCCTGGTGCTGGCCGCGCTCGCCTCCGAGCCGGGCTGGCTGCGCCGCCCGCTGCGCTCCCGGGACACCCTGCTGATGGCCCAGGCGCTGCGCACCCTGGGCGTGGGCATCGAGGAGGGCGTCGGCCCGGACGGCACCGGTGAGGCCTGGCGGGTCATCCCGGCGCGGCTGCACGGCCCCGCGGCGGTGGACGTCGGCAACGCGGGCACCGTGATGCGCTTCCTGCCGCCGGTGGCCGCGCTGGCCGACGGCGAGGTCCGCTTCGACGGCGACCCGCGCTCCTACGAGCGCCCGCTGCACGGGGTGATCGACGCGCTGCGCGCGCTGGGCGCCCGGATCGACGACGAGGGACGCGGCGCGCTGCCGCTGACGGTGCACGGCGCCGGGGCGCTGGAGGGCGGCCCGGTGGAGATCGACGCCTCCTCGTCCTCGCAGTTCGTCAGCGCGCTGCTGCTGTCGGCGCCGCGGTTCAACCAGGGTGTGGAGGTGCGGCACACCGGTTCCCGGCTGCCGTCGATGCCGCACATCCGGATGACGGTGGACATGCTGCGGGCGGTCGGCGCGCAGGTGGACGAGCCGGAGACGGGCGGCGAGCCGGATGTGTGGCGGGTCTCCCCCTCCGCGCTGCTGGGCCGGGACCTCACGGTGGAGCCCGATCTGTCCAACGCGCAGCCCTTCCTGGCGGCGGCGCTGGTCACCGGCGGCCGGGTGGTGATCCCGGACTGGCCGGAGCGGACCACCCAGCCCGGTGACGCGCTGCGGGAAATCTTCACCGCGATGGGCGGTTCCTGCGAACTGACCGAGCAGGGCCTGGTCTTCTCCGGTACGGGCGCCATCCACGGCATCGACGTGGACCTCGGCGAGGTCGGCGAGCTGACCCCGGGGATCGCCGCGGTGGCCGCGCTGGCGGACTCGCCGTCGGTGCTGCGCGGGGTGGCGCATCTGCGGCTGCACGAGACGGACCGGCTGGCCGCGCTGACCAAGGAGATCAACGGCCTGGGCGGCGATGTCACCGAGACCGCCGACGGACTGGCCATCCGGCCGCGTCCGCTGCGCGGCGGGGTGTTCCACACCTATGACGACCACCGGATGGCCACCGCCGGCGCGGTGATCGGCCTGGCGGTGCCCGGCGTGGAGATCGAGAACGTGGCGACCACCGCGAAGACCCTGCCGGACTTCCCTGCCATGTGGACCGGGATGCTCGGGCTGGAGACCGTGGGAGCGGACCGGAATGCGTAGGGCCTGACGACGATGCGGCGCTACGGCAAGCACACCGACGAGGACGACATCCGCTCCCGCCCCAACCGCAAGGGCAACCGGCCGCGTACCAGCATCCGGCCCAAGCACGAGGACGCCGCCGAGGGCATGGTCCTCACCGTGGACCGGGGCCGGCTGACCTGCCTGGTCGACGGGCGGACGGTGCTGGCGATGAAGGCCCGTGAGCTGGGCCGCAAGGCGGCGGTGGTCGGCGACCGGGTGTCCCTGGTCGGGGACATGTCGGGGAAGAAGGACACCCTGGCCCGGATCGTCCGGATCGGCGAGCGGGAGTCGGTGCTGCGCCGCACCGCGGACGACGACGACCCCTACGAGCGGGTGGTGGTCGCCAACGCCGACCAGCTGGCGGTGGTCACCGCGCTGGCCGACCCCGAGCCGCGGCCGCGGATGATCGACCGCTGCCTGGTGGCCGCGTACGACGGCGGCCTGGAGCCGCTGCTGGTGCTCACCAAGTCCGATCTGGCCTCCCCCAAGGAGCTGCTGGCGATGTACGGGGCGCTGGACATCCCGTATGTCGTGACCAGCCGGGAGGAGTTGTACGAGGGGGACGGCGCCGACCGGGTGCGCGAGCAGCTGGCCGGGCGGACCACCGCCTTCGTCGGCCACTCGGGCGTCGGCAAGACCACCCTGGTCAACGCGCTGGTGGGCGAGGAGCGGCGGCGGGTGACCGGGCATGTCAACGCGGTCACCGGGCGCGGCCGGCACACCACCACCTCGGCGCTGGCGCTGCCGCTGGCCGGGGCGGACGGCTGGGTGATCGACACCCCGGGGGTGCGGTCCTTCGGGCTGCACCATGTGGACCCCTCCCGGGTGATCCTCGCCTTCCCCGATCTGGTGCCGGGCACCGAGAACTGCCCCCGGGCCTGCTCCCACGACGAGCCGGACTGCGCGCTGGACGCCTATGTGGCGGAGGGGCACGCCGACCCGGCCCGGCTGGAATCGCTGCGCCGGCTGCTGGCCACCCGCGAGCGGCGCGAGGGCGACTGACCGGCCGCCGGGGCGCGTACGGCCGCCCGGTGCGACGCGAGGGCAACCGACGCCACCACGTCCGCCGGGAGGCCGGGGGGCTGTGTGCATACTCGCTGCCACGACGACCGTCGCGGGACGCGGGAGGTACGCACGATGGCGTGGCTGCTGGTGATCGCCGCCGGGCTGCTGGAGACCGGGTTCGCGGTCTGCCTGAAGCTGTCGCAGGGGTTCACCCGGCTCTGGCCCACGGTGGCGTTCGCCGCGTTCGCGCTGGGCAGCTTCGGGCTGCTGACGCTGTCGCTGCGGAAGCTGGACATCGGTCCGGCGTACGCGGTGTGGACCGGCATCGGCGCGGCGGGCACCGCGATCTACGGGATGTTCTTCCTGGGTGACCTGGTCTCCACGCTGAAGATCATCTCCATCTCGCTGGTCATCCTGGGCGTGATCGGGCTCCAGCTCTCCGGCTCCTCGCACTGAGCCCTGGTCGGGAGAGCACTCCGGTCCGTCCGCCGGACGGGTGATCGTCCGCCGCCGGCCCGGGGTTAGAGTCGGGGACATGGCCGACTACCACGATGACCTCCGGCTCGCCCATGTGCTGGCCGACGCCGCCGACGCCGCCACCATGGACCGCTTCAAGGCGCTGGACCTGAAGGTCGAGACCAAGCCGGACATGACGCCGGTGAGCGAGGCCGACCGGGCGGCGGAGGAGCTGATCCGGGGCCAGCTCAAGCGGGCCCGCCCCCGGGACTCGGTGCTCGGCGAGGAGTACGGCCAGGAGGGCACCGGCCCGCGCCGCTGGGTGATCGACCCGATCGACGGCACCAAGAACTATGTGCGCGGGGTGCCGGTGTGGGCGACCCTGATCGCGCTGATGGAGGCCGGGCCCGGGGGCTTCCAGCCGGTGGTGGGGCTGGTCTCGGCCCCGGCGCTGAGCCGCCGCTGGTGGGCGGCGAAGGACCTCGGCGCGTACACCGGCCGGAACCTCACCTCCGCCTCCCGTATCCATGTGTCGAAGGTCGGCGAGCTGTCGGACGCCTCGTTCGGGTACTCCTCGCTGAGCGGCTGGGAGGAGCAGGGCCGCCTCGACGGCTTCCTGGACCTCACCCGGGCCTGCTGGCGCACCCGGGGCTACGGCGACTTCTGGCCGTACATGATGGTCGCCGAGGGCGCGATCGACCTGGCCGCCGAGCCCGAGCTGTCGCTGTGGGACATGGCGGCGCCCGCGATCGTGGTGCAGGAGGCGGGCGGCACCTTCACCGGCCTGGACGGCCAGCCCGGCCCGCACAGCGGCAACGCGGCCGCCTCCAACGGGCTGCTCCACGAGGAGCTGCTCGACTATCTGAACCGCCGCACGCCGGGCGCCGAGTAGCCCTCCGCACGCGCCGCCCGGTTCACCCGCACTCCCCCTTGTTGGCTCCGCCGCGGGCTGCCACTCTGAAAGGGACCCCACTTGTGAACTTGTGAACGGTTTCTCATACGGAGACCGTCCACCAAGGAGGTGGTTCCATCCATGCTCGTCCGTGACGCCATGAGCCCGATCGTGCTGACCGTCGGCCCCGCCCACACCCTGCGCCAGGCCGCCACCCTGATGGCGGCCCGCCGGGTCGGCGCGGCCCTGGTCCTCGATCATGACACCACCGTCCCCGGCACCAGTGGCCTGGGCATACTCACCGAACGGGACATCCTCATCTCGGTCGGCACCGGCCAGAACCCCGACCTGGAATCGGTCGGCGCGCACACCACCAACAACGTGGTCCTGGCGGCGCCCGGCTGGACTCTGGAGCAGGCCGCCGCGGCGATGGCGCACGGCGGCTTCCGCCATCTGATCGTCGTCGACGGCGACGAACCCGCCGGCATCGTCTCGGTCCGGGACATCATCCGCTGCTGGGCCCCCGCCCGCGCCGAGCCCGACCGGCGCCAGACCGCACTGCGCGCCTAGGGTCCTCCCATGCCGGAGGGCCGGCCCCCGCGACGGGGGCCGGCCCTCTTCGTACGGCAAGCGGTCCAGTGCTGGTGATCAGCCGCGCAGGGCCTGGACCGCGGCCTCCAGCCGCTTGCCGTAGTCCTCGTCCGCCTGGCGGAAGTTGTTGATCGCGCGCTCGGCGATGTCGTCACGCGAGACCTTGGCGATGAAGCCGGAGAGGTGGGCGATCAGGCGCTCCTTCTCCTCCTCGGTCATCAGCCGGTAGAGGTCCCCCGCCTGGACGAAGTCGTTGTCCTCGGCGTGCACCGGGGCCTCGGTCTGCCCGGTGACGCCGCTCACCGGCACCGGCTGCCACAGCGGGCGGCCGGTCTGGACCGGGCCGCCGAAGCTGTTCGGCTCGTAGTTCTTGGCGCCTTCGTGGCGGCCGTCGTAGAGGAGGCCGTCCCGGCTGTAGGTGCGGGCCTCGGTGGCGTGCGGGCGGTTGACCGGCAGATGGTCGGCGTTGATGCCGACGCGGTAGCGGTGCGCGTCGCCGTAGCCGAAGAGCCGGCCCTGGAGCATCTTGTCGGGCGAGGGGCCGATACCGGGCACGAAGTGCGCCGGCGAGAAGATCGACTGCTCGACCTCGGCGAAGACGTTCCGCGGGTTGCGGTTGAGCTCCAGCCGGCCCAGCTCGATGACCGGGTAGTCGGCGTGCGGCCACACCTTGGTCAGGTCGAACGGGTTGAAGCGGTAGGTCGCGGCGTCCGCGGCCGGCATGATCTGCACCCCGACGGTCCAGCTCGGGAAGTCGCCCCGCTCGATCGCCTCGCGCAGATCGCGCTGGTGGGAGTCCGGGTCCTCACCGGCGAGCCTGTTCGCCTCCGCCTGGGTGAGGTTCCTGATCCCCTGGTCGGTCTTGAAGTGGTACTTGACCCAGAAGACCTCGCCGGCCTCGTTGTTCCACTGGAAGGTGTGCGAGCCGAAGCCGTCCAGGTGGCGGTACGAGGCGGGGATGCCGCGGTCGCCGAAGAGCCAGGTCACCTGGTGGGTGGCCTCGGGCGACAGGCCCCAGAAGTCCCAGACGTTGTCCGCCTCCTGGGAGCCGGTGTACGGGTCGCGCTTCTGGGTGTGGATGAAGTCGGGGAACTTGACGGCGTCCCTGATGAAGAACACCGGGGTGTTGTTCCCGACCAGGTCGTAGTTGCCGTCCTCGGTGTAGAACTTCACCGCGAAGCCGCGCGGGTCGCGTACCGCGTCCGCCGAGCCCAGGTTGCCGGCCACCGTGGAGAAGCGCAGGAAGACCTCGGTCTCCTTGCCGATCTCGGCCAGGAAGCGGGCCCGGGTGTAGCGGCTGAGGTCGGCGGTGACGGTGAAGGTGCCGTAGGCGCCGGCGCCTCGGGCGTGCACCACGCGCTCCGGGATGCGCTCGCGGTTGAAGTGGGCGAGCTTCTCCAGCAGCAGCTGGTCCTGGACCAGCACCGGACCGCCGGCGCCCGCGGTCTCGCTGTTCTGGTTGTCGGCGACCGGCGCCCCGGCCTCGGTGGTGAGCCATCCCTGCGTCATCTGCGCGCCTCCCGCGTCCTGCCCCTCAACTGATCTGGGCTCGATCCTACAATGGACTTTGTCTAAGTCAAGCTCACTTCCAAGACCACACTTGTTCGGAGTTAGGTCCCCTTCCTGTTAGGCTGGCTTCATGAGTGACCTGTTGGAACGCCTACGCGGCCGGGGCTGGCGGATGACCGCCCAGCGCCGGGTCGTGGCCGAGGTCCTCGACGGGGACCATGTCCACCTCACCGCTGACGAGGTGCACGCCCGTGCCGTGGAACGGCTCCCGGAGATCTCCCGGGCGACCGTCTACAACACGCTCGGCGAGCTGGTCAGCCTGGGCGAGGTACTGGAGGTCTCCACCGACCGCCGCGCCAAGCGCTACGACCCCAACGCCCACCGCCCGCACCACCACCTGGTCTGCGCGGGCTGCGGCGCCATCCGGGATGTGCACCCCATCGGCAACCCGCTGGCCGACCTGCCGGCCGCGGAGCGCTTCGGCTTCACCGTCTCCGGCGTGGAGGTCACCTACCGCGGCCTCTGCCCGGAATGCGCCGCGGCGGCCTGATCCGTACATCCGAGAGCTCGTCCATGCCCAGAAGGGGGCGGACCCGAACAACGGGTCCGCCCCCTTCTCGCGTCTTCTGCGGGGAATGCCGAAGGCCCGGTCCTGTTTCCAGGACCGGGCCTTCGGTTTCAGTAGCGGGGACAGGATTTGAACCTGCGACCTCTGGGTTATGAGCCCAGCGAGCTACCGAGCTGCTCCACCCCGCGTCGGTGAACACCACCTTACGGGGTCGCCATCGGCCCATGCAAATCGCCGGTCAGCGGCGGAACGCGGAGGCGTGGTCGACGGCCCACCGGCGGAACGTCCGCGGCGCCGTCCCGAGGATGTCGGCCACCGCGGTGGTGCGGTACGCGGGCTGTCCGACCGCCGCGCTCCACGCGGCGAGCAGCATCTCCACGACCGCGCTGGGCGCCGTGCCCTCCGACAGCCTTCGGAACTCGTCCGGCGCCATCTCCTCGAAGGCGATCCGGCGCCCCAGGGCGTCGGCGATGACGTCCACCTGCGCGGCCTGGGTCAGCGGTGCGGGGCCGGTGAGGACATAGTCGGCTCCGGCATGTCCGTCCTGGTAGAGCGTCCGCGCCGCGACGGCTGCGACGTCGCGGTCGTCCACCGGTGCCGTCTCGGCGGCGCCGTAAGGCCACCGGACGACCTCGCCGGCCCGGATCGCGGGTGCCCACCAGGCCAGCGCGTTCGACGCGAGCATCCCCGGCCGGATGACCGTCGACTCAAGCCCGGTGGCCGCGATGAGCCGCTCGATCCCGGCGTGCAGCTCCGCCATGGGATTGGGCTGCCGGAAGAAGGGGTGCGGCGTCTGGTGCGGGGAGGAGAGGAAGACGACCCGCCGCACCTGGGCCGCCAGCCGCCCGACGACCGCCGGGGCGGTCGGAGGCGGGGCGGTCCAGACGAGGAAGACCGCACCGGCACCGCGCAAGGCCGGGTCGAGCGACTCGGGCACGGCGAGGTCGCCGGTGAAGACCTCGACCTCCGCGGGCAGCGTCACCGCCGTCCCGGAGCGACGGGTGAGGGCGCGGACCGGCACGCCCGCTTCGAGCAGTCGGTCGATGACGACGCGGCCGATCCGGCCCGTCGCCCCGGTCACGAGCACAGGGGGAATGTCTGTCTGATGCGGCTGATGCATGCCGCCATGAAAACGTTACTCGGTTAAAAAAGCAACTGGGTAACGAATGTTACGCTGGTCAGATGAGCGAGCCGACGGGGCTGCGGGCCCGCAAGAAGGAGCGGACGCGCGACGCCATCGGCGACGCGGCCGTCTCACTGTTCCTGGAGCACGGCTTCGACCGCGTCTCGGTCAATGACATCGCCGCGGCGGCCGAGGTCTCCAAGCCGACTCTCTTCCGGTACTTCCCCACCAAGGAGGACCTGGTGCTGCACCGGTTCGCGGACCACCAGGGCGAGGCGGCACGCGTCGTCCGCGACCGCGGGCCCGGCATCGAGCCGGTGGCGGCGCTGCACCGGCACTTCCGGGCCGGCCTCGATCGGCACGACCCCGTCACCGGCCTCAACGACCACGCCGAGGTGGTGGCGTTCCATCGGCTGGTGTTCACCACACCGAGCCTGGCGGGACGACTCACGCGGTACCAGCTGGAGGACGAGGAGGCGCTGGCGGACGCCCTCGGTGACGGCATCCGGGCACATCTGCGGGCCGCCCAGGTACTCGCGGTCCAACGGGTGCTCGCCCGGACCAACTGGCGGAGGATCGCCGACGGCCGAGCCGCCCGCGACGTCCACCCCGAAGCCGTGGCCGACGCCGACCTGGCATTCCACCAACTGCGCTGACGGGTGGCGCGCTCCCGACCGAAGCGGCTTGACCCACAGCCGACCGGACCGACCGGCCGGACCAGTGGCTCAGGCCGTCAGCTCCTGGTGCAGGGCCTCGCTCAGCCGGGCCGCGCGCTCGGCCACCTCGGCCGGGCCCAGCTCCACCGCGCGGGCGCACCAGCGGCGTCCCTCGGCCAGCTCGCCCCGGCGGGCCGCCAGCAGCGCCAGCCGCAGCGCGGCCCGGCCGTGCCCGGCCCGGGCGGCCCGGGTCCACCACAGGCAGGCCTCCCGCTCCTGGCCGTCCCGGGCGAGCAGCAGCCCGAGGTTGAAGGCGCCGTTGCGGCTGCCCGCCTCGGCGGCCTCCCGGTACCAGCGGGCGGCCTGCTGGTTGTCGCCGCGCTGGGCGGCCAGCATGCCGACCCGCACCTGCGCCCGGCGGTGCCCCTGCTCGGCGGCCCGCTCGTACCACTCCTCGCACTCGGTCTTGGGCGTCCGGGACTCGCCGAGCGCCGGGGCGACGGGCCCGGGCTGGCGCGCGTCCAGCACGGTGGCCAGCCGGAACGCGGCCTCCGCGCTGCCGCCGCCGGCCGCGCACCGCAGATGGCGCTCGGCCTCCTGCTCGTCGCCGTCCCGCAGCCGGGCCATGCCGACCTGGAGGGCGGCCTCGGTGTGCCCGGCGGCGGCCGCCCGCTCGTACCAGCGCAGCGCGGCGCCGTCCTCGTCCCGCCCGGCGTGCAGGATGCCCAGGTTGAAGGCGGCGTCCACGCTGCCCGCCTCGGCGGCCTTGGAGAACCAGGGCTCGGCGCCGCCCGGGTCGCCGCCCTGGAGCAGCAGGATGGCCAGCGCGTTGGCCGCCTCCCGGTGCCCGGCGTAGGCGGCGCGGCGGTACCACTGCTCGGCCTGGGCGGTGCGGTTCTGCCCGGCGAACAGCAGGCCCAGGTTGTACGAGCCGTTGACGTCGCCCGCGTCGGTGGCGGCCCGGTACCAGCGCTCGGCGGTCTGGTGCTCGCCGCGGGCCGCGTGCAGGGCGCCCAGCGCGTTGGCGGCGTTGCCGTCGCCGTCCTGGGCGGCACGCAGCCACCACACGGCGGCGCTGTCCTCGTCGCCCGCGTCGCGCAGCAGGAAGCCCAGGGCGCAGGCGGCCCGGGCCTCGCCGTCCTTGGCGGAGGTCAGATACCAGCGGCCGGCCTCGCGCAGATCACCGCGGCGCTCCAGGATGGCGCCCAGGTGGAGGGCGGCCCGGCGGTGGCCGCGGGCGGCGGCCTGCCGGTACCACTGCTCGGCGCTCTCGCCGCCCTGGCCCACCTCGGTGCCCTCGGCGCCGGGCCGCTCGGCGGCCTTGCGGTCCAGGGCGCGGGCGAGCCGGTAGGCGGCCTCCCGGTGGCCCTGCTCGGCGGCGGCCCGCAGCCAGCGCTCGGCGCCCACGTCGGTGCGGTGCTCCAGCAGGTCGGCCAGGGCGTACGCGCCGAGGGCGTGGCCCTGCTCGGCGGACTGGCGCAGCCAGTACTCGGCGGCGGGCTCGTCGCCGCGCTCGCGGTGGTGGCGGCCCAGCGCGTGCGCGGCGGCGGCCGAACCGGCCACGGCGGCCACCCGCCACCAGCCGGCGGCCTCGTCGGTGTAGCCGCGCTGGTGCAGCAGGACGCCCAGGTTGTTGGCGGCGGCGCGGTCGCCCTCGGCGGTGGCGGCGCGCAGATATGGCTCGGCGCCGTCCAGGTCGCCGCGGCGCAGCAGCAGCGCGCCGAGCACGCTCATCGAGGCGGTGTCGCCCTCGTCGGCGGCACGGCGGTGGCGGGCCTCGGCCTCCACGGCGGCCTCGGTCCCGTCCAGGGTGACGGCGTCCATGGCGGCGTCACCGGTGGCCTCTGCGGCGGTTCCGGTCTGCCTCTGCACAAAACGCCCTGTCTCCAACAGAGTTGCCCTGTCCCCCATAATTCCCATCGTCGCACCACCCGCTACCCGCGTACACCTGGTATACCGCAGCCAGTGAGGTCACTTCAGCGTTTTGTCGACATGCCCACAGAGAGACAAGTCAAACACGCGGTGGGTCAACTCCGCCCGGCAGGCTGGATCTTCGCACCCCGCACTGACAAACCCTGCCCCGTTGACGCGGAGTGTCCCGCTCGGATGCCCGAGGTCCCCGTCACACCCCCCGTGACGGCATACGACAAGGGCCCGGATCCCTGTCTGGGATCCGGGCCCTCGCCCTTCAGTAGCGGGGACAGGATTTGAACCTGCGACCTCTGGGTTATGAGCCCAGCGAGCTACCGAGCTGCTCCACCCCGCGTCGTTGTGTTCACAACCCTAGCACGGGTGCGGAGCCGCCCCTGACCACCGTCCGGCCCATGACGTGCGCGGACGCCCGGGGACGGGCCCGGGAGGACGGCGGTGGACCGGGCATACACACCCCCGGTCCACCGCCGTCCCTCACTCACTCCCCGGCCGGCTTCGCACCCTCCGCGGGCTTGTCCCCGGCCGCCGGCTTCTCGCCTGCCGCGGGCTTCTCGCCCGCTGCCGGCTTGTCCCCGGCCGCCGGCTTGTCGCCCGTCGCCGGGGCGCCGTTGGCGCCCGGCTTCTCCGCGTCGATCCGGGCGTCCGCCTCGGCGGCCCGGCGCAGCGCCTCGGAGAGGGCCTCCTGCGCCTTGCCGTACGCCGTCCAGTCCTGCTTGGCCAGCGCCGCCTCACCGTCGGAGAACGCCTTCTGGGCGTCCGCGATGGCCTTCTGCAGGGCGGCCTGACCGGTGGCCGGCGGCTGCTCGGTGTCACCGGGCGGCTGGGTCGGCGGTGTCTGGCCGTCCACCCCGAAGACCGCGTTCAGCGCCTGGGCGAGGTTGTCCTCGAACACCGTGGTGTCCTTGGTGGTGTCGCCCTCGGGCTGGTCGGCGTCCACATACGACACCGCCACCTTCTTCAGCAGCGGATAGAGCGCGTTGCGCCCCTGCGCGTACACCGGTTCGACGTAGAGGAATCCGCCGTCGAGCGGGACGGTGAGCAGGTTGCCGTACTGGATGTCGGAGTCGGCGCCTCTGAGGTCGCGGACGAACTGGGCCACCGACGGAAGGCTGTTGAGCTTGGACTGCACCTGGGCCGGGCCCGGCACGTCCGAGGTGACTCTCAGCAGCCTTATCTTGCCGTAGTCCGCGCTGTTGGCATCGGCGTCCACACTCATGAACGCGCCCAGGTTGGGGCGTCCGCTGGGGGTGAACGTCGTGGTCAGCGAGAACTGCTGCTTCTCCTGGCCGGGCATCTTCAGGCTCAGGTAGTACGGCGGGACCGCGTCGCCGTTCTTGTTGGTCGGGTCGTCCGGCACCTGCCAGGCGTCCGAACCGCTGTAGAACTGCGCCGGGTTCTGGATGTGGTAGCGGGTGAGCAGCTCGCGCTGGACCTTGAACATGTCCTGCGGGTAGCGCAGGTGGTCCTTGAGGTCGTCGGCGATGGCGCTCTTGGGCTGGACCGTGTCGGGGAACGCCTTCATCCAGGTCTTCAGGACCGGGTCCTCGGTGTCCCACTGGTACAGCTTCACCGAGCCGTCGTAGGCGTCCACGGTGGCCTTGACCGAGTTGCGGATGTAGTTGACCTGGTTCTGCTGGGCGATGACCGCGCGGGTCTGGTTGCCGGAGGTCAGCGAGTCCGCGGTGGTGTCACCGAGGGTGGTGCGCGAGGCGTACGGGTAGCCGTTGGTGGTGGTGTAGGCGTCCACGATCCACTGGATGCGCCCGCCGACCACGGCCGGGTAGGCGTCGCCGTCGATGGTCAGCCAGGGGGCGACGGCCTCGACGCGCTGCTTGGGCGTGCGGTTGTACAGGATCCGCGAGCCGTCGCCGATGGCGCCGGAGTAGAGGATCTGCGGCTCGCTGAAGGAGACCGCGTAGGCCGCCCGGTTGAACGGGTTGGACAGGTCCACCCCGCTCTTGCCGCGGTAGCTGGTGGTCTTCTCGCCCTCGCCGCCGCTGGCGTCGTAGTCGAGCTCCTTCTGCGGTCCGCCGACGATCGAGTACTGCTCGGTCTTCTCGCCGTAGTAGATCCGCTGCTCGTACGTGCCCAGGTCGCCGCTGCTGGGCAGCCCGGACTCGGTGAAGACCGGGGAGCCGTTGGCGTCGACCGAGGTGCCGGTGGCCGCGATGGCCCCGTAGCCGTGGGTGTAGGTGAAGTGGTCGTTGATCCAGTTCCGCTTGGGGATGCCGCGGATGTTCAGCTCACGCAGACCGACGACGGTGTCCTTGCCCTGGTACCGGTCGACGTCGAGCGTGGTCGGGAACTGGTAGTACTTCCGCCGCTGCTCCAGCTGCTGGAAGGTGGGCGAGACGATGTTCGGGTCGAGCAGCCGGTAGCTGGCGGCCGAGTCGGAGTCGGCCCGCAGGACGTTCTTGTCCTTGACCGTGGACTTGCCGCTGTAGTTCTCCGCCTTGGTGTCGGCGATGGCGTAGGCCTTGCGGGTCGCCTCGATGTTCTTCTGGATGTACGGGGCTTCCTTGGCCTGCTCGTTCGGCTGGACCTGGAACTTCTGCACGATCGCCGGGTAGAGCCCGCCGATCAGGACGGCGGAGAGCACCATCAGCCCGAAGCCGATCACCGGCAGCTGCCAGGTGCGGCGCCACAGGGTGGCGAAGAACAGCACCGCGCAGATCACGGCGATGCAGAACAGGATGGTCTTCGCCGGCAGATAGGCGTTGGCGTCGACGTACCGCAGACCGGTCCAGTTGCCGGTGGCCTTGAAGTCGCTGGACTTCACGGCCAGCCCGTAGCGGTCCAGCCAGTAGGCGACGGCCTTCAGCGCGACGAAGACGCCGAGCAGCACCGACAGATGGCCGGTGGCGGCGGCGGTGGCCCGCGCCCCGGGGCTGGTGACGCGCAGCCCGCCGTAGAGGTAGTGCGTCAGCGCGGCGGCGATCAGCGACAGCACGGCCGCCGCGAAGCCGAAGCCGAGCAGGAAGCGGTACCAGGGCAGATCGAAGGCGTAGAACGACACGTCCAGGTCGAACTGCGGGTCCTTCTGCCCGAAGGGCACGCCGTTGACCCACATCAGCCAGGTCCGCCACTGACCGGAGGCGGTGGCTCCGGCGATCAGCCCGACCAGGGCGGTGATCGCCAGCAGCACCCACTTGCGGTACGGGGCGAGGCCCATCCGGTAACGGTCCAGGCTCTGCTGCTCCAGCGACATCGCGCTCAGCGGCGGGCGCAGCCGGTAGGCCAGCCACATGTTGACGCCGACGGCGAGCGCCATCAGCAGCCCGAAGACCGCGAACAGGCCGACCTTGGTGAGCAGGGTGGTGGTGAAGACGGAGGAGTAGTCCACCGACCGGTACCACAGCCAGTCCGTCCAGAACCCGGCGAACATGACGAAGAGCATGGCCAGCACGGCCAGCACCCCCAGCGTCATGAGCAGGGTACGGGCCCGCCGGGAGGGCCGGCCGACTCTCATCCGTGGCCCGGTCGGGCCTCCGCCGCGGTCCGGCATCTGGAAAGCCAACGTGCGCCCCTTGTGTTCGCGATCGTGTTCTGAAACGTGCGCGCCGCCTGCGGCGGTGGCGCCGGTGCGGGCCCAGCGATGGTAGAGCCCACTGATGCAACTTACTGAGGCTTTACCTAGTTCCCGCATCCGGGGCGGAAGACGGGGATTCCCACGTCCGTGGTGATCCCCCGGTCCGGGACGGAAGGAGGCCGGGTTCCCGCTTCCGGGGTGGGAGGAGGCAGGATATTGACCATGTCCAATGTTTCCCCCTCCGGTCCCCCGATGGCCGCCAGCCCGCTGACCCGAGCCGTGCTGGAGATCGACGAGTACGCGGCCGGTCTCGGCTGGGACCAGCCCGCCCGGCTCTTCGCCCTGGTCGACACCGAGCGGCTGCGCTCCCAGGAGCCCCGGCTCGCCGCCCAGCTCGGCCTGGAGGGTGAGTCGGCCGCCGCCCCGCTGACCCCGATCGAGCAGGACGAGGTGCCCGCCGACCGCCCGCTGGACGAGTTCCTGGGGACGGTGGCCTGGCCGGAGGCGGTGGCCGGCTGCGCGATGACCGTGGAGCGGCTGATGCTGCCGCCGTCCGCCGAGGCCTCGGTGCCGGACGGTCTGGACGAGGCGGGCCTGGCCGCGTGGGTGGCCCGGCACCCGGACCGCCAGGAGGTCCGGATGACGGTGGCGGTGCTACGGGACGGGGCCCGGGAGTCGGCGCTGCGGCTGCGCGCCAAGGACTCGGCCACCGAGGTGCTGACCGGCTCCGACCTGGTCCCGGGCCTGGCCGACGCGCTGGCCGCGACCTTCGAGGGCTGACACCGCCGTACGCGAGAAGCGCACGAAGGGGGTACGGGCGGCGGCTCCGCCCGTACCCCCTTCGCGTCCCCGGTCGTCCTCGCCGTCAGCCCGCCGAGCAGCTCGGCAGCCCGGAGGTCTCACCGGCCCGCAGCTTCTCCAGCGAGTTCACCGCGCTCTTCAGGTTCTCGACCTTGATCAGGGTGAGCCCGTCGGGGATGTCGGCGGCGGCGGTGGCGCAGTTGTCGGCGGGGGTGAGGAAGTAGCGGGCGCCCGCGTTCCGCGCGCCCACGAGCTTCATGGTGATGCCGCCGATGGGGCCGACCTTGCCCTGGTCGTCGATGGTGCCGGTGCCGGCGATGAACTTGCCGTCGGTGAGGTCGCCCGGGGTCAGCTTGTCCACCAGCCCGAGCGAGAACATCAGCCCGGCGCTGGGGCCGCCCACATCGGCCAGCTTGATGTCGATGGGGAACGGGAAGGTGTGGTCGACCATGGCCTGGATGCCGACGATGGCCCGGCCGCCCTCCTCGGAGGCGGTGGTGGTGAGCACCACCCGCTCGGTGTCGACCGGCTCCCGGCCGGCCTTCTCGGCGGCCGCCGCGTCCTTGGCGGTGACGATGGTGAACTCCACGTCCTGCTTCGGGCGGTGCTTGGTGACCAGCTTGGACACGTCCTGGGGCTGGCGGACCGGCTGCCCGTCCACTTCCTTGATCACGTCTCCGGCGTGCAGGGTGCCCTCGGCGGGGCCGTCCTTCTGCACGGAGCCGACGACCACCTGGGTGGCGACCGGGAGGCCGAGCTGCCCGAGGGCGGCCACCTTGGCGCTCTCCTGGGACTGGCTGAACTCCTCGGCGTTCTCCTGCGTGGACTGCTCCTCGGTCTTGCCGTCCGGGTAGAGCGTCTCGTGCGGCACCACCACGCTGTCGTGGGCGATCCAGCCGTAGACGGCCTCGGGGAGGTTCATCCGGTAGTCCGCGCCGGTGACCCTGACCGTGGTCATATTGAGGTGACCGGTGGTGGGGTAGGTCTTGCGGTCGGAGATCTGGAGCACCGGTTCGCCGCGCGCCTCACCGAGGGTGTTGACCGTGGGGCCGGGACTCATCTCGGAGTACGGCACCGGGAAGAAGACGCCCGCGCAGAGCAGCGCGATCAGGATGAGGGTCGAGGCGAGCATCGTCGCGGTGCGGCGTGGCATGGAACGACAGTACGGGACCGGCCTGTGTGTGCACCCCCGGGGCCGGTCCGTCCGGGGCGGGTCCGCGGACTCCGGTGGACAGGCGGCGGCTACGCGACCGGTTCGGGCCGTTCGCCCTCGGAGTCGGCCCTCTCCATGGCGTCGCGGAAGCGGGCGTACCCCGCGAGTTCGGCGACATCGCCGGTGGTGCGGTCGCGGGAGGCCCAGCCTCCCCATATCGCAGCGCCGACGGCGGCGAACAGCGGAATCAGCAACCAGGCCAGAACTGCCATCACGACCTCCCGTCCCCAGTGTGCCGAGCAGTACCTCGCCGACGGCATGCGCGTCATAAATCCGAGCGGCATGCATACAAGCGGCTGACTGCATCAGCAGATTAGCCCTTCACGCCTACAACGCTGGTGCCCGGGGGCGGGTTACGCAAATCGGTCGTCCGCCCGCCGTCCGGGTGGTCTCCGTGCGGCGGGCGCGAGACGACCGGGCGCGCGGGCGCCGGAAAGACCGCTGGTGGAGGGGGCGTACCGGTGCGCGGGGCGGCGCACCCTACCTCAGCAGGCGCCGACCCACTCCTCGGTGCCGTCCGAGAAACGCTGGTGTTTCCAGATCGGCACCTCGTGCTTGAGGTCGTCGATCAGCTTCCGGCAGGCCGCGAACGCCTCCGCGCGATGCGGGCAGGAGACGGCGACCACCACCGCGAGGTCGCCGACCGCGAGCTCGCCGACCCGGTGCACGGCGGCCAGGGCGCGGACCGGGTGGTCGGCGGCCACCTTCTCGGCGACCCGGCGCAGCTCGGCCAGGGCGGTGGGGTGGCTGGAGTAGCCGAGGGCGTCCACGTCGGCGCCGCCGTCGTGGTTGCGCACGGTGCCGACGAAGAGCGCGGTGCCGCCGGCCGCGTCGTCCCCGACGGCCCGGAAGACCTCGTCCAGGGAGAGCGGGGTGTCCCGGATGTCCAGCAGCCGGATCGGGTCCGCGGCCGCGTACTCGCCGGGGTGCTCGTGCGTGGGTGCCATACCGCCATCGTGCCGCACCGCACCGGCCGGGCGGAATTGCCCGTTCACCCGGCCCGGGCGGGCCCGCCCTTGGAGCCTCCTACAGGGGCGCGGGGGCGACGGGCCCGGGCCCTGTGCACGTACCCGTACCCGTGGGCGTACCGCCGCGCACCCGGTCGCGTACCCCTGCGGTGGGCCGCCGGTGCGGGCCGCCGGCCCGTACCCGTACGCGCGACCCGGTCCTAGATCCCGCGCCTGCGGCGGGCCCGGCGTACCAGGGCGGCGGTGCCGAGCAGGGCGACGGTGGCGCCCGCGGCGGCCGGGGCGATGGCGTCCTTGGCGCCGAGCCGGCGGCCCGCGACCGTGTGCCGCCCCTCGGCCTCCGCCAGCAGCGCCGCCAGCACCTCCTCGTTGGTCCACTTCGGCCGCCAGCCCGCGTCATGCAGCCGCCCGACGCTGACCACCCAGGGGTGCATGGTGTACGCGAGGTCGCCGGCCGGGGACGGGGTGAGCCCGATCCGGTGCAGCCGGGCGGCGGCGCCCAGCGCGACCGCGGACGGCAGCTCCATCCGCCGGATGCCGCTCAGCTGCTCCACGTCCTCCTGCTCCAGCCAGCCGTCGCAGCCGACCGCGAAGTCGCCCTCGACCTTCTCCAGCGCCGCGTACTCCAGCGCGCTGACCAGGTCCTCGACATGGCAGAACTGCCAGGCGGGGCGGGATCCGGCGACCACCAGCAGCCGCGGCGACTCGAAGTAGCGGGTCAGCGCGGTGTCGGTGCCACCGACCAGCACGGCCGGGCGCACCACGGTGACGTTCAGCCCCGGGTGGGCGCGCGGCGCCCGGCGGGCCAGGCGCTCGATCTCCAGCAGGTCGCCGACCCCGGTGGCCTCGGCGGTGGCCCGCAGCTCGGCGTCCTCGGAGAGCGGGATGTCGTTGTCGGGCAGCGCCCCGTAGACCATCGCCGAGGTGCAGAGCACCACCCGGCGCACCCCGGCGGCGGCCGCCGCGGTCAGCACGGTCTGGGTGCCGCGTACGTTGAACGCGGTGCGGGCGGCCGGGTCGGTCTCCAGATCGAGGTCGAGCGCCAGGTGCACCACCACGTCCGCGCCGCGCAGCTTCTCGGCGATCGCCGGGTCGCGCACGTCCAGCACATGCCACTGCGCCTCGGCGCACTCGCCGCGCCGCTCGTCGATCGCGAGGACCTTTCTGACCTCCCCGGACGCGGCCAGGCGGCGGGTCAGCAGCTCGCCGGCGCCGGAGGCCGCGCCGGTGACCGCGACGACGGGGCCCCGGCCGGCGGGCTGGGTTGATGCGTTTCGCGCAGCGCGAACCTGCGGATCTGGGGAACTCACCGGGCGTCTCCAGCGGTTGTCTTCAGTACGTATGTATATGACGCGTACGTACCAGGTGGCGTCCATCCTGCCGCAGGCCGGGGCCCGGCGGGGCACCCAGCCCCGGGCGTGCCCTCCGCGCCCCCGCCGGGGGCGGTGGTCAGGGCCCGTCCGCCAGGCCCCTCGCGGGTGGCGGGCGAGGACCTAGGCTGGGTGGAGAAGTCGGGCAGTCCCGCCGCCGGCAGAAGCCGGCGGCCCTACGAGCCGAGGAACCCCGTGAGTGACACCCCATTCGGATTCGGCCTTCCGCCGGAGGAGCCGGAGGACGGCGACGACGGCAAGAAGAAGGGAGGCACCGGAGGTGGCCAGGACGGTGGCCAGGGCGGCGGGAACAACCCGTTCGGCTTCGGCGGCCTGCCGGGCGGCTTCCCCGGCGGCCAGGGCGGGGACAACCCGTTCGCCGCGATGTTCGGCGCGATGAACCCGGGCGACCTCGGCGCGGCCTTCCAGCAGCTCGGGCAGATGCTCAGCTACGAGGGCGGCCCGGTCAACTGGGACATGGCCCAGCAGATCGCCCGGCAGACCGTCGCCCAGGGCACCGCGGACGGCACCAAGGACGCCAGTGTCGGCCCGGGTGAGCGGGCGGCCGTCGAGGAGGCGGTGCGGCTGGCGGACCTGTGGCTGGACGGGGTGACCTCGCTGCCGTCCGGGGCGAGCACGGCGGTGGCGTGGAGCCGCGCCGAGTGGGTGGAGGCCACGCTTCCGGCCTGGCAGCAGCTGGTCGACCCGGTCGCCGAGCGGGTCGGCACGGCGATGGGCGATGTGCTGCCCGAGGAGATGCAGGCCATGGCGGGCCCGCTGATCGGCATGATGCGGTCCATGGGCGGCGCCATGTTCGGTCAGCAGATCGGGCAGGCCGTGGGCACCCTGGCCGGTGAGGTGGTCGGCTCCACCGACATCGGCCTGCCGCTGGGCCCGGCCGGCAAGGCGGCGCTGCTGCCGCTGAACGTGGCCGCCTTCGGCAAGGACCTGGGCGTCTCCGAGGAGGAGGTCCGGCTCTATCTGGCGCTGCGGGAGGCCGCCCACCAGCGGCTGTTCGCCCATGTCCCCTGGCTGCGGGCGCACCTCTTCGGCGCGGTCGAGGGATACGCGCGCGGGATCAAGGTGGACACCTCCAAGCTGGAGGACGCGGTGTCCGGGCTCGACCCGTCGAACCCGGAGCAGTTGCAGGAGGCCCTCCAGCAGGGCATGTTCCAGCCGGAGGACACCCCCGAGCAGAAGGCGGCGCTGGCCCGGCTGGAGACGGCGCTGGCGCTGGTCGAGGGCTGGGTGGACGCGGTGGTGCACGAGGCCGCCAAGTCCCGGCTGACCTCGGCGGGCGCGCTGCGCGAGACGCTGCGCCGACGGCGCGCCTCGGGCGGTCCGGCGGAGCAGACCTTCGCCACCCTGATCGGCCTGGAGCTGCGGCCGCGTCGGCTGCGGGACGCCTCCCGGCTGTGGGCCTCGCTCACCGACGCCCGCGGGGTGGACGGCCGGGACCACCTGTGGGAGCACCCGGACAACCTCCCCACCGCCTCCGACCTGGACGACCCGGACGGCTTCGTCCACCGCGAGCACCTGGACTTCTCCGAGCTGGACAAGATGCTCGGGGAGGCGGCGGGCGGGTCCAAGCCCGGCCGGGACCAGGGCGGCAATGCCTCCGACGGCACGGATGAGGACAAGGGCGACAGCGAGAAGTGACCCTGCACGATGACGCGGCCCTGGTCCTCAAGGGATACGAGGGCCGGGGCGAGGACCAGTCCGCGCTGCGCCAGGCCTATCTGGACCATCTGGCCGCCCACCCGGAAGCCCTGTGGAAGGCCTGCGGCGCCGGGCATCTCACCGCGAGCGCGCTGGTGGTCGACCCGGAGCGCGGCCGGGTGCTGCTGACCCTGCACCGCAAGCTGGGCATGTGGCTCCAGATGGGCGGCCACTGCGAGCCCGGTGACACCTCGCTGGCGGCGGCCGCGCTGCGCGAGGCGACCGAGGAGTCCGGGGTGTCCGGGCTGGCGCTGCTGCCCGGCGGACCGCTGCGGCTGGACCGGCATGCCATCCCGGCGCCCTGCCACTGGCACCTGGATGTGCAGTACGCGGCGATCGCCCCGCCGGACGCGGTGGCGGCGATCAGCGACGAGTCGCTGGACCTGCGCTGGTTCGGCTACCAGGACGTGGCCGAGGTCGCCGACGACTCGGTGGTCCGCCTGGTGGCGGCGGCCCGGGCGGCCCTGGCCGGGTGACGGGTGCGGGGCCGCGTCCCCGTACCGGATGGCCTGTACGGGAAGGGGGCCGGCCCCGTCACCGGGACCGGCCCCTTCTCCGTACCTCTCACCGCGGCCGCCGACCGCCCCGCTCAGTTCCAGGCGTTGTTCTGGTTCTGGGCGTGCGAGCCGTGCTGCCCGGCGCCGAACTGGGCGCGCACGCCCTGGCCGATGTCGGCGTGCTGCGGCGGCATGACCTCGCTGGGCTGGACGAGGGCGAAGCCCTGGCCCATGAAGCTCAGCTCCCAGCCCTCCCCGGTGTCGCCGCGGCGGCGGCGCACGCTGGAGGAGTGGGTCTGCGCCTGCATCTGCACCCGCAGGCCCGATGACCAGGCGACGATGGCGTCCGCGTCCACGTTGACATAGGTCTCGGGTGTGACCCGCATCATCAGCGGCTGGCCGGAGGTCATCAGGGCGACCTGGCCGCGGCCGGAGATGTTGAGCTGGTACTTGCCGGAGCCGGAGATGCCGTACTGGCTGTCCACGGCGATGACCTCGGTGTGCAGGGTGGAGTCGAGCGCCAGCACATAGGCGCTGTCCACGGTCAGTCCGTCCTGGTCGACGTCCACCACATGAATGTACTGCGCCAGGTTGGCCAGGTAGACGGTGCCCTGGCCGGAGCAGCGCATCAGGTCCAGGCCCTCGCCGGTGCGGGCCCGGGCCCGGCGCTGGGTGCCGGTCTGCACCTCGCCGTCGAAGTCGACCAGGCCCTGGTAGGCGACCATGGCGCCCTTGCGGGCGAGGACGTCGTCATGACCGGTGAGGGCGACCCGCAGCAGCTGGGGGTTCTGCACCGCGTAACGGTCCTGGGTCTGCTGCTCGGTGTAGCTGAAAAGCGGGCTCTGCATGATCTGTTCCGCTCCCCCTCAGCCCCGGACCCGGAGCCGGTCGGTGCTGTCCTCGCTCGGCTGTACGACGACGATGCCCTGGCCGGAGAAGGCCATCTGGTAGGCCTCCCCGCTGCCCCGCCCGATCAGGGAGGAGGCCTTGAAGCTGCGCTTGCCCTTGACCTTCAGCGACGGCGACCAGGCGACCAGCGCGTCCGGGTCGACATAGGTCTCGTCGTCGCCGCGTCCGCAGTCGACCACGATCGGGGTGCCGCGGGAGGTGAGCGCCACCCAGCCGGTGCCGGCGATCTGCACGTTCCACAGGCCCTGGCCGGCGAATTTCGCCATGCCCTTGACCTTCTCCACACCCCACTGGAGGTGGGCGTCGAAGGCGAGCAGGTTGGTGCCGTTGACCGAGAGCGCGTCGTTGTCGAGGTTGATCACCACGACGTCGGCCCCGTAGTCGGCGAGGTAGAGCAGACCGTCTCCGGTGCACTTCATGATCGGCGCGCCCTCGCCAGTCACCCAGGAGGAGGCGATCTGCCGGACGGCGGGCGGGTTGGGCTCGTAGGTGACGAAGCCCTCGTAGGCGACGACGGAGCCGGTGCGCGCGTACAGGTCCTGGCCGGAGGCCATGGCGACCTTGAGCATGGCGCGGCCGTGGTTCTCCATCCGGGCCGCCACCGGGGTCGGGGCGTAGCCCGCGAGCTGCTGGTTCATGATCCGGGCTCCTTCAGACCTCGTAGGGCTGGACGACGATGAAGTTGCCGGGGGCGCCCCGGAACTGGAGGTTGACGGTCTCCCCGCTGTGGCCCGGGTAGGCGTTGCGCCGCAGCCGGACCTGGCTGGAGAGCACCACCTGGGAGGCGGCCGACCAGGCGACGACCGCGTTGCAGTCGGCGAAGGTGGTCGGGGTGACGGGGAGGACCACCGGGGTGCCGTGGGTCTTGACGATCACGGTGCCGGTGCCCTGGAAGAGCATGGTGAACAGCGCCCCGCCGGGGATGCCGTGGCCCTCGATGCGGCGGACCTCGTGGTGCAGCGACTCGTCGAAGGCGAGGACGTTCTCGGCGGAGACGCAGATCCCGTCGCCCTGGAGCTCGATGGGGTGCAGATGGGCGCTGTCCTCGGCGAGGAAGACCTGCCCCCGGCCGGAGCAGCGCATCAGCTGCATCTCCTGGCCGGTGGCGTTGCCGACGATGCGGCCGCTGAAACCGGCGCCCTTGTAGCCGAACTCGACCTTGCCCTGGTACATCACCATGCTGCCCTGGCGGGCCAGCACCGGCGTGCCGCCCATGGCGAGGTCGACTCGCATCAGCTGCTGGTTCTGCGGGGTCCAGCGCTGCCCGGTGGGGGTCTCGCGGTACTTCTGCAGGGCGGCGGCGAGCCCGGGGCCACCGGGCTGCCCGCCCTGCGGGACGCCGTACTGCTGGCCTCCGCCGCCGGGCGGCTGCTGCCCGAAGGGGGCGGGCTGCCCCTGGCCGTACGGGGCGGGCTGGCCGTAGCCGCCGGACTGCGGGTACCCGTAGCCGCCGGGTGCGGGTGGCTGGCCCTGCCCGGGCACCTGCCCGTACGGCGGGGTGTGGCCGCCGGGCGCGGCGGGGGGCTGGCCGTAGGGCGCCTGCGGGGGCTGCCCGTGCGGCGCGGGCGCGGGCGCCGGGGGCACCAGCGGGGCGGCCATGGTGGGGGCCGAGTGCATGGGCTGGCCATGCGGCGGGGTGCCGTACCCCTCCGGGGCGGGCGGCGGGGTGCCCGTGGGCTGGCCGTGCGGCGGAGTGCCGTATCCCCCGGGGGCCGTGGGCTGCCCGGGTGCGGGCGGCGGGGGCGGGGGCGCGTTGAAGGACGGGGCGGGGCCCTGGCCGCTGCCCTGCTGGCCGACCGGGGCGCCGAAAGACGGAGCGGGCGCGGGTGCGGGGGGCGCGGCGGGGGCGCCGCCCTGGTGGCCGGCGGGGGCGCCGAAGGCGGGCGGGGCGCTCGGGGCGGCGGCCTGGGGCGGCGGGGCGAAGGCGGGCGGCTGCTCCTGCCCCGGCCCCTGCTGCTCCTGCTGCTGCTCCTCGGCGACCTCGCCGCCGAAGTTCTTCAGCAGCGCGTCCAGCCCGCCGTCGAAGCCCTGGCCGACGGCGGCGAACCGCCAGACGTCCTTGAGGTAGAAGTCGCCCAGCATCAGGGCGCGCTCGGTGCTGAACTCCGAGCCGTCGAAGGCGTAGCGGGCGACCTCCTGGCCGCCGGCGACGATCCGCAGATAGCCGGGGGCGACCTGGGACATCTGCCCGGCCCCGTCGATCGTCGCGGTGAACGACAGCTTGTGGATGTGCGCCGGGATGCGGTCCAGGGTGACCCGGAAGGACTCGGTGTCACCGGCCTGGGCGCCGAGCAGCTGGATGGACTCCTCCGGCGACTTCGGCTGATTGAAGAAGACGAAATAGCGGTCGTCCGAGAGCCGTTCGCCGGCGTCCAGCCCGAAGCAGCTGATGTCGAAGGTGAGACCGGGGCCCGTGATCTGCACCCCGACGTACAGATCGGTCCCCGGTGTCAGGTCGCTGATCTTGGCCTTGTGGCCGCGTTGGAATTCCCTGGCCATGCGTAAGACCGTCCCCCATCCCGATGGTGTTTCCGTCGCGCCAGGCTAACGGCTGCCGCCGACAATGGACCAAGCCGGAACGGTTTCGGAACACGATCGTCGAAGTGACGGACCACCAGGCCACCGAGCCGGTGAAGACCGTCACCCGGAGTGACGAACCCCCTCTGCCTGCTGCCCTCCCCGGCCGTCCCGGCGCCGTCCCCGGCCGTCCCTACTCGTCCACACCGCCGCCGGGCGGATGGGGCAGCCGGGCGGCCGCCGCCACCCCCTCCAGATAGCCGCGGGCCCGCTCGGTGCGGGGATAGGCCTCAAGGAGTCGCCAGAACCGGGGGCCGTGGCCGGGGACGAGCAGATGCGCCAGCTCATGGGCGAGGACGTAGTCGATGACGTACTCGGGCATGCCCTGGAGCCGATGGGAGAGCCGGATGCTGCCCTCGGCGGGCGTGCAGGACCCCCAGCGGGAGTTCTGGTTGGTCACCCAGCGCACCGAGGTGGGGCACGCCCGGCCGCCGAAGTACTGGGCGGACAGCCGCTCGGCCCGCTCGCTGAGCTCCGCGTCGCCGAGGGCGCGCTTGCTCTCCTGGGCGGCGAGCTTGTCGAGCATGACCGTCACCCAGCGCCGCTCCTCCGCCTCTGACATCCGGGCCGGGATGAGGACGATCGTCCGGTCGCCCTCGCGGTACGCGGACACGGTGCGGCGGCGGCGTGAGCTCCTGCGTACCTCGACCGCACGGGCCGCCGGCGGGGCGGGCGGGTCGCTGGTCGGGCTGCGCTGGGGATCGGCGGGCACGCCTCGACGTTACCGGGTGCCACCGGCCCACGTCCCGAACGCAGGGACCCGGGCGCCGTCACCATGCCCCCGGTGTGATCAGCCCACCGCCCCTGTGGACAACTTTCCGCGCCCTCGGCCGAAGGAGGCCATCCTGCTGACAGTGACCGGTTCGGACGGACGGACAGACGGGGGACGGTGTGCATCCGATGGTGAAGCCCGCGCTGCGGCGGGCCTGGCGTGATCTTCAGTATGTGCAGTTCGGAGCGGCGCCCGCGCACGCGGTGGTGCTGGGTCCGTTGGACACCACGACCGGCAGTCTGATCGGGCTGCTCGACGGCACCCGGGGGCTGGGGCTGCTGCGGCAGGAGGCGCGGGCGCTGGGCCTGCCCGACGGGCGGCTGGAGGCGCTGCTGGACCGGCTGGCGGCGGCCGGGCTGCTGGACGACGCCGCGTCCGGCGGCCCACGGCCCTCCCCGCCACTGGGTCCGGAGCAGGACGGCAGGGGCGGCGGCGGTGGGCAGGAGCGGCTGTGCCCCGACCGGGCCTCACTGTCGGTGGTGCACCGTGAGCCGGGCGGCGCGGCCCGCCGACTGGAGGCCCGGTCGGCGATGAGAGTGCAGGTCAGAGGCGCCGGACGGGTGGGTGCCGGCATCGCGGCGCTGCTGTCGGCGGCCGGGGTGGGGCAGGTGGAGGTGCTGGACGGGGGCCGGGCGGAGACCTGGGACGTGGCGCCGGGCGGGCTGCCGCCGGAGGAGGTGGGCGAGCGGCGGGACACGTCGGCCCGACGGCTGGTGCGCCGCTGCCGGCCCGGTGGCCGCTCGCCCCGGTCCGCCGGTCCGGGGCGCGCTGGGACGGCCGGTTCGGAGCCGGGGGTGGCGCTGGTGGTGGTCGCCCCGAGGGACGGCCTCGCCGCCTACGCCCCGGACCCGCTGACCGCGGAGGCCTGGGTGGCGACCGGCACCCCGCATCTGTACGCGGGGGTGGTGGAGGCGACGGGGGTGGTGGGCCCGCTGGTGCTGCCGGGCGGCACGGCGTGCGTCCGGTGTGTGGAGCTGGAGCGCACCGACCGGGATCCGGCGTGGCCGCGGATGCTGGCGCAGTGGCGTTCGGGCCGGCTGAGTCTCATCCCTCCGTGCGACGTCAGCCTGGCGGCTTCGGTGGCGGGTCTGGCCGCGGCCCATGCGCTGGCCTTCCTGGACGGCGATCTGCCGGCGAGCACCGGGGCGCGGTGGGAGGTGTCACTGCCGCTGCTGGAGTGGCGTGCGGTGCGGGTGGCCCCGCATGCCGACTGCCCGTGCGGGGCGGCGGCCCGGTCGGTGGCGGCCCGGGCCTCGGCCTCCGGGCTCGGGCAGGACACAATGGCGGGGTAGGCGTGGTCGGGCGCGGTGCCGCCGGCGGGTGGCGGGACGGCCGTCCGGGCGTCACGGCACGGCAGTCAGGACCTGGAGGGGCGCATGTCTGATCTTCCCCGGAAGGCGGTCACCCGGACCGCCAAACTGGCCGCGTTGCCGATCGGCTTCGCGGGCCGGGCCACATGGGGCCTGGGCAAGCGGATCGGGGGCAAGTCCGCCGAGATCGTCGCGCGCGAGCTCCAGCAGCGCACGGCCGAGCAGCTCTTCCGGGTCCTGGGTGAGCTGAAGGGCGGGGCGATGAAGTTCGGGCAGGCCCTGTCCGTCTTCGAGTCCGCACTGCCCGAGGAGATCGCCGGTCCGTACCGGGCCGCGCTCACCAAGCTCCAGGAGGCCGCCCCGCCGATGCCGGTGCGGACGGTCCACAAGGTGCTGGCGGAACGGCTCGGTGAGGACTGGCGGGAGCTGTTCCTGGAGTTCGACGACAAGCCCGCGGCTGCGGCCTCCATCGGCCAGGTGCACCGGGCCCTCTGGGAGGACGGCCGCGAGGTCGCCGTGAAGGTGCAGTACCCGGGCGCCGGTGAGGCGCTCCTCTCCGACCTGGCGCAACTGGGCCGGTTCGCCCGGCTGCTGGGGCCGCTGATCCCCGGGATGGACATCAAGCCGCTGATCACCGAGTTGCGTGACCGGGTGGCGGAGGAGCTGGACTACGGCCTGGAGTCGGCGGCGCAGCGCGCCCACGCCGAGGAGTTCGCCGACGACCCGGATGTGGTGGTCCCCGGGGTGGTGCACCAGTGCGACCAGGTGCTGGTGACGGAGTGGATCGACGGTGTGCCGCTCTCCGAGGTGATCTCGGACGGCACCCCCGAGCAGCGCGACCGGGCGGGCCAGCTGCTGGCCCGCTTCCTCTTCTCCGGTCCGGCCCGCACGGGGTTGCTGCACGCCGATCCGCATCCGGGCAACTTCCGGCTGCTGCCGGGCCCGGACGGCGAGGAGGGCCCGGAGGACTGGCGGCTGGGAGTGCTGGACTTCGGCACGGTGGACCGGCTGCCGGGCGGGCTGCCCGAGACGATCGGGGTCTGTCTGCGGATGACCCTGGAGGGCGAGGCGGACCGGGTCTACGAGCTGCTGCGCGGGGAGGGGTTCGTCCGGGAGACGATCGACCTCGACCCGGACGCGGTCCTCGAATACCTGGTGCCGATCATCGAGCCGGCCCAGGTCGAGGAGTTCACCTTCACCCGTGAGTGGCTGCGGGGCCAGGCGGCGCGAATCGCCGATGTCCGCTCCCCCGCCTACCAGTTGGGCAAGCAGCTGAACCTTCCGCCGTCCTATCTGCTCATCCACCGGGTCACGCTCAGCACCATCGGTGTGCTGTGCCAGCTGAACGCCTCGGTCCGTCTCCGCGACGAACTGGCTGACTGGCTGCCCGGTTTCCTTCCCGACCAGCAGGACGCGCACGAGCAGCACAAGGCCGACGATCGGCAGGACGCGGACGATCCGCGGGACGCTGAGGTCCGGCAGGACGCGGACCGCGGCGACCCGGTCGGCAGCTAGGCCGCCTCCGCCCCGGCCCTCACCACCAGGCGGAGTCCAGCCGGCTCTCGATCGCCCTGAGGTTGTCGCGGGCGCAGGTGTCGCAGAAGTAGTGGCGCCTGCCGTTCTCCAGGGAGCATGTCCAGGCGGTGGCGGGGTCGTCGGAGACGGCGCCGCAGCGGGCGCAGACCACCGCGTCGGACGGCGGCTCGTCGCCGTCCCGCGGTGCGGGTGGGGTCGTCCGGTTCCGGTCGTTCACCGCGAAACGATAACTCCACCGCTCGCGCCCCGGGTGGACAACGCACCGCGGGCCCGGTCCTCCGCGAAGGACCGGGCCCGTGTCAATCACTCGATGTGCCGCGCTTGTCGTCGTCGCGTCCAGCGGCCGTTGCCGGCGGCCGAACGCCGGACGGCACCTCACCGGTGGCGGCCGCCGACCCGTTGGCCGAGTTGGCCGACGTCCGCCGCCCTTCGGTTGCCGTCAGTTCATGACCGCCATGGCCAGCGCGCGGCGGGCGCGCAGCGAGGCGCGCTCCGCCCTGCGCTGCAGGCGCCGGGCGGTCACCAGGTGCATGGCCTGGCGCTCCGCCCGTGCCTCCCTCAGGCGGTCGTGCATATGCGCACGAGCCAGGGCTTCTTGCATGAGTTGCATCTCACGGTTCCTGTTCTGACGCGAGATGTTCGCGCCGATGGTGGTGACAGCTGGGGTAGCGGAGCCGCAGGGCTCGCTGGTGGAAGAGGTCATCGGGGCCTGCTTCTGGGGATCGTGCGTGTAGGGGCGGTCGATGGTTCCCAGCGTGACGTTCATGCCACGACCGGGTTCTTGCGCGGGCGGCCACGGGGCCGCTTCCGGGCCACGACCACGCCCTGGACGAACAGCTCACCGCCCCAGACACCCCACGGCTCGCGCCGCTCTTTGGCGCCCGCGAGGCATGCCTCGATCAGCGGGCAGGTGCGGCAGAGCGACTTGGCGTACTCGACGTCGGCCGGCGACTCGGCGAAGAAGACCTCCGGGTCGTAGGAGCGGCACGGTACGGGCACACCGAGGTTCTCGATGGCGGCGTCAAGCGCGGTGAGCGCGGTCAGGGGAGTCAAGGCGGGGTCCTTCGTGGGGCCGTTCGGCGGGAGAGCTTGGGAGGGCGGTACGGACGGGGCGTGCGCTTCGAGTTGCACGGTGGTGTCTTCCTCGTCTGGTCGGTCCGGCCGGTCGGCCGGTGGATTGGTACCGGGTTCTGCTGGTCCCGAGGCCCCTTCGCCCTGTCTCGCCTGTTCGGGCAAAACAGAAGGGCCGCGGATCCCGGGTGGGGTTCCGCGGCCCTGAAGGCGCCGGTCTGACTCTGCGTCAGACTGGATCGCTCCAGGGTTCGAGCCCACGGAAGGCCCACATCAGGTACTGCTGCGTCTGCTTCTTGGTCTCGGCACCGGTAGCCGCCGTGCCATAGGCCGTCGCCTGTGCCACTACAGCTGCTTCCAGTGCCTTGGTCGGTCGCTCGTTCCGCTCCCGGACGGGGAGGGCGGCAAAGGTGGCGGGACGCGCGGCACCATGGCCGGACATACCGCTGCCCAGGAACGAGAAGCCGGAGAGGCCGAGCGAGCAGGCGGAGGCGACCGAGCGATCGGTCATTTTGGTGGTGCCACGGGTGATACCGGTGTTGATGCTGATCACTGGACTCGCCTCCTCTCGGCGTCTCGGGAGCCCGGCCGGAGCCGGTCTCGCAGGTATTCGGATAAGTACAGCACGAAGGCGGGGCTTCGGAGAAGCCGCCGTGTCCGTGGTTAAGAACCTATGGGGCTTGACGGGGCGGGCGCAAACTATTTTTCCGACGAGTTTCCGTCACTCCCCCGCCTCCCCCTCGGCACGGTCCTCACCAGCGCAGATGGCGAGGACATCGGTGCCGAAGCGGTTCAGTTTGCGGACCCCGACGCCGGCGATCCGGGCCAGCTCACCGTCGGTGGACGGGACCGCCTCGGCGATCGCCATCAGCGTCTTGTCGGTGAACACACACCAGGCCGGCTGACCGAGCGACCGGGCCCGCTCCGAGCGCCACTCCCACAGCCGGCCGTGCAGCGCCTCGTCCATGTCGGAGGGGCAGTCCTCGCAGCGCATCAGCTTCATCTCACCGGCGCCGGTGAGCGTCGCCCCGCAGACCCGGCAGCGGGCCACGGTCCTGCTCCTGCGCCGGGCCGCCACCGGCACCTCCTCCGCATTGCGGACCCCTTCTCCGCCTTCTCCCCGCTCCACACCGCCCGCGCCTCCCCGCGGCCCGCCCGCGCCCACGGCTCCGGACCCGGTGCGCAGCCCGCTGAGGAACCGGGAGGCCCGGCGCGAGGCCCGGCCGCCCGGGGAGCGGGACAGTGCCCAGGAGAGCGACAGATGGCGCCGCGCACGGGTGACACCCACATACAGCAGCCGCCGCTCCTCCTCGATCTGCCCCTCGGTCTTGGCGTAGGTGATCGGCAGCATGCCCTCGGTCAGCCCGACCAGGAAGACCGCGTCCCACTCCAGACCCTTCGCGGCGTGCAGCGAGGCGAGCGTCACCCCCTGCACGGTGGGGGCGTGCTGCGCGGCCGCCCGCTCGTCCAGCTCGGCGACCAGATCGGCCAGGGTCGCCCCCTCCCTCGCCGCCGCGAAGTCCTCGGCGAGCCGCACCAGCGCCGCCAGCGACTCCCAGCGGTCCCGCACCGCGCCGGAGCCCACCGGCGGCTCGGTCGTCCACCCCTTGGTGGAGAGCACCGCCCGCACCTGGGACGGCAGATCCACCACCGCGTCCAGCAGGGAGTCGTTCGCCCCGAAGCGGGCCGCGCCGCGCAGCGCGGCGCCCGCCTCCCGTACCTCCGGCCGGTCGAAGAACCGCTCCGCCCCGCGCAGCTGGTAGGGCACTCCGATGTCCGCGAGCGCCTGCTCGTAGATCTCGGACTGGGCGTTGATCCGGTAGAGCACGGCGATCTCCCCGGCCGGCACCCCGGCCGCGATCAGGTCCCGGACCCGGCGGGCCGTGCCCTCTGCCTCGGCGGGCTCGTCCCCGTACTCCGTGTACACCGGCGGCGGCCCGGGATCGCGCTGGGACACCAGCTCCAGCCGGTGGTCGGCCGCCCGGCCCCGGGCCTGGCTCAGCAGCCCGTTGGCCAGATGGACCACCTGCGGGGTGGAGCGGTAGTCCCGGACCAGCTTGACCACCGTGGCCTGCGGATGCCGCAGCCGGAAGTCCAGCAGATGGTCCGGGGAGGCCCCGGTGAAGGAGTAGATCGTCTGGCTGGCGTCGCCGACCACGCACAGGCTGTCCCGGTCGCCGAGCCAGAGCTCCAGCAGCCGCTGCTGGAGCGGGGAGACGTCCTGGTACTCGTCGACGACGAAGTGCTGGTACTGGCGGCGCACCTGCTCGGCGATGTCCTGGCGGTCCTGGAGGATGCCGACCGTCAGCAGCAGCACGTCCTCGAAGTCGATCACCCCGCGATCGCGCTTCAGCTCCTCGTAGGCCCCATAAAGCTGTCCGATCTCGGCAGGGTCCCGCGGGGCGTCGCGCTGCGCCCGCAGCACGGCGGCGGGATAGTCGGCGGGAACGGTCTGGGTCACCTTGGACCACTCGATCTCGCCGGCGGCGTCCCGCAGCTCGTTGCGGTCCAGACGGATCCGGCAGCGCGTCGCCGCCTCGCCGACCAGCTGGACCTTGCGCTCCAGCAGCCGGGGCAGCTCACCGCCGACCGCCTTCGGCCAGAAGAACTGGAGCTGCCGCAAGGCCGCCGAGTGGAAGGTGCGCGCCTGCACCCCGCCCGCCCCGAGCTGCCGCAGCCGCCCCCGCATCTCCCCGGCCGCCCGGTTGGTGAAGGTGACGGCGAGAACGCTGGAAGGCTGCAAGATGCCCGCGCGCACCCCGTAGGCGATGCGGTGGGTGATCGCCCTGGTCTTGCCCGTACCGGCCCCGGCCAGCACACACACCGGGCCGTGCAGGGCGGTCGCCACCTCGCGCTGCTCGGGATCCAGCCCGTCGAGCACCGCGTCGGCGTCCTGCGGAGGAGCCGGGAACTGGCTCACCTCCGAGGCGGACGGGAAGAGGGGGGAGTGCGTTGCTGCTGTCACCCTGCCATGCTGCCAGGTCCCCCGAGGCGGACGGGACGGCTGTCCACAGGGCAGCAGGCCCAGTCGTATCAACGCCGGTGTCTGTGGACAGCCCAGCACATCCCTCGTCCCCCACCGCATACGTTCTCTTCCGACGGAGCCGCACAACACGGACGGAGGTGGTGCCGACACACGTCCCGGCCGCGACGACGCCGGCGAGCGGCTGGGGCCCGGGCAGGCTCCCGGGGCTTCGGGCGGTGCGCTGCGGCCCCAGGTGACTGGGACCCAGACAGCTCCGGAGGCTTCAGCCGAAGCGACTGCGGCCCGGGCGGCTTCGGCCTCGGTGGCTGTGGCGGCTTCGGCCTCGGTGTCTCCGGTGGCAGCTGCCGAAGCGGCTGCCACCGGCGGATTCCGCGCTTCGGCCCAGGCGGCTTCGGCAGAGGCGGCTTCGGCCCAGGCGGCTTCGCCCGAGGCGGCTTCGGCCCAGGCGGCTTCGCCCGAGGCCATGCCGACCGCGGGTCTCCGGCCGAGGGAGGTGGAGGTGGAGGCGGAGGGGGCGGGGGCGGAGGGGGGTGGAGGCGGAGGGGGCGGGGTGGGGGGTGGGGGGGGAGGGGCCCCCAAGGAAGGCGAGCGAGCGGAGCTGTGAAGTGGGCTCACGGGCGGCGGGCCAGCGGGGCTCGAAGCGGCAGGCCAGCGGGCCGGCGGGGCAGCGGCAGGCCGGCGGGCCAGCGGGGCAGCGGCAGGCCGACGGGGCGGCGGCCAACCGGGGGCAGGGCGGCAGGGCGGCGGGGACATTGTCCGGCAGGGGGCCGCGTCCTCGGGAATGCGTCGGCGGTGCGGGACGTTGGGCGGGGTGCACGGGTGCGGCAGGCGCACCCGCCCCGAGGCACCGACGAGGAGCACTACGGCCATGCAGGGCACTGTGACGATGTACAGCACCACGTGGTGCGGTTACTGCCGCCGGCTGAAGAGCCAGCTCGACCGTGAGGGCATCGCGTACAACGAGATCAACATCGAGCAGGACCCGGAGTCGGCCGCCTTCGTCGAGAGGGCCAACGGTGGCAACCAGACTGTGCCCACGGTGCGCGTTGTTGCCGCCGGGGATGGCGCCGAGGTGGTCATGACGAACCCGAGTCTGGCGCAGGTGAAGCAGGCGCTCGGCGCCTGAGCGGTGCGCGGAGGGCCCCGGCCGGGAGGTGTCCGGTCGGGGCCTTGGCGTTTCCGGCCCCGGTTTCTCAGGTTCCGGCTCCCCGGGGCTCCGCCCTTTCGGCGCGGGTGCCGCCCAGCCAGACTGTTCCGATGATCGTCAGACTCGCTGGTGGCCAGGACTTCGACGGCTTTCTCCGACTTGCCTCCCAGGTGGAGCACTGGTTCGGCCCGATGGTGGAGGAGCCCGGTTTCCGTCGGGCCGTGCGGGAGCACATCCGTGGGCGCGTCGCGCTGGTCGCGGTCTCCGGTGAGAGGGACGGGAGTGGGGCCGAGGACCTGCTGGGCGGGCTGCTGTTCGGTGCGGAGGCCGGCACCTACCACGTGCACTGGCTGGTCGTCTCCGAGTGGGCCCGGGGGACGGGTGCCGGGCGGGCGCTGATGGCGGAGGCGACCCGGCGGTTCGTCACGGGGCCGGGAACCATGGAGGTCGTGACGTTCGGGGCGGACCATCCGGGGGCAGTTGCGAGCGGGTCCCGGGCCTTCTACGAACGCCTCGGGTTCACCGCCGCGGAGCCCGCCGAGCCCGGGCCTGAGGGTGGGACCCGGCAGGTCTACCGGCGGACGGTCGGCTGACGGAGGGAATCACCGGGCGCCGCCCGCGTCGGCGTCAGGCCGCCGGGCCGGGGGTGCGGGTGGGGATGGGCTTGCCGTACCAGAGTTCGAGCAGCCGGGCGGCGATGGAGATGCCGAACGGAGGAAGCACCTCGCCGGAGTCGAACGCGGCGCCCAGCTCCTCACGGGAGAACCAGCGGGCCTCCTCGATCTCGTCACCGTCCACGGTGATCTCCGAGGAGGTGGCGCGCGCCATGAAGCCGAGCATCAGGCTGGAGGGGAACGGCCACGGCTGGCTGGCCACGTACTCGACCTCGCCGACCGTCACGCCGACCTCTTCGTAGACCTCGCGGGCCACCGACTGCTCGATGGACTCGCCGGGCTCGACGAAGCCGGCCAGGGTCGAGAAGCGGCCTTCGGGCCAGTGCACCTGCCGGCCGAGCAGCGCGCGGTCCTCCTCGTCGGTCACCAGCATGATCACCGCGGGGTCGGTGCGCGGGTAGTGCTCGGCGCCGCAGGCGGGGCAGCGGCGGATGTGCCCGGCGGCGGCGATCACCGTGCGTTCCCCGCAGCGTGAGCAGAACCGGTGCAGCCGCTGCCAGTTCTCCAGGGCCACGGCGTGCGCCATCAGCCCGGCGTCGCGCGGGGAGAGCAGGAGGCCCGCTTCGCGTAGTCCGGCGGGGCGGGCGGACTGGTCCATGCGGCCGGGCAGGGCGTCCTTCTGCAGGGCGAAGTAGCTGACGCCGTCCTCGTCGGTGCCGAGGAAGTAGCGGTGCGTCTCGGTGACCGGCGCCTCGAAGGAGGGGGTCATGACGAGTGCGGTGCCGCCGTCGGAGGTGTCGTCGATCAGCGCCTGGCCGCCGGAGACGACGAACACCCGGGTGGTGGGGTGGCTCCAGGCGGCGGCCAGCCAGGCCTCGTCCAGGCGGTGGTGCGCGGCGCGGTCGATGCCGCTGGGCGCGGTGAGGCTGATGGGGCGGTGGCCCGGGTTGCTGATCGTGCTCACTGGTTTCCTACTCCCCCGGTGGATGCGGATGTCTCGGGAGCCGGGCCTTGTGCCGTGTCGCCGGCCCGGCGGGGGCGGTCAGCTGCTCAGAGCGCCTCGTAGTTCGCCCCAGAGGTGCGCGCCGGCTTCGGCGCCCTTGAACAGCAGGTCGAGCTCGACCTTCTCGTTGGGGGCGTGCCAGCCGTCGGACGGTACGGAGATGCCGAGGAACAGCACGGGCGCGGCCAGCACGTCCTGGAGGTCGGCGGCTGGTCCGGAGCCGCCCTCGCGGGTGTAGCGGACCTTGGCGCCGTCGAAGGCGGTGCTCATGGCGCGGGCGACGGCGGTGAGCGCCGGGTGGCCGAGCGGGGTGAGGCAGGGCCGGGTGGCGCCGCTGAAGGTGATCTCGTGCCGGATGCCGGCCGGGAGCCGGGTGGGCACCCAGTCCCGTACCGCGAGTTCGATCTTGTCCGGGTCCTGTCCGGCGACCAGCCGGAAGGACAGCTTCAGTACGGCGGAGGCGGGGATGATCGTCTTTCCGCCGGGGCCCTGGTAGCCGCCGGCGATGCCGTTGACCTCGGCGGTCGGCCGGGCCCAGACGCGCTCCAGGGTGCTGTGGCCGTGTTCGCCGTGGGTGGCGCCGGAGTGGGCGGAGGCCAGCCAGGACGCCTCGTCGAACGGCAGCTCGGCGATCAGCTTCCGCTCTTCGTCGGTGAGCTCGGCGACGCCGTCGTAGAAGCCGGGGATGGCGACCCGTTCGTCCTCGTCGTGCAGGGCGGCGGCCAGCCGGGCGGCGGTGGTCGCCGGGTTGGGGACGGCGCCGCCGAACGAGCCGGAGTGGATGTCCTGGGCGGGTCCGCGCAGGGTGATCTGGCATTCGGCGAGGCCGCGCATGCCGGTGCACACGGTGGGGGTGGTCTCCGACCACATACCGGTGTCGGAGACGACGACCGCGTCGGCGGCGAGCCGCTCGCGGTGGCGTTCGATCAGTGCCCGGAAGTGCGTGGAGCCGGCTTCCTCCTCGCCCTCGACCAGCAGCTTGAGGTGGACGGCGGGGGTGGTGCGGCCGGTGGCGGCGAGGTGGGCGCGGACGGCCAGGGTGTGGAAGAGCACCTGGCCCTTGTCGTCGGCGGCGCCCCGGGCGTAGAGCCGGCCGTCGCTGATGACCGGCTCGAAGGGGTCGGTGGCCCAGCCGTCGGCGAGGGCGGCGGGCTGGACGTCATGGTGGCCGTAGACGAGGACGGTCGGCGCGTCCGGGTCGTCGGAGGGCCACTCGGCGTACACGGCGGGGTGGCCGCCGTCGGTCTCCCACACCTCGGCCGCCGGGAAGCCGGATCCGGCCAGGTGGTCGGCGAGCCACCGGGCACTTTCCCGTACGTCCTGGGCGTGCTCCGGCTGCACCGACACGGACGGGATGCGCAGCCACTGCGCGAGGTCGCCGAGGAAGGCGTCACGGTGGCCGGCTATGTACGTGCGGACGGCGCTGTCCGGGGTGGGGCTCATGTCCTTGAGCCTATCCGGAGCCGGGCGGCGGGCCGTCCGCCGTCCCACCCTGCAGGACGCGCTCCAGGGCGGCGCGGTCGGGCAGCTCGTCGGGGCGTACGACCTGCCCGGTGCGTACATAGACGAAGGAGGCCGTGACCTCGTGGGGCGGCAAGCCCTGCTGCTCGGCCCAGGCGAGGCGGTAGACGGCGAGCTGGAGGGGGTCGGCGGTGCGGAACCGGTGGGTCTTCCAGTCGACGATCTCGTACGCGCCGGTGTCCGGGTCCCGGTAGACGGCGTCGATACGGCCGCGGATCACCCGCCCGGCCAGCGCGAGCTGGAACGGCGCTTCGACCCGGTACGGGGTGCGGCGGGCGTACGGGGTCCGTTCGAAGGCTTCCTTGAGGGCGGCGAGATCCCGTTCGTCGGCGATCTCGGGCTCGTCCTCGTCGCTCTCGGCACCGGGCAGCTCGTCGGGGCCGAGCATGGGCAGGGGCAGCGCCTCGAAGCGCGCCTCCACCCAGGCGTGGAACCGTGTGCCGCGCCGCGCCGCGGGTTGGGGCGGCCGGGGCATGGGCCGGGCCAGTTCCGCCGCGAAGCCGTCCGGGTCGGCGGCGAGCCGCACCAGGTCGGAGGCGGAGAGGGACGCGGGCAGCGGTACGTCGCGGGTGGTGGCCCGGGTGCGCAGCAGCTCCCCGGCGAGGGCGTCGAGATCGCGGTCCCAGGAGGCGGCCGCCCGTGCCTCCTCGGGGGTGAGCCGGGGGCCGCGCGCGGGGGCCTCCCGGTCGGTGCCCCGGTCGCCGCCGTGCCGGTGGGTGTCCTTGGGGCGGGGCGCGGGGTCGGTCATGTCCGCGTCGGCCGGGTGGCGGGACGCGGGGTCGGCCGGGTGGCGCTGCCCGGGATCGGCCGGCTCCGGATCGGCGGGGTGCCGGGGGGCCGGTACGTCCGGATGGTGCGGGATCGTCGTGGGCGCGGCGGTGGACCAGTCGTCCCAGTCGGCGAGGCCGTCCTCGGCGTCGGCCGGGTGCTCCCCTGGCTCGTACGGATCCGGCGGCTCGTACGGGTCGCCGGCGGAGGATGCCTCACTGTCCTGGGCGCTGTCCGGGCGGGCCGGGGCAGGGGGTGGGGCCGTCAGCTCGTCCAGGTGCCGCAGGACCAGGTCGGCGGCGGCGCGGCGGCGGGCGAGGGCGGTGGGGTCCAGGGGCAGGGGCCAGGCGTGGTCGGGGGCGGTGTCCGCGAGGGACGGGTTCTCTGCGTCCTTGGCGGGCTCCTCCGCCCAGGCCTCGATCTCTCCGTGTCCGAGGGCGCAGTGCTCGTACAGGGCGTGCAGGAACGGCGAGGGGCCGCGGCGGCGTTTCTGGGTGGGGCCCCACCAGTGCCCCGAGCCGAGCAGCAGGGAGCGGGGGCGGGTGAAGGTGACGTAGCCGAGGCGCAGCTCCTCGGTGTGCTGGTGGTCCCGCATGGCCTCCTTGTACTCCTTGAGGGACCGGGCGTCGTAGCTGCCGAGGGTGGGGAGGGTCGGGGCGTCGCCGCGCAGGGTGTGCGGCAGGACCTTGGCCTGGGCGGTCCAGGACTCGCGGGCGCGGCCGCTGGGGAACTGGCCGGCGAC
Source organism: Streptomyces sp. NPDC046887 (assembly GCF_040644755.1). Taxonomy (NCBI): domain Bacteria; kingdom Bacillati; phylum Actinomycetota; class Actinomycetes; order Kitasatosporales; family Streptomycetaceae; genus Streptomyces; species Streptomyces sp. NPDC046887. The sequence goes on from NZ_JBEYXH010000002.1 coordinate 93,383, forward strand.
CAGGCCGGGGACGGCGACCACGTCCCACTCCAGGCCTTTGGACTTGTGGGCGGTGAGGACCTTGACGGTGTTCTCGCCGCCGGGCAGGGCGTTGTCGAGCCCCTTCTCGTACTGGGCGGCGGTGCGCAGGAAGCCGAGGAAGGCGAGGAGGGTCGCCTCGCCGTCGACGGCGGCGAAGCGGGCGGCGATGTCGAGGAAGTGGGAGAGCGTTTCGCGGCGGCGGGCGGCGAGGGCGTGCGGGGAGGCGGAGAGCTCGACTTCGAGGCCGGTGGTGGCGAGGACGCGGTGGAGGACGTCCATCAAGGGGTCGGCGAGGGCGCGGCGCAGTTCGCGCAGTTCGGTGGCGAGCCGGGCGAAGCGGACGCGGGCCTCGGCGGAGAACGGCAGTCCGTCGTCTTCGCCGGCCGGTTCGAGGAAGGTGTCCAGGGCGTCGGCGAGGGAGATGACCTCGGCGGGGTCGACGCCTTCGACGGCGGCGGCGAGGCGTTCGTCCCGGTCGCCGTCGGCGTCGGCGGTGAAGCGGTGGACGAGCAGCCGGGCGCGGCGGCCCAGCAGGGCGAGGTCGCGGGGGCCGATGCGCCAGCGCGGGCCGGTGAGGAGCCGGACGAGTGGGGCGTTGGCCCCGGGATCCTGGAGGACTTCGCAGACGGCGACGAGGTCGGCGATCTCCGGCAGGTGGAGGAGTCCGGAGAGGCCGACGACTTCGACGGGGACGTCTCGGGCGACCAGGGCGGCCTGGATGTCGGGGAAGTCGGTGGCGGTGCGGGCGAGGATGGCGATCTGGCCCGGCTCCTTGCCGGTGCGGACCAGGTGGGCGATGGAGTCGGCGAGCCAGTCCAGCTCTTCGGCCTGGGTGGGCAGCAGGGCGATGCGTACGGTGCCGTCGCGTTCGGCGCCGGGTGCGGGGCGCAGCGCTTCGACGCCTTCGTGCATGGCGCGCAGGGGTTCGGCGAGTCCGTTGGCGAGCTGGAGCAGCCGGCCGCCGCTGCGGCGGTTCTCGCTGAGGGACTGGCGGGTGGCGGGGGTGCCGTCGGTGTGCGGGAAGTGGTCGGGGAAGTCGTCCAGGTTGGCGACGGAGGCGCCGCGCCAGCCGTAGATGGCCTGGCAGGGGTCGCCGACGGCGGTGACGGCGTGTCCGGTGCCGTTGCCGAAGAGCCCGGAGAGGAGCAGTCGCTGGGCGACGGAGGTGTCCTGGTACTCGTCCAGGAGGACGACGCGGAACTCGCCGCGCAGGATCTCCCCCACTTCGGGCCGGGTGAGGGCGAGCTGGGCGGAGAGGGCGATCTGGTCGCCGAAGTCGAGCAGATCGCGGGTCTTCTTGGCCTGGCGGTAGCGGCGTACCAGGTCGGTCAGCTCCCGGCGGGCGGCGGCGGCGTCGGGGATCTTGCGCAGGTCCTCGTTGGTCAGCCGGGCGCCGGCGAGGGCGGTGAGCAGATCGGTGTCATGGCGGAGCAGGTCCTCGGGGCGGACAAGGTGCTCGGCGAGCTCGGCGTCGAGGGCGAGGAGGTCGCTGACCAGGGTGGGGAAGGAGCTGGTGAGCGCGGGGTAGGGGCCGGGGGCTTCGCGGAGCACCCGGGCGGCGAGCTGGTAGCGGGTGGCGTCGGCGAGCAGCCGGGAGGCCGGCTCCAGCCCGAGGCGGAGTCCGTGGTCGGTGAGCAGTTGGCCGGCGAAGGCGTGGTACGTGGAGATGCGCGGCTCGCCGGGGAGGTAGTACGGGTCGGCTCCCTGCCCGGTGGCAGAGCCGGCCTGCCCCGTGGCGGCGGTTCCCTGCCCCGTACCGGGGTCTCCGCCGCCGGTGCCGGGCACCGGGCCGAGGGCGGGGTCCAGGGGCTCGGGGTCGGTGATTCCGGCGCGGACGAGGGCGGTGCGGACGCGTTCGGCGAGCTCGCCGGCGGCCTTGTTGGTGAAGGTGAGGCCGAGGACCTGCTCGGGGGCGACCTGGCCCGTGCCGACCAGCCAGACCACCCGGGCGGCCATCACGGTGGTCTTGCCGGAGCCGGCTCCGGCCACGATGACCTGCGGGGCGGGCGGCGCGGTGATGCAGGCCGTCTGCTCCGGTGTGAACGGGATGCCCAGGAGCTCCTTGAGCTCCTCGGGGTCGGTGAGACGTGTGGTCACGGTCATCGAGGCTAACCGGCACCACTGACAGTGCCGGCCGGACGCGGTCCGTGACGGCTCTGGGGACGGATGGGGCGGCCCGGCCTACTCGACTATCTGGCGGCCTTCGGGGCGGGCGCTGCAGGAGGCCTGGAAGGAGCAGCGGGCGCAGTGCTGGCCGGCGGTGGGGGTGAACCGCTCGTCCAGGACGCGGCCGGCGGCGGTGGCGAGCAGGTCGCCGACCCACTCCCCCTCGGGCGGTTCCTGGCCCTGGACGCGGGGCAGCGCCTCGCCGCCCTCGTTCCTGGGAGCGGCCTGGCGCAGGTGGACGAGTTCGGCGCCGCCCGGCTCGGGGCGGCGGCCCTCGAAGGCCTCGTCCAGGGCCCCTTCGCGTACCGCGAGCTGGTAGACGGCGAGCTGCGGGTGGCGGGCGACCTCGCCCTTGGTGGGGGTCTGTTTGCCGGTCTTGAAGTCGACGACGTAGGCGCGGCCGTGCTCGTCGGCCTCCACGCGGTCCATGGAGCCGCGGACGCGGACCTGGTAGTCCCCGGCTTCCAGGGTGACGTCGAAGCCGTGCTCGGTGGCGGCGGGGGTGCGGCCGCCGCGGTCCATGACGTGCCAGCGCAGGAAGCGTTCCAGGGCGGCGCGCGCCTGCTCCTTCTCCTGCGCCGACTTCCAGGGGGCGTCGAAGGCGAGCGCGTCCCATACGGAGTCCAGCCGCTCCATGAGGACGTCCAGGTCGGCGGGGGTGCGGCCGGAGGCGACCTCGTCGGCGAGGACATGGACGACGTTGCCGAAGCCCTGGGCGGCGGTGGCGGGGGCGTCGGCCTTGACCTCGCGGCCCAGGAACCACTGGAGGGCGCAGGTGTTGGCGAGCTGGTCCAGGGCGCTGCCGGAGAGGGCGACCGGGTGGTCGGGGTCGCGCAGCGGCGCGGTGGAGTGGGTCGGTTCGAACAGGCCCCACCAGCGGTGCGGGTGGGCGGCGGGGACGAGGGGCTGGCCCTCGTCGTCGGCGAGGGCGGCGAGCCGGGCCAGCCGGTGGGCGGCGGCCTCGCGCAGGGCGGGTGAGGCGGCGGGGTCGACGGTGGTGGCGCGCAGTTCGGCGACGAGCGCGGCGACGGCCAGGGGGCGGCGGGGGCGGCCGGTGATGTCCTTCGGTTCGGTGCCGAGCTCGGTGAGGAAGCGGGAGGGCTGGTCGCCGTCGTCGGCGGGTGCCTTGACGGCGGTGACGACGAGCCGGTGGCGGGCGCGGGTGGCGGCGACGTAGAACAGCCGCCGCTCCTCGGCGAGCAGCGCGCCGGGGGTGAGCGGTTCGGCGAGTCCGTCGCGCCCGATGCGGTCGGCTTCCAGCAGTGAGCCGCGGCGGCGCAGGTCGGGCCAGAGGCCTTCCTGAACGCCGGCGACGACGACCAGGCTCCACTCCAGCCCTTTGGAGCGGTGGGCGGTCATCAGCCGGACGGCGTCCGGCCGTACGGCACGCCGGACCAGGGTGTCGGCGGCGATGTCCTGGGCGTCGAGCTCTTCCAGGAAGTTCAGCGCGCCCCGGCCGCCGGTGCGCTCCTCGGCGCGGGCGGCGGTGTCGAACAGGGCGCAGACCGCGTCCAGGTCGCGGTCGGCGTTGCGCCCGGCGGGGCCGCCGCGCAGGGCGCCGCGCTGGAGCCGGGCGGGCCAAGGGGTGCCGTTCCACAGCATCCACAGGGCCTCTTCGGCGGTCCCGCCGGCGGCCAGCAGCGCGCGGGTGTCCGCCAGGAGCGCGCCGAGGCGCTGGGCGCCGCGGGCGTACGCCGGGTCGTGCGCGGTGAACCGTTCCGGTTCGGCGAGGGCGCGGGCGAGCAGCACGTCGGAGGGCGGGGGCAGCGCGTTTCCGGCGGCTCGCTCCTCGTCCCGCAGGGCCCGCCCGAGGCGGCGCAGATCGGCGGCGTCCATTCCGCCGAGGGGGGAGGCGAGCAGGGTGAGGGCGGTCTCGGTGTCGAGCCAGGCGGGGGCGGTGGGAGCAGCCTCCGCGGATACGGCTTCGCCGGGTGTGCCTTCGCCGGGTGTGCCTTCGGCGGGTCCCGAGGGCTCGTCGGGGTCGGCGTCCGGAGGCACGTCCGCCGTGGTGCCGGGCAGGGTGGCCGCCGCGCGCAGGGCGGTGAGCAGTGGGACCACCGCGGGTTCGTGGCGCAGGGCGAGGTCGTTGCCGTCGACTTCCAGGGGCACTCCGGCCGAGGTCAGGGCGCGCCGGACGGTGGGTATGGTGCGGCCGCCGGCGCGGACCAGTACGGCCATCTCGCGCCAGGGGACGCCGTCCTCCAGATGGGCGCGGCGCAGGATGTCGGCGATGTTCTCCAGTTCGGTGGAGGCGGTGGGGAAGGTGTACGCCTCCACCCGGCCGCCGTCGCGTACCGCGGCGAGGTCCCGGTGGGCGCGGACCTTGTCGGCGGGCAGCCGGGGCAGCGGCATCCGGGCGGTGAGCAGCCGGGTGGCGGTGAGCAGCGCGGCGCCGGAGCGGCGGGAGGTGGTCAGCACGGCGACCGGGGCGGGGCTGCCGTCGGTACGCGGGAAGGCGTACGGGAAGTCCAGGATGCCGCCGACGTCGGCGCCCCGGAAGGCGTAGATCGACTGGTCTGGGTCGCCGAACGCGTACACCGTCCTTCCCCCGCCGGCCAGCGTCCGCAGCAGCCGGACCTGGGCGGGGTCGGTGTCCTGGTACTCGTCGACGAAGACGGCGTCGTACTCCGGAAGGGTGACCTGTCCGGCGAGGAGCACCGCCCGGTGGACCAGTTCGGCGTAGTCGAGGACGCCCTGCATGTCGAGCACGTCGAGGTACTCGGCCAGGAACGCGGACGCCGCCGACCAGTCGCGCCGCCCGGTGCGGGCGGCGAAGTCGGCCAGGGCGCGGGGGCCGAGTCCGAGTTCACGGGAGCGGGCGAGCACCGCGCGGACCTCGTCGGCGAAGCCGCGGGTGGTGAGGCAGGCACGGAGTTCGTCGGGCCACCGGATGCGGGCGAGGCCTTCCTTCTCCAGGTCGAGCTGGCCGGCGAGCAGCTCGCGTACGGCGAGGTCCTGCTCGGGCCCGGAGAGCAGCCGCAGTGGTTCGGAGAAGAGGTCGGCGTCCTGGTGGGCGCGGATCAGGGCGTAGCAGTAGGAGTGGAAGGTGGTGGCCTGCGGGGCGCGGGCCGGGCCGAGGCGGGCGGCCATCCGGTCGCGGAGTTCGACGGCGGCCTTGCGGCTGAAGGTGAGGACGAGGAGGCGTTCGGGGTCGGCGCCCTGGGCGATCCGGGCGGCGACGGCTTCCACGAGGGTGGTGGTCTTGCCGGTGCCGGGGCCGGCCAGGACCAGCAGCGGTCCGCCGGGGTGCTCAACCACGGCCCGCTGGGACGCGTCCAGCTCAGGGGGGCGGGGCCGGGCCGGCGGGGTGCGCACCAGGCGGTACGGGCCCGCGGCCCGCCCGCGGTAGGGCGTACGGCCGGTGGTGGTCGAAGAGGTGCTCAACGGGATCGCCGGTCCTGGTGGGTGTGCTGGTGACGAGGAGGCTGGGTCGGGTGCGGACGTGGGTGGCGGTGCGGGGTGCGCGGCGGCGGGTGCCGGTCGGGGCGGATGGGATCCGTCCGTGGCGCGGCCGTCGGTGGTGCGTCCGCCGCCCCGCTACGGTACGGCCCGCCGGGCGCTGTCCGGGTCCGGATGGTGCCGTCGGCGGACCGCTACGGCGTCCGGTCCTCGGTCCCAGCACCGTCCCCGGTCCCGGCGCTGTCCTCGGGTGGGGCGGCCGGGGAGCCGTCCCAGCGGGCGCGTCGCATGTCGAGCCGGGGCAGATGGCCCTCGGCCCGGTTGCCGGTCTGGCGCAGTGGGGTGCCCTCCTCGCGGTAGTGGTCGAGGGCGCGCAGCTCGTGGCCGGGCAGCAGCCGCCCGTCGGAGCGCACCACCCGCCACCAGGGCACCGCGCCGCCGTACAGCGCCATAGCGCGGCCCACCTGGCGGGGGCCGCCGTCGCCCAGCCATTCGGCCACGTCCCCGTAGGTCATCACCCGGCCGGGCGGGATCAGGTCGGCGACGTCCAGCACCCGTTCCGCGTACTCGGGGTACTCCGGAATCTCCTCGGCAGTCACCCGGTCCATCCTGCACCACACCACCGACAAGGCGGGCCGCGCACCCTGATGCCCCCGTCCGGGGCCCGGGCATGCCACCATCTTCCGGGCGGTGACCGGTGACACGAGAGCAAGAAGAGACCGAGAGGGCGAAGGGGGAGGATGTGCGGCCTCCCGGGCGCGCAGGGGCTTCCGCGGCGATCGCGGGCGCTTCTGGGATCCCGGCGGGCGCTCCTGAGACCATGGACAAGGATGAGCCGGAGGGGCAGGGCCAGGGCGCGGCACGGGCCCGGCCAGAGGCAGGGAGCACGGCACGGGCACGGGCGGGCGCGCGGACCCGGCTTTCGGACCCGGGCCCCGATCGGCCGCGGCCGGAGGAGACGGTGGGCGTGAACGCGGAGCGGGACATCGACCGCGTCTCCGGTGACGAGCCGCTGCTGGCGGCCCGGGCGCACCGGCCGTCCGACCTGCTGCGGCTGCTGGTCGGTGTGCTGGCGATCGCGGTGGTCATCGCCATCGCCGCGTTCGCCCGGGGCACCACCTCCGGTCTGGAGGCGGACATCAGCCGGCGGACCGGGCAGGCGCCCGATGTGTTCGTCCAGCTGGCCGGGCTGGCGTCCAGCATCGCGGTGCTGCTGGTGCCAGTGGCCTTCGCGATCGAGCGGCTGGTCAAGCGGGACGGGCTGCGGATCGCCGACGGGGTGCTGGCGGCGGTGCTGGCGCACGGTGTCACCCTCGCCACCGATCTGTGGGTGGCGCAGGGCGCGCCGGACACCATCCAGGAGGCGCTGACCCAGCCGCAGGCGGGTGGCGGGCTGTCGGATCCGGTGCACGGCTACCTGGCGCCGGTGATCGCCTATATGACGGCCGTCGGCATGGCGCGCCGGCCGCGCTGGCGGGTGGTGCTGTGGATGGTGCTGCTGCTGGACGCGTTCGCGATGCTGGTGGCCGGCTACACCACTCCGTTCTCCATCGTGCTGACCATCCTGATCGGCTGGACGGTGGCCTACGGCACGGTGTACGCGGTGGGCTCGCCCAATGTGCGGCCCACCGGGCAGACACTGCTGGCGGGTCTGCGCCATGTCGGGTTCCGGCCGGTGGGCGCGATGCGCGCGGAGGATCTGCCGGACGGTACGGAGGCGGACCGGGGGCGCCGCTACCTGGTGACCCTGGAGGAGGGTCCGCCGCTGGATGTGACCGTGGTGGACCGGGAGCAGCAGGCGCACGGCTTCTTCTACCGGGTGTGGCGGCGGCTGACGCTGCGCGGGATCACCACGGGGCGTTCGCTGCAGTCGCTGCGCCAGGCGCTGGAGCAGGAGGCGCTGCTGGCGTACGCGGCGATCGCGGCGGGGGCCAACGCGCCCAAGCTGATCGCCACCTCCGAGCTGGGCCCGGACGCCGTGATGCTGGTGTACGAGCATGTGGGCGGGCGCTCGCTGGACTCCCTGGAGGACAAGGAGATCACCGACGAGGTGGTGCGGGGCGCCTGGTTGCAGGTGCGGGCGCTGCAGTCGCGGCGTATCGCGCACCGCAGGCTGACGGGTGACGCGCTGCTGGTGGATCGTTCCGGCAGGGTGATCCTCACCGATCTGCGGGGCGGTGAGATCGCCGCCGGTGATCTGGTGCTGCGGATGGACGTGGCGCAGCTGCTGACGACGCTGGGTCTGCGGGTGGGCGCGGAGCGGGCGGTGGCGGCGGCGGTGGCCGCGCTGGGGCCGGACAAGGTCGCCGGCTGCCTGCCGCTGCTCCAGCCGATCGCGCTGAGCCGGTCGACCCGCGCCACACTGCGCAGGCTGGCCCGAGAGCGGTCGCAGCGGGAGCGGGAGGCGGTGCTGGCCGCCTCGCAGGCCGACAAGCAGGCCCGGGTGGAGGCGCACGCCCGCCATGCGGAGCACCGCGGCGAGCCGGTCGGCAAGGCCGAGCGGAAGGCGGAGAAGGCGCACAAGCAGGCGGAGAAGCGGGCGCTGGACGAGGCGATGGACGAGGCCCGCGAGGAGGATCTGCTGGTGCAGATCCGCCAGCAGGTGCTGCTGATCCGGCCGCAGGCGCCGGTGGAACCGGTGCGGCTGGAGCGGATCAAGCCGCGGACGCTGATCAGTTTTATCGCCGCCGCGATCGCCGTGTACTTCCTGCTGTCGTCGATCTCGCAGTCGTCGCTGTCGCTGTCGACGTTCGCCCAGGCCGACTGGTTGTGGGTGGCGGTGGCGCTGCTGTTCTCCGCGTTCAGCTATGTCGCGGCGGCGATGAGCCTGCTGGGCTTCGTCCCGGAGCGGGTGCCGTTCAAGCGGACGGTGGTAGCGCAGGTGGCGGGCTCCTTTGTGAAGATCGTCGCCCCGGCGGCGGTCGGCGGAGTGGCGCTGAACACCCGCTTCCTCCAGCGCTCGGGGGTCCGCCCGGGGCTGGCGGTGGCCAGTGTGGGCGCCTCGCAGTTGTTCGGGCTGGGCGCGCACATCCTGCTGCTGCTCTCCTTCGGCTACCTCTCCGGGACGGAGAAGACGCAGGACTTCACCCCGTCCCGGACGGTGATCGCGGGTCTGCTGACGGTCGCGGTGCTGGCGCTGGTGGTGACGGCGATCCCGGTGCTGCGCAAGTTCGTCACCACCCGGCTGCGGTCGCTGTTCGCCGGGGTGGTGCCGCGGATGCTGGACGTGCTGCAGCGGCCGGTGAAGCTGCTCACCGGGCTCAGCGGCATGCTGCTGCTGACCGCGGCGTTCGTGTTCTGCCTGGACGCCTCGGTGCGGGCGTTCGCGCGGGGTGACCAGCCGGTGAGCTACGCGATCCTGGCCGTGGTCTTCCTGGCCGGCAACGCGCTCGGCTCGGCCGCCCCCACGCCCGGTGGGGTGGGCGCGGTGGAGGGTGCGCTGATCGCCGGTCTGACCACGGTCGGCGGGCTGCCGCTGGAGATCGCCACCCCGGCGGTGCTGATGTACCGGGTGATGACCTTGTGGCTGCCGGTGCTGCCGGGGTGGCTGTCGTTCAACTCGCTGACCCGCAAGGGCGCCCTCTGACCGGTCCGGTGCGCTGATGGGGCCGGCCGGGGTACGGCCGGTGCCGGGCCGAGGCTTCCGGGGGCTCGCGCGCCGGGGCCGGGCCGGTGGGGCGGCGGGGCCGGCCACCCGCATGGCCCCGGGCACGGGCGGGCGCCGACCGGCGGGCGCACCATGGGACATATGACCCTCCGCGCCGCCCGGCCCGCAGCCGTCCTCGCCGCCGCCACCGCCGCCGCCCTGCTGGCGGCCGGCTGCTCCGGCGGGAACGGGGACGAGGGCGGGGACGGCGCCGACCGGCTCAGGGAGCTGGCCTCCCAGCGGCTGACCTGGCGGGACTGCCCGCCGCCCTCGATGGAGGAGGGCGGCGGTACCGCGCCCTCTCCGCTGCCGGGCGGCACCCGCTGGCAGTGCTCCTTCATGGACGCGCCGCTGGACTACGCGGACCCGGGCGGCGAGACCGTCGAGCTGGCCCTGATCCGCGCCAAGACCTCCGACCCGGCGAAGCGCATCGGGTCGTTGATCTTCAACTTCGGTGGCCCCGGCGGCTCCGGGATCACCGCCCTGCCGTCCTTCGCGCAGGACTACGAGACCCTGCGCACCCGCTACGACCTGGTGAGCTTCGACCCGCGCGGGGTCGGCCGCAGCGCCGGTGTGGAGTGCCTGGACGACGCCGGCCTGGACGCCCTCTACGCGCTGGACTCCACGCCCGACGACGAGCGGGAGGTCCGGGCGTACGACGAGGGGCTGAAGCGGTTCGCCGCGGCGTGCGAGGAGAACTCGGGCGGTGAACTGCCCCACGTCGGGACGGTGAACGCGGCCCGCGACCTGGATCTGATGCGGCAGGTGCTGGGCGACGACAAGCTGTACTACTTCGGCATCTCCTACGGCACCGAGCTCGGCGGCGTCTACGCGCACCTGTACCCGAGGACCGTGGGCCGGGCGGTGTTCGACGCGGTGGTGGACCCCACCAGCACCACGGTGCAGAGCGCCCTCGGGCAGGCGAAGGGGTTCCAGCTGGCCCTGGACAACTTCGCCAAGGACTGCGTCGCCCGGGGTGACAAGTGCAAGCTGCCCGGGGGCAGCGTGCAGGAGGTGGAGGGCTTCGTCACCGATCTGCTGAACCGGCTGGAGAAGAAGCCGGTCACCGGGCTCGGGGAGCGCAAGCTGACCGCGACGGCGGCGACCAACGGCATCGCCCAGTCGCTGTACTCCAAGGAGTACTGGCCTTATCTGGAGCAGGGTCTGGACGAGGCGGACGGCGGCAACGGCGGCCTGCTGCTGGCCCTGTCGGACTCGATGAACGGCCGCGACCAGAACGGCAACTACAGCAATGTGCAGGCGGCGAACGCGGCGATCAACTGCGTGGACGACAAGGCCCGCTTCACGGTGGCGCAGGCCGAGGCCAGGCTGCCCGAGTTCCGCAAGGCCTCGCCGGTGTTCGGCGACTACCTGGCCTGGGGTCTGATCGGCTGCTCGCACTGGCCGGTGGACGGCAGCTGGGACCGCCCGGAGGTGAGCGCCGCGGGCTCGGCGCCGATCCTGGTGATCGGCAACACCGGCGACCCGGCCACCCCCTACGCGGGGGCGAAGGCGATGGCGAACGCGCTCGGCAAGGGCGTCGGGGTGGAGCTGACCTGGGAGGGCGAGGGGCACGGCGCCTACAACGGGGGCTCCGCGTGTGTCCGCGACGCGGTCAACGGCTACCTGCTGGACGGCAGGGTGCCGAAGAACGGCACCGTCTGCCGCTGACGCCGCCGCCACCCGGCCGGCGCTCCCGGCACCCCGCCGGCCCCACCGCCGTACCGTTCCCCTCGGTCGTTCCATCGTCCCCGCCCCCGTGCGTCGTCCGCTTCCTTATGTCTGCGACCCTGCCACGGCGAACGCCCGTGCTTCCAGCGTTTGGCGACAATACGTCACGCTCTGGCCACTGTCAGTGGCTATGCCTAGGATGGCGCGCAGTACCAACGTTGGGGGAACGGATGTCCAATCGAGTACGGGCGGGAGCCCTCGCGGCCGCGGCCCTGCTGACCGCGGGACTGGTCACCGGCTGCCAGAGCGGTGGCGGCGGGGAAGGTGACGACAGCCCGGCGGCGGGCGGCGGACCGAAGGCGGGCACGGCGCCCGCGGTGCCGGGTCTGCCCGCCGCACTGACCGGCCAGCGGCCCGACTGGCGGTCGTGCAAGGCGCCGAAGGGCGGCCAGGCCCCCGGCACGGAGTGGCGCTGCGCCGAGGTGGAAGTGCCGCTGGACTACCAGCGGCCGAAGGGCGAGACCATCTCCGTCGCGCTCATCCGCAAGCAGGCCGTGCAGCAGGACCGGCGGATCGGCTCGCTGCTCTTCAACTTCGGCGGCCCGGGCGCCTCGGGCGTGGACCTGCTGCCGCAGTTCGCCCCCGAGTACACCGCGCTGAACGCCCGCTACGACCTGGTCGGCTTCGACCCCCGCGGGGTGGGGCGCAGCTCCGGTGTGGTGTGCCGGGAGTCGGCCGAGGAGGCCGAGTCCCTGCGGCGGATCGACCGCACCCCGGACACCCCCGCCGAGGAGGCCGCCTACCTGGCGGACGGCGGCGACTTCGGGGCCGGCTGCAAGCAGCGCTCCGGCAAGGTGCTGCCGCATGTCACCACCAGCAACACCGCCCGGGACCTGGAGGTCGTCCGCCATGTCCTCGGCGACGCCAAGCTGAACTACTTCGGCATCTCCTACGGCACCCAGCTCGGCGGCACCTACGCGCACCTCTTCCCCAAACAGGTCGGCCGCACCGTGCTGGACGCGGTGGTGGACCCGACCGCCGACAGCGTGGGCCAGGCCCGCCACCAGACGACCGGCTTCCAGCGGGCGCTGGACAACTACTTCAAGTCCACCGGCGAGGGGGCGGCCGGCTCCACCAAGCTGACGGCGCAGTTGAAGCGGCTCGACTCCCAGCCGCTGGCGACCTCCGACGGGCGGCCGCTGACCGAGAGCCTGGCGCTCACCGGTATAGCCCAGGCGCTGTACGCGGAAAGCCTCTGGCCGATGCTGACCGAAGGACTCCGGCAGGCCCGGGAGGGCAGCGGCGACGGGCTGCTGGAGCTCGCCGACATGTACAACGACCGCCAGGAGGACGGCTCCTACAGCACCCAGGCCCACTCCCAGCGCGCGATCTCCTGCGCCGACAGCAGCAGCCGGCCCACCGCCGCCGAGGCCCGGGCCCTGCTCCCGGAGTTCCGCCGAATATCCCCGGTCTTCGGGGAGTTCATGGCCTGGGACACCGCGGGCTGGTGCCACCAGTGGCCGGTGAAGGGCGAGAGCGCCACCTCGCAGGCGAGCGCTCCCGGCGCCGGGCCGGTACTGGTGGTCGGCACCACCGGTGACTCGGCGACCCCGTACGAGGGGGCCGTGCGGATGGCGAAGGAGCTGGGCAAGGGGGTGGGCGTGCTGCTCACCTACCGGGGCGAGGGCCACGGGGCCTACAACGGCGGCAGTTCCTGCGTGAGCAAGGCGGTGAACGCCTATCTGCTGGACGGCAAGGCGCCGGCGAACGGCACCATCTGCTCCTGAGGGCAGCCACGGCTGAGGCGGCACCCGCTCTTGAGGACGCTCGCAGCCACCCCGGCAGCCGTCGGGGCCGGGCCCTGGTGGTGGGCCCGGCCCCGGTGGGTCGGCGCTGCGATCAGTAAGTGATCAAGGCAAGACGCGATCAGGAGGTGATCAGTAGACGGGCTTCTCCGGCTCGATCTGGTGGACCCAGCCGATGACGCCGCCGCCGACATGGACGGCGTCCGCGAAACCGGCGGACTTCAGCACCGCGAGGACTTCCGCACTGCGGACACCCGTCTTGCAGTGCAGGACGATCTTCCGGTCCTGAGGGAGATCCTGGAGCGCGGTGCCCATCAGGAACTCGTTCTTCGGGACGAGCCGGGCGCCCGGGATGGAGACGATCTCGTACTCGTTGGGCTCACGGACGTCGATGATGTCGATGCTCTCACCGTCGTCGATCCACTCCTTGAGCTGCTTGGGAGTGATCGTGGAGCCGGCCGCCGCCTCCTGGGCCTCCTCGGAGACGACGCCGCAGAAGGCCTCGTAGTCGATGAGCTCGGTGACGGTCGGGTTCTCACCGCAGACCGCGCAGTCGGGGTCCTTGCGGACCTTGACCTGCCGGTACTGCATCTCCAGGGCGTCGTAGATCATCAGCCGGCCGACCAGCGGCTCACCGACACCGGCCAGCACCTTGATCGCCTCGGTGACCTGAATGGAGCCGATGGAGGCGCACAGCACGCCGAGCACACCGCCCTCGGCGCAGGAGGGGACCATGCCCGGCGGCGGGGGCTCCGGGTAGAGGCAGCGGTAGCACGGGCCGTGCTCCGACCAGAACACCGAGGCCTGGCCGTCGAACCGGTAGATCGAGCCCCAGACATACGGCTTGTTCAGCAGCACACAGGCGTCGTTGACCAGGTAGCGGGTGGCGAAGTTGTCCGTGCCGTCCACGATCAGGTCGTACTGACCGAAGATGTCCAGCACGTTGTCGGCCTCAAGCCGCTGCTCATGGAGGACCACGTTGACGTACGGGTTGATGCCGAGCACCGAGTCCCGCGCGGACTCGGCCTTGGAGCGGCCGATGTCCGACTGGCTGTGGATGATCTGGCGCTGGAGGTTGGACTCGTCGACCTCGTCGAACTCCACGATGCCGAGCGTGCCCACACCGGCGGCGGCCAGGTACATCAGGGCGGGAGACCCGAGGCCGCCGGCGCCGACGCAGAGCACCTTGGCGTTCTTGAGCCGCTTCTGCCCGTCCATCCCGACGTCCGGGATGATCAGGTGGCGGGAGTACCTGCGGACCTCGTCTACGGTGAGCTCGGCAGCCGGCTCGACCAGGGGTGGCAGCGACACGGGGACTCCGTTGGTCGGTAGTCAGTACGGTTGTCTCTCCGTAACACTGCCATGGCACTCCTCATTCCGAGACACCTGGTCCGATGCGCGAGACGATTTCGTCCCAGTAGCCGGGCAGCGCCTCGAATGCGGCGTTTCCTCCGATTCGCCCCCTGACCTCGGGCTCGGCACCTCCAACGCCTGCCGCGGATCCGGCACGTCCGGCCGCCGGGCCGGCAGCCGGTGGCGGCCCCGGAGTGCGGTCGGTGAAGAAGATGGTGCCCGCCCCCTGCCAGCGCGCGATCCGTACCGCCTCCTCCAGATGGGTGCGCGGTACGCCGTGCACCAGATGGACAAAGCGCTCCGGTGGATGGTCGGCCGTCCACGGGGCCGCCTGCGACCAGCGGTAGTCGGCCCAGCGCCCCCGGAAGGTGACCAGCTGGTCGGCGACCTCGGCGTACCCCGGATCGGGGTGGACTCCGTGGCCCAGCACCAGATGGCAGCCGTCCGCCCCGTCGAGCACCGCCTCCAGGGTGGCCGCGGTGCGCCGCACGGACGCGAGCCGCTCCCGGTCCGGCGGGCAGCGGTCCAGCAGGTAGCCGTCCACCCGGTACCAGTCCGCGAACCGCTGGGCGTCGGCCACGGCCTCCGCGAACGGGCGGGCGCCGTGCGCCAGATCGATGTGGCCCAGTACCCGCACGCCCGCGTTGCGCAGCCGGCCGGCCGCCTCCAGGCAGTGCGGGTCGGGCCGGGCGCCCGGCCCGGCGGCCACATTGAGCACCGCCCAGTGCAGCGGCACCCCGGGCCGGGTGAGCTCCGCCCACTCGACGGGGGCGAGCAGCGGATGGGCGTAGCCCGGCACACCGAAGCCGAGCCGGTCGGCACCGGTGGCGGCGAGCGGGGCACCGGTCCGGGTCAGATGCGGCATGCCGCCTCCATCCAGATGTCGGCGAGCGACTCCTCCAGGTTGATCCGGGGCCGCCAGCCGAGCCGGTCGCGGGCGGTGCGCACATCGGCCTGCTGCCAGCTGCCGCAGCCGTCGGGATACGGGGAGGAGGGCCCCGGCTGCGGGAGGTCCGGGCCGCCGTCGCCACCCCGCCCGAGGCCGCCGTCGCCACCCCGCCCGAGGCCGCCGTCGCCACCCCGCACGGGGCCGCCGTCGGCACCGCGTACCAGGCCGCCGTCGGTGCCGCGCAGCACACTGGCGTCGGTGCCGCGCAGCAGACCGCCGTCGGCGCCGCGCACAGCGCCGCCCTCGCCGCGCTGCACACCGATGAGCGGCCGGTTCGGCGGTACGTCCACCTCATGGAGGTTGCCGGGGTATCCGGCGACCCTGGCCAGTACCGCGGCGGCGTCCCGCAGCCGTACGGCCCGTCCGGTGCCGATGTTGATGACACCCTGGGCCGCCGACAGCGAGGCGGCGTGCACCGCCCGCGCCACATCCCGGACGTCCACGAAGTCGCGCTGGACGCCGAGGCCGCCCAGCTTCAGCTCGCCGTCGCCGTTCTGGATGGCCCGGCGCAGCGCCTCGGCAAGCCGGCCGAGGGGGGACCCGGCCGGGGTACCGGGGCCCACCGGGGAGAACACCCGCAGCACCACGGCGTCCAGTCCGGAGCCGAGGACCAGTTCGGTGGCGGCCAGTTTGGACACCCCGTACGGCCCGCCGGGGCGGGGCACCGCGTCCTCGGCCGTGGACGAACCGGGCTGCGAGGGCCCGTACTCGGAGGCGCAGCCGACCTGGACCAGGCGGGCCTGGCAGGTGCTGCGGCGCAGCGCCTCGCAGACGGTGGCCACGGCGACCGTGTTGTGCCGGGTCAGCTCGCGGGCCCCGCCCCGGGTGGCCCCGGCGCAGTTGACGACCACCCCGGGGTGGACGGCGTCCAGGAACCGGGTGAGGGCACCCGGGCTCCCCCCGGCGAGGTCGAACCGTACGTCGGCGTCGTCGCCCCGGCCCAGGGCCGTGAGGTGGACGGCCGGGTCGGCGAGCAGCCGGTCGGCGACGAACCGGCCGAGGAATCCGTTGGCGCCGAGCAGCAGCACCCTCATCGTGCGCCTCCTTCGCGAAGGCCGGGCGTGGCGGCGGTGGCGGTCATGGTCGTCGTCTCCTTGCTTCCTGGGTGTCGGGGAGAGGTAGGGGGAGGGAGGTGGCAGGGGCCGCCTCCGAGGGGAGGGGGGCCGGTCCGGATGGGCCGGAGGGGCGCGGTCCCGGGGGCCGGGCGCGGCCCGGAGGGGAGGTCAGCCGCCGGCATGGGCGGGAGCCGGCCAGTCGACGGCATGGGCGGAGGCCCGGGTCAGCAGGGCGCAGGCGCGGACCAGCAGGGCGAGCGCGGCCGCCCCGCAGACCAGCGCGGTCACCGCGCCCGGCCCGCAGAGGTCGGCGGCGGCCCGCGTCGGGGTGTCGAGCCAGCCGAGTCGGGGGACGCGGGCCGCCTGCTCCGCGGCGAGGACGAACGTCCGCGCGGCACAGGTGGCGAACAGCGCGCTGCCCGCGGTCCGGGCGAAGCCATGGGCGGTGAGCAGCCGGGCCAGGAAGAACAGGGTGCCGAGGGCGAGGCAGCCGACGAGCACGGTGCCTCGGGGGGCGTCGCCGAGGACGGTGCCGGTGATCGCGACCAGCGCGCCGAGCAGCACGGCGAACAGGGCGACGGCACCGAGCAGCAGCGGTCGGGCACCGGCGGCGAAGTCCGCGAGGCGGCGACTGGCGGCCAGCGCCCGCCGGGCCCGTACGAAGAAGAGGTGCGCGCACCAGAGTGCGGGCGCCACCGCCAGCGCCAGGGCGAGGAGCGTCGCGGATGCGCCGACGGAAAGGAGGTGGAGCGGTACGCCGGTCCGGTCGGGCTCGGCGGTGAGAGCGGCGAGGCCCCAGGTGCGGCCCGGATCGTGGTCGGGGACGGCGTCCAGCAGCAGACAGCCGAGCAGGAGGGTGCACCACAGGGGGGTGCGGACAGCGGACAGGGCCCGGACCAGGACGGGGCCGGCCGCGTGGGTGCGCCGCGCCGCCCGGAGCGGGCCATGGCGAAGGGAGCCGGCGAGCGCCCCGACGGCGGCCGCCGTCCCGGCCGCGCCGACGGCGAACCGCGCCGGGCCGCTGGTCGCGGCGAGCCCCGCGAGGGTCAGTCCGACGGCGGCTCCCGGCAGGAGGGCGAGCGGTGCCCATACCAGGGGGCGCCCGGCTCGCCGGGCTATCTCCTCCGCCGGGACGGGGCGGCCGGTTCCGTCCTCGCGGGCCAGGTCGGCTGCCGCGCCCCGCACTCCGGCGGCCCCGCGTAGGCCGCGCATCGGCGGGCGGTCGGCAGGACGGGCACCATCGGCACCGGGTGACCGGTCGCCGCGGAGGGGTCGGGTGCCGGTCCCGGGGGTGGGCCGGCCGCTGGTGGGTCGGTCGCCGTCGGACCCTCGGCCGGGGTGTTCGGTACCGGCGGACCGTTGATGGGCGAGGTGCTCGTCGTCCGACCGGGGCGTCCGGGCGTACAGCTCCTCGGCGAGGGAGAAGACGTCCCGGTGCCGGAAGCGGGCGGCGGTGCGGTCGGTGACGCCGTGGGCCTCCAGGGCGGCGGCGATCTCCAGGGGGTCGACGGCCCGTTCGCACAGCGCCCGGTGGCGGTGCAGCAGTGCCTTGACGGGGTCACCGCCCTGCCGCGCCGCCGTGGCCGGCGCTCCCGCGGAGCGAAGGCCCTCGGCCGGTGGACCGTCGGCTGCCTCCTCGCGGGCGAGGTCATGGTGGGGGCCGCTGTCACGCATCGCCGCTCCCGACTCCGCCGTTGTCCGCGTCGCGGTGAGGGCAGGTGCCGCTCATGGCGCCCGCGCCGACCGGAGGGCCGAGCCGGGCGGGGGCCGGCACTCGGTCGAGGCGGCCGGTCCAGCGTCCGGGGAGGTACGCCTCGGCCGGGTGGGCGAAGGGCAGCGGGGTGCCGTCGGCGGCCGTGCCGTCCCGGTCGCGGCGTACCGGGGCGCGGGACATCAGCTCCAGATAGAGCCCGTGGAAGGCGGAGAGGTTCTGCTCCACGGTGAACAGCTCCAGTGCGCGGGCGCGGGCCGCGGCGCCCAGGCGCGCGCGGCGCGCGGGGTCGCGCAGCAGCGCCAGGCAGGCGGCGGCGAGCGCCTGGGGGTTGCGCGGGGGTACCACCAGCCCGGTGCCCCCGACGACCTCGACCACCGCGCCGACGTCCGTGGAGACGGTGGCGCGGCCGCAGAGCATCGCCTCGACCAGCCCGGCCGGGAACCCCTCGACGACACTGGACAGCACGGTGACGGCGCCGTCGGCGTAGGCGTCGGTCCGGTCGGGAACACTCGGGCCGCCGACCTCCTCGAAGGTCACCGGGAAGGCCGGCGCCTCCTGGCCCATCGGCCCGGCGCCGGGGAAGAGCCGGGTGGCCGTGGTCCGGCAGTGGGCGAGGTAGTCGGCGGGCTCGCGGGGCGAGGGGGGCGCGTGGACGATACGGAGCCGCGCCCGGGGCTCCTCGCGGTGCACGGCCGCGAAGGCGTGCACCAGGCCGAGCAGGTCCTTGGCGGGTTCGGCGCGGCCGACCCACACCAGGGTGTACGGGTCACCGGTCTCCCCCGCCTCCCCGACGGCGGCGAACCGGTGGCCGTCGAGCCCCGGGTGGATGGTGCGCAGCCGGACGGGGTCGGCGCCGCACCGCTGCTGCCAGCGCCGGGCATGCGCGTTGCCATGGGTGATGGCGGCGGCCTGGCGGTACACCTCGGTGGCGAGCCGCCCGTGGAACGCGGCGAGCAGGGCGCGCAGGGGGGCGCTGAGGGGAGCGCCTGCGGTCGTCAGATAGTGCGACCGGATGTGCACCCCGTACTCGGTGAGCAGCAGCGGCACTCCGAAGAAGCGTTTGGCCAGCAGTCCGGGGAGGGCGGCCAGGCCGCCGGAGACGGCATGGCAGAGGTCGGCGGCGCCGAGGGCGTCCGGCCCGTACCAGTCCGGGGTGAGCGGGCGCAGTGCGCGCTCCAGCCAGTCCGAGAAGGCGAGCTGGTCCCGCAGGGTGGCCTGCCGTACGCCCCGGCGTGCGCCGGGCGCACGGCAGGCGGCTTCCAGGGCGCGCACGGTGGCCTCGGACCGCAGGGCGGCGGGTGGGGCACCGTGCGCCCGGAGCAGATCGGCCAGTGCGTACAGCCCCGCGGCGAAGGCGTTGTCGGCGTCGGCGCCCCCGTGCTCCGGCCCGTCCCCGCACACTCCGGCGGCCAACTCGGCCAGGCATCCGGCGTACCGGCGGCGCTCACGCCGGCCGTAAGAGCGGCCGTTTCCGGGGCCGTCCTCGGCGGGGGTCCACAGCGCCATCGTGCGGACCGACCGCACGGCGGGCGCCGCCGGCAACCGGCCGGCCCGCTCCTGGCGGGGGGTGCGACCCAGCGCGTAGACGTCGTACTCGTGCTGCGCGAGCCCGCGCACAAGCCGGTCGCACCAGAGCGCGGACTCCCCCTTGGCGTACGGGTATCCGCCCTCCGTGAGCAGTCCGATCCGCACAGCACACCCCCATCCCCTTCTGCCTGCGGTCGACACCGTTGGGGTGCGCTGACCGGCGGCGGGATGAACGTAAGCGGAAGCGCGGGTGGCGCGATGGACGGTTGTCCGTCGCGCCACCGGAAGGGGTGAATACTCGTAACTTTCGACCGCGCCCGGCGTTTCGAAGCGCTAGGGCGGGAACGGTTCGAATATGACCGAGTATTCGGAGAAAAAGAGCCAAGAGGCGTTCGCAACAGGCTAGTTGACTGGTCGAATGCCATCGCTGTCCAGCGGTGATCCGGCCTTGACGCAATCGCCCGGTGGTCATTCCGCGTTCCGGGAAGTCCTGCTCCGACGTTCCGGATGGCGGTGCGGGCGCCATCCGGATCGGCCGGAATCAGCCGGTGAAAGGCGGATTCCCTGCCGACCGGGCCCGCGATTCAGAGCGCGTGAGGCAAGTGGGGGGCGCGCGGCGCGAAAACGTCCGCCCGGCGCACCACCAAGCCGCACCCCGTATGGCACCGGCGCGCACCGCGGTCACCCGGGACGGCGGGGAAGGACCTCAGCCGTTGGGAAACACCCAGGGGTTGGCGCGGCACTTCACGCCCCCGATGTCGAGCGACTTCGTCTGCTGCTGCATCACCGGGGCGAGGGAGCCCTCGGTCGAGCAGTTGACGTGGCCGTGCCCGAGCCGGTGCCCGACCTCGTGGTTGATCAGCATCTGCCGGTAGGGCAGCATCGCGGCCGGCCCATAGGTCTTCGAACCCTGGGCCCAGCGGTAGGCGTTGATCATCACGCGGTCGGTCCGGGCGGAGTCGCAGGAGACGTTCTGCTCGGTGATGTCCAGCTCGGACTTGGCGCACCAGAAGGCGGTGGTGCCGGGACTGGCGAGGGTGAGCACGAAGTCGGGACGTCCGCTGGAGATCCGCTCGAACGTCATCGCGCCGCCGTGCGCCCAGCTGCGCTTGTCGTTCAGCGTCTCCTGGGCGGCGCGGGCGAACAGTCCGGCGTCCAGGCCGAGGCCCTTCTCGATGTCGATCCGGTAGCGGATCTTCCGGCCCTTGCCGGGTGCCTTGTCGAGGCCGGGCACGGCTTCGAACTCGCCCGGCCCCTTCAGCTTCGGGTCCAGCGGGAACTGCCGCACCATCAGCTGCGCGTAGGTCGGCGGCGCGACGGCGCGGCCCTCGGAGCGGTCCGTCCGGCCGGAGCGCGCGTCCGGTCCGCCGGGGCCCTTCCTGCTGCCCTCCGCCTCGCCCTTGCCGTTCTCGCCGGTCGCCCCGGAATCGGCGAGTCCGGGTGCGGCACTCACCCCGGCCGCCCGGGAGGAGGGCCCGTCCGGCCCGGCGCCGGTGACCTGACCGGCCACGACGATCGCCAGAACGGTGGTGACCGCCCCGGCCGCGATCCCGGTGAGCGTACGGGCCAGGCCGCCGCCCGAGCCGGACGCACCGTCCTTCGCCCCGGCGACCGGGTCCTGAGGGCCGGGCGGGCCACCGGCCGCGATTCCGGCCTCGGAACCGGGAGCGGGGACGGCGCCGGTGGGGCCGCCGAAGCCCCTGGCGGCCGGCCCGGCGTCGAAGGCGGCGAGGTACTCATGGCGCGGCCCGGGGTTGCGGGCCCCGCCGCCCGGCCCGCCCGGCCGGGGGCCCGGCGCACCCTGGCCGGACGGCCTGCGGCCACCGAATCCCTGGCCGGCCGGCCCTCCCTCGGCCGCACCGCCGTCACGCGGCCGACCGGTCGCACCGCCGTCACGGGGCGCGGGCTGCCAGTCGCCGTAGCGGCTGCCGCCGCGCCCGTACTCCTTGGTGCCGTACCCGCCGGCGGAGCGCTCCTCCGGGTGGCCGCCGCGCACCGCGTGGGACTCCGGACCGGCGCCCTGATGGTGCGTTTCCGCTACGCGGGGAGCGGGGGCGGCCATCCGGCGCCGGCGGCCCACGGCCGAGCGCTCGGCCGCCTCGGCCGAAGCCGCGGCCTCGGCGCCGTCGGCGCGCCGCGCCCGTTCGGAGCCCTGGGGCGCGGCGCCCCTGCGGCTGTGTCGTCCCACGCCCCGGATCAGCTCCCGTTGCCTTCGTCGCCGGCGTTGTCGTCTCGGTTGATCTGCTGCCCGCGGCCGTCGCCGCCCCGGCCGCTCTCGCCGTCCCGGCGGCCGGTGGGGCCATCGGAACCCTTGGTACGAGTGGTACGGGCAGGCGCCCCGACATGTTCGGAGGGTCCGGCACCGCCGCGTTCGCGGATCAGTTCCCGTATCGCGGTGGCGACGGTCTCCGGGTACTCCATCATCGCCACATGCCCGGCGTCCGGGAGGGTCAGCATCCGGGCGTCGCGGAAGGCGCGGGCGGCCCGGCTTGCCATCCGGAACGAGATCAGCTGGTCGCGGCCGCCGTAGACCAGCAGCGTCGGGGCGAGCACCCGCTCGGCCTGCCGCCACAGCCCGTGCTGGCCGCCGAGCGTGTACGCGTCGACCAGACCGCGCGTCGAGCGGGCCATGGCGTCCCAGAAGTAGGGGAGCGCGAGACGGCGCTCCATCTCCTCCACCGCGTTGCGAAAGCCCTCCTCGGTGACCCGGCCCGGATCCCCGTAGCAGAGGGCCGTCACCCCGCGGACCCGCTGCTCGGCGGTCCAGCCCTTAGTGAGCCGGGTGAGCAGGGCGGCGGCGCCGGGCACCGCGAGCAGGGCGGTCGGCCAGGCGTTGCGCTGGACGCGGATCTCGGGCAGCGCCGGGGAGACCAGGGTCAGGGTGCGGACCAGGTCCGGCCGCAGCGCGGCGATCCGGGTGGTGACCGCGCCGCCCAGCGAGTTGCCGATCAGATGGACCGGCCCGCGGCCGCCCGCGTCGAGCAGCCGGATCACCGCCCGGGCGTGACCGGTCACCGAGTAGTCGCCGTCGTCCGGCGGGGGCGAGTCACCGAAACCGGGCAGGTCCACGGCCTCGCCGTCCACGATGTCCGACAGCAGCGGCATCAGCGCCGACCAGTTCTGGGACGAGCCGCCGAGGCCGTGGACATAGAGGGCGGGCGGCAGTCCGGTGCGGTCGGACGGGCGTTCCCGCACATTGAGCGTCAGACCGGGCAGCGTCACGGTGCGCAGCCGCTCCCCCTCCGCGACCCGCACCGCGCTCACCCGCGGGCCGGCCACGGTGGCGGCGAGGGCTTCCGGCAGCTCGGTCGAAGACATGCGGCAATGTTACGAGAGGATCACGCTCCCCCTGGTGTGTTCGCCGTCACAGGCCGCATGGCGTTGCCCGGGGGTCCTGCATACGCTCGTGTTTGTGGGCATCCGACCCCGGTGACCGTCGAGTACCGATCCGCGTGAGAGGGAGCACATGAGCGCCGACCCGACTGATCCCGAGATCTTCGAGACCTTTGAGACCTTCGACCGGAATGAGGCGGACGAGGCGGAGGAGTCCGAGGCCCGGGCGGAGGACGAGCGGGCCGCCGAGCGGGAGGCGGCGGCCCCCCTGGACGAGGAGTCCCCCGAGGCGGACGTGGCGGAGCAGCGGGCGGAGTGGCAGCAGCGCGGCGACGAGCCGCTGACCGGCGTCGACCCGGCCAGCGCGAACGAGGCCGACGCCATCGAGCAGACCCGGGTGGTCAGCCTGGACGAGGACGACTACCGCTGAGGAACGGCCTCCGGGGCCATTCCGCCCGGGGCGCTCCAGGGGAGCCGCCATGGGGGCCGCGCCGCCGGGAGCAACGGCCCCGAGCCGGCCCGCGTAAGCGCGACCGGCTCGGGGCTGGTCCCGACCCTTTGGTCGGTTTAACGTTGAATCGCCGTCGGCCCGGGCCGTCCGGTACGTGAAATTCTGCGCCCGCACCGCGCACAGGCGGGTTACCCAAAAGTACGATGGCGGCGCGGCGCATAGCGCGCATGAATCTATTTCAGGAGGCGGCGTGACAGCCATCGAGCAGACGGAGGCGGCGCGCCCTAGGGGCACGCGACTGCCGCGCCGGGCCCGACGGAACCAGCTGCTGGGCGCGGCCCAGGAAGTGTTCGTCGCGCAGGGCTACCACGCGGCCGCGATGGACGACATCGCCGAGCGCGCCGGCGTCAGCAAGCCCGTGCTGTACCAGCACTTCCCGGGGAAGCTGGAGCTCTACCTGGCGCTGCTCGACCAGCACTGCGAGTCGCTGCTCCAGGCGGTGCGCACGGCGCTTGCCTCGACCACCGAGAACAAGCAGCGGGTGGCCGCGACGATGGACGCCTACTTCGCGTACGTGGAGGACGAGGGCGGCGCGTTCCGGCTGGTGTTCGAGTCCGACCTGACCAACGAGCCCGCGGTGCGCAAGCGGGTCGAGCGGGTGTCGCTCCAGTGCGCCGAGGCCATCTCGGAGGTCATCGCCGAGGACACCGGGCTGTCCAAGGACGAGTCGATGCTGCTCGCCGTCGGGCTCGGCGGGGTCTCCCAGGTGGTGGCCCGCTACTGGCTCTCCAGCGAGTCCCCGATCCCCCGCGGCACCGCGGTGCAGCTGCTCACCTCGCTGGCCTGGCGGGGCATCGCCGGCTTCCCGCTGCACGGCAGCGAGAACCACGGCACGGACAACCACGGCACGGACGACCACGGCGGCGAGAGCCATGGCAGTGACGAGCGCGGCACGGAGGACCACGGCGGCGCGGACCGCTGAGCCGCCGGCTCCCTTTTTGCGGGCGGGGCGTGCTGTTCGCTCCTGGCGTGCGGCTCCGCGCCCTGAGGCGTCCGCTCCCCGGGCTAATCTGTGCAGCGTACGGCGCGGTCGACCGCGCAACGCTGACCGTTCGGAGGGACATAGCCGTGGAGGTCAAGATCGGCGTGCAGCACGCACCCCGGGAGATCGTTCTGGAGAGCGGGCAGTCCGCCGAGGAGGTGGAGCAGCTGGTGGCCCAGTCGCTGGCCGGGAAGACGCAGCTGCTGAGCCTGACGGACGACAAGGGCCGCAAGGTGCTGGTGCCGTCGGAGCGGATCGCCTATGTGGAGATCGGCGAGCCGACGGCGCGACGGGTGGGCTTCGGCACGCTCTGAGCGGTGGTACGACGAGAGGCCCGGCGGCTGGTCCGCCGGGCCTCCGCCGTTTTCCGGGCCCCCGGACCTTCCGCCCTGTCGACGTATCGACAAACGAGCCTTTGAACTCCGGGCTGATGATTGCGTTTCCGGTGCATCGGGTAGTACGGCCATGACCGTTTTGCCCGCCCCGCCGACCGCGAGGTGATCCGCAGTGTTCTGGGAAGCTCTCGGCTCCGTCATGCTCGGGCTGGCACTGTCCTGGGCAGCCGCCCACCGTCTCCCGGACCGGCTCCCCGCACGCCGCGTGGTGCTGGCCTCGGGCACGCTCGGAGCCCTGTTCGGCGCCCTGGTGACACACGCCGCGCTCGGCCCGGGGAACGCGCCGGGCACCCTCATCGGCGCCGTCGCGGTCGCGGCGGTCGTCCTGTCCCTGCTGCTCCGCCCGACCACCCGCCGTATGCGCCGATCAGCGGCGACCCAGAGCTGAGCCGCCGCGGAGAGCCGTAGGGGCTCAGGAGGCGAGGCCCAGCGCCGCCATGCGCTTGGTGTGCGCCTTGGTGATACGGGAGAACATCTCGCCGACCGCCGCCAGGTCGAAGCCGTCCGCGACCCCGCCGACCAGCATGGTGGAGAGCGCGTCCCGGTCCGCCACCACCCGCTGCGCCTGGGAGAGGGCCTCGCCCATCAGCCGGCGCGCCCACAGGGCCAGCCGCCCGCCGACCCGGGGATCGGCCTCGATCGCGGCCCGCACCTTCTCCACCGCGAAGTTGCCGTGGCCGGTGTCGTCCAGCACCGCGACGACCAGGGCGCGGGTGTCGGAGTCCAGCCGGACCGCCACCTCGCGGTAGAAGTCGCTGGCGATCGAGTCGCCGACGTACGCCTTGACCAGGCCCTCCAGCCAGTCCGAGGGTGCCGTCTGCCGGTGGAACTCGTCCAGCGCCTTGGCGAACGGCTCCATCGCACCGGTCGGCTCGGCGTCGATCGCGGTCAGCCGGTCCCGCAGCCGCTCGAAGTGGTGGAACTCGGCCGACGCCATCTTGGCCAGTTCCGCCTTGTCCGCCAGGCTCGGCGCCAGCTTGGCGTCCTCGGCGAGCCGCTCGAAGGCCGCCAGCTCCCCGTACGCCAGCGCACCCAGCAGATCCACCACGGCGGCGCGGTACTGGGGCTCGGCGGAGGCAGCGGCCCAATCGAGGGCGGCGATCCCGGTCGGCTGCTCGGCCGGCTGCCCGGTGGGCCGCTCCGCCGGCTGCTCTCTCAGAGAGGCGGCGGAATCGGCGGAGGAAGCGTCGTCAGCGGGGGTGTTGGCGGGGTCTGGCGTCTCCATGGAGCGCACAATAGCCCGCCCGTCCTGCCCCGGATGGCCCCGGTCGTCCACTGTGACCTCCACCTCCTTGTGAATTGGCACAACACGCCTGCGCCATTCCGGGGTACAGTGGTAATGCGCCTGCTGAGCATGCAGTGGTTTCCGTATGTACTCGGCGGGCCGTCTCATGAATGAGGATGCCCGGTCGGTGGCCCGATCGGCTCCGACCCGACAGCCCTCCGTGCGCGCGTCAGCGCCGCATGCGAGGGGACCCTCAGCGGTATGACGCTAGAGCGACGGCAGTGGTCCCGCGCCACGTAGCGGTCTCGTAAGGGCTCGTACGGGCTGCGGCCCGGACACGGGCCGCGACCGGACGTGACCGGCACGGTTCAGCACGGTAAGACCCCCAGCGTTCGCCTCATGCCGCGTCTCACAGAAGAGGCAGCACCCTGACTACGACTTTCCGAGAGCTCGGAATCCTTTCCGAGACGGCCGAGGCCCTCGAAGCCGTCGGCATCATCAACCCCTTCCCCATCCAGGAGATGACCCTCCCGGTCGCGCTCTCCGGCTCCGACGTCATCGGCCAGGCCAAGACCGGCACCGGCAAGACGCTCGGCTTCGGACTGCCGCTCCTGGAGCGCGTCACCGTCCCCGCCGACGTCGAGGCCGGCCGCGCCCGCCCCGAGCAGCTCACCGACGCCCCGCAGGCGCTGGTGGTCGTCCCGACCCGCGAGCTGTGCACCCAGGTCACCAACGACCTGCTCACCGCCGGCAAGGTGCGCAATGTGCGCGTCCTGGCCATCTACGGCGGCCGGGCGTACGAGCCCCAGGTCGAGGCGCTGAACAAGGGCGTCGACGTGGTCGTCGGCACCCCGGGCCGGCTGCTCGACCTGGCCGGCCAGCGCAAGCTGGACCTCTCCCACGTCAAGGCGCTCGTGCTCGACGAGGCCGACGAGATGCTCGACCTCGGCTTCCTGCCGGACGTCGAGAGGATCATCAACATGCTGCCGCCGCGCCGGCAGACCATGCTGTTCTCGGCGACCATGCCGGGCGCGGTGATCGGCCTGGCCCGCCGCTACATGTCGCAGCCGACCCACATCCGCGCCACCGCGCCGGACGATACGGGCGCGACCGTCGCCAACATCACCCAGCACGTCTACCGCGCCCACTCCATGGACAAGCCGGAGATGGTCGCCCGCATCCTGCAGGCCGAGGGCCGCGGACTGGCGATGATCTTCTGCCGGACCAAGCGGACGGCCGCGGACATCGCCGAGCAGCTGGAGCGGCGCGGATTCGCCTCCGGCGCGGTCCACGGCGACCTCGGCCAGGGCGCCCGCGAGCAGGCGCTGCGCGCCTTCCGCAACGGCAAGGTGGACGTCCTGGTCTGCACCGACGTCGCCGCCCGCGGTATCGATGTCGAGGGCGTCACGCACGTCATCAACTACCAGTCCCCCGAGGACGAGAAGACCTATCTGCACCGGGTGGGCCGCACCGGCCGCGCGGGCGCCAGCGGCACCGCGATCACCCTGGTCGACTGGGACGACATCCCGCGCTGGCAGCTGATCAACAAGGCGCTGGAGCTGGGCTTCAACGACCCGCCGGAGACGTACTCCACCTCCCCGCACCTCTACTCCGACCTGGACATCGCCGAGGGCACCAAGGGCATACTGCCGCGTGCCGAGCGCACCCGGGCCGGCCTGGACGCGGAGCAGCTGGAGGACCTGGGCGAGACCGGTGGCCGCGGTGGCCGCGGTGGCCGTCCGGCGCGCTCCTCCTCCCGTACCTCGGACGGATCCCGTACCTCGGACGGATCCCGTACCTCGGACGGATCCCGTACCTCGGACGGATCCCGGTCCTCGGACGGGTCGGGCCGGTCGGGCCGCCCGTCGGAGCGCACCGAGGAGCGTCCCGCCCGTACGCGTACTCCGCGCCGGCGCCGCCGCACCCGCGGCGGCGAGGCGGTCGGCTCCGCCCCGGTGGCGGAGACGGCGGCCCCGGCCACGACCGCTCCGGTCACCCCGGTCACCCCGGTCACCCCGGCGGTCCCCACCGAGGACGGTTCCGCCGCGCCGCGCACCCCGCGCCGCCGTCGCCGTACCCGGTCCAACGCCCCGTCGGCCGCCGCCACCGCTACGGCCACGGCCACGGTGGCGATCCCGGCCCAGGCCGCCGAGGCCCAGCCGGTCGCGGTCGCGGAGCCGGTGGCTGTCGTGGAGCCGGTCACGGTGCCCGAGCCGGTCGCCGCCGAGGAGCCCACGGCCCCGGCCAAGCCGCGCCGGACCCGTAAGAAGGCCGTCGCCGCCGTCGAGCCCATCGCCGAGGCAGCCCCGGCCGAGGCCGAGGCCAAGCCGCGCCGCACCCGCAAGAAGGCCGTCGCGGAGGTCGTCGCGGAGCCCGCGGCCCCGGTCACCGAGACCCCGGTCGAGACCGAGGCCAAGCCCCGCCGGACCCGTAAGAAGGCCGTCGCCGCCGTCGAGCCCATCGCGGAGGCAGCCCCGGCCGAGGCCGAGGCCAAGCCCCGCCGCACCCGCAAGAAGGTCGTCGCGGAAGCCGTGGCCCCGGTCACCGAGACCCCGGTCGAGACCGAGGCCAAGCCGCGCCGGACCCGCAAGAAGGCCGCCGTCGAGCCGACCCCGGAAGCCACCGAGGTCGAGGTTGAGGCCAAGCCCCGCCGCACCCGCAAGAAGGCCGTCGCGGAGCCCGTGGCCCCGGTCACCGAGACCCCGGCGGAGACGGAAGCCAAGCCCCGCCGTACGCGCAAGAAGGCCGCCGTCGAGCCGGCCCCGGAGGCCGTCGAGGCGCCGGTCGAGGCGAAGCCGCGCCGCACCCGCAAGAAGGCGGTCGCCGCGCAGCCCGAGCAGCCCGTCGGCTGATCGCACGCCGTTCGGCATCCGACGGCCCCGTCACCGCCCCTCCGGGGGTGGGGCGGGGCCGTCGGCGTCAGCGGCCGCCGCTTCCGTACCGACGTTCCCGGGCGACCGCAGCCGCTGCCCTCCCGGCGCGGGGCGTCCCGTTAGCCTCTTCCCATGAGTCGCCCGCCCACGTTCGCCCCGCCGCCCGGCACCCGGTCCCACTCCCTGCGTACCGCCCGCGGCACCTTCGCCGTGCTCGACGCGGCCCCGCCCGGCGGCCCCGAGAAGGCCAGGGGCACCGCGCTGCTGGTGCCCGGGTACACCGGGTCCAAGGAGGACTTCATCGCCATGCTCCCGCCGCTGGCCGAGGCCGGCTGGCGGGCCGTCGCGGTGGACGGGCGCGGGCAGTACGAGAGCGAGGGGCCGGACGAGGAGTCCGCGTACGCGCTCCAGGAGCTGGCCCGCGATCTGCTGGCCCAGGTGGAGGCGCTCGGCGCCGGGCGGGTGCAGCTGCTCGGCCACTCGCTCGGCGGGCTGGTCTCCCGGGCCGCCGTACTGCTCGACCCGGCCCCGTTCCGCACCCTCACCCTGATGTCCTCCGGTCCGGCGCAGGTCGCGGCGGACCAGCGCGACAAGGTGAAGCTGCTGAGCGACGCGCTCACCGTGATGGACATGGCCCAGGTGTGGGAGGCGATCCGCGCCATGGACCCGCCGGAGGAGGCGGAGGAGGCGGTCGGCAACCGGGAGGACCTGCGCCGCCGCTGGCTGCGGAACAGCCCCGTCCAGCTCCGGGTGACCGGTCGGCAGCTGGCGGTGGAACCGGACCGGGTGGACGAGCTGGCGGCACTGGGCGACCGGCTGCCGGTGCATGTGCTGTCCGGCGTACGGGACGAGGTCTGGCCGGTGCCGCTGCTCGACGAGATGGCCGTGCGGCTCGGCGCCCACCGGACGCGGATCGCGGGCGCGGAGCACTCCCCCAACACCGACCGCCCGATGGAGACCGCGGCGGCCGTGGCAGAGTTCTGGGCCGCCCACCAGGGGCCGGGCGCCTGACCCGCGCACCCGATGACCGCGGCGGGCTCACCGCGGCGGGCGGTTCAGAGCCGGGACCGCAGATGGTCCCAGAAGCCGTCCCGCAGCGAGCGGCGCAGCACCGCGTGACCGCGCAGCGACCGGCCGATCAGCCGCTCGGCCTCGATCAGCAGGTCCTGGTCGACGGGCCCCGGCAGATAGGGGTGGCCCGGGAGGAGTTCGGCGAGGAAGGCAGAGCCGCGTTCGCCGTACCAGGTGGCGGCGATCCGCTGGCCGACGAAGCGGACCTCGTCACGGGAGGGCGGCGGCTCGCCCTCGTTCTCGTAGGTCGTCACCGGCCGCCGGGTGACATACGGGCGGCAGAAGTCCAGCTCGAAGGTGCGGCTGCTGTCCACCTCCCAGAGCAGGGCCTCGGCCTGGTTGCGGCCCTCGGCCGCCTCGATGCCCCAGAGGTGGACCCGGGCGCCGTAGCCCTGGGCGGCCTCCACGGCGGAGACCAGGTCCTCGTCCCCGCCGACCAGCGCGGCATCGCTGATGGCCCGGTGGCGGGCCAGGGACTCCAGATCGGAGCGGATCAGGGAGTCGACGCCCTTCTGCTGGTTGCTGGCGTTGAGGTTGCCCAGGCGGACCTTGACGTCCGGGAGTTCGGCGATCGCCTGCTGCTCGGGGGTGTGGATACGGCGGCGGGCACCGTCGTACCAGTAGACGCGCAGCAGCCTGCTGTCGGCGAAGATCGTGCGGGCCTTGTCGATGAAGGCGTCGATCAGCCCCTCGGCGTCCAGGTCGAAGGCGCGCCGGTCCTCGGTGCCGACGCACAGCAACCCGGCCGCAGCATGGACGTAACCCGCGTCGACGAAGATGGCATGGGTCGAGGGGGTCTTGGCCACCTCGGCGAGCATCCGCCGCAGGAGCTCATTGGTGTGCTCCAGCGTGCGCTCCAGGCGGGCGCCGAGCTCGGCGGCCCGCCCGTCACCGCCGCCGGGGGCCTGCCGGGGAGGTCCGGGACTGTGGACGCCGGGACTGTGGACGCGCGCGTCGAAGGTGTCGTCGTTCATACCGGACTCATTGTCCGCCACTCGCCGACGCCGGAGGACCGATGCCGGAAGACCGATACCGGAGGACCGACGGCGGCCCTGCGGCCGTCCTCCCGGGGCGGTCCTCCCGGGGCGGTCCTTAGCCGCTCGAAAGTTTTATTTAGCGTAGGGAATGTTTGCAGGGTGCACCGCGTTGGCACTCATACGCACAGCGCCACAGCCGCATCCGCGGTCGTGGCGCGGCGCACATGTTCTCCACTGGAGGATCAACTCATCGACGAAGGGAGAAGCCCCATGCGCTTCGAAATCCTGCGACTGGACGACATCGACGGCACCCCCGTCGACAGCACCGTCGTGGACGCCGCCTCCGTCAACACCATCGTGCAGCAGGCTGCCGCGATCGGTCAGCGCATCTGGATCCGTCCGGCCGAGGCCTCCGCCTCGTAACCGGCACCCACCGCCCGCCTTGAAGGCAGACAGCCGGCAAAGGAAGCACAGCCGACAGGCGGTCGGAGTACGGACCACCGCGCCCCCGCATGGACTCCCCCGGACCCCGGGAGAATCCGTACGGGGGCGCAGTGCTGTGCGCGGCCCGGTAGGGAACAGGGCTCAGGCGCCCTGGATCACCTGGGTGACGCCGTTGATGATCTGCTGTACGGCGATGGCGGAGAGCATCATCCCGGCGAGCCGGGTCACCAGCACCACACCGCCGTCCTTGATGACCCGGATGATCACCAGCGAGTAGCGCATGGTCAGCCAGAGCACCCCGTGCATGGCGGCGATGGCGGCCCAGACCGCGATCTGGTCCTCGACGCCCTTGGCGTGCTGCACGGCGAGGATGACCGAGACGATCGCACCGGGCCCGGCCAGCAGCGGCATGCCCAACGGTACCAGGGCCACGTTGACGTCCTTGGTCTGCTGGGGCTCGTCGGTCTTCCCGGTGAGCAGGTCGAGCGCGATGAGCAGCAGGAGCAGCCCGCCGGCGATCATCAGGGCGGGGACGGAGACATGCAGATACGCCAGGATCTGCTGGCCGAGGATGCCGAAGACGGTGATCACACCGAAGGCGACGGCGACGGCCTGCCAGGCCATCCGGCGCTGCACCTTGGCGGGCCGCCCGGAGGTGAGGGCCAGGAAGATCGGGGTGATCCCCGGCGGGTCCATGATGACGAAGAGGGTCAGGAAGAGGGAGCCGAAGACGGCGAGGTCGAACACGGTAGGCCTTGCGGTGAGGGGTGTACGTGCGGGAGTGCCGCCGTGCCGGGCGGCCGGGGCGGCGGGGAGCGGCCGTGCGAGGGACGCAGGGCGCGTGACGGAGGAAGGAGTACGGGAGGAGGCGGCGCGGCGGCCCCGGCGGCGGCCCCCACTCGGAGGCGCTCCGGCGGCCCCGTCGGAAGCGGCCCCGGAGACGGGCCCCGAGCGTAGGCCACCCCGGAGACGGGCCCCAGTCGGAGGCCGCCTCGCAAGCGGGCCCCAGTCTGAGGCGGCCCCGGAGACGATCCCCAAGCGGAGGCGGTCCCGGCGACAGCCTCCGCGCGGAAGCGACCCCGGAGACGATCCCCGGGCGGAAACGGCCCCGGAGACAGCCCCCCAGCGGAGGCGACCCCTGAGCAGGGGCGCCGGGGCCGAAGCGGCTGCTCAGCCCTGGCGGCCGTCCGGAGACCGGACGACCCGCGGACCGTCCCGTCGGGCGGGGTCCCGCGGTCCGCCCGCGCCCGGGACGGGGAAGGCGCCGGTGGCCCGGCGGGTGATCTCCCCGTAGATCTCCGGGTCGGTGGTGTACTCACCGAGCCGGCAGGTCTTGCGGCTGCCGTGGTAGTCGCTGGAGCCGGTGGTCAGCAGTCCGTGGTCGGCGGCGAGGGCGCGCAGCCGCTCACGGGCGGGTCCGTCGTGGTCCATGTGGTCCACCTCGACGCCGTCCAGTCCGCAGGCGGCCAGCTCGGCGACGACGGACTCGGAGACGGTGCGGCCGCGCTTGGCGGCGGCCGGGTGGGCCAGTACGGCGACCCCGCCGGCGCCCTTGATCAGCCGTACCGCGGTGAAGGGGTCCAGCTCGTGCCGGGGGGCGTAGACCCGGCCGCCGTCGGCGAGCCACTCGGGCGTGAAGGCGTCGGAGACGGTGGCGACCAGGCCGAGCTCCACCAGGGCTTCCGCGATGTGCGGGCGGCCCACGGAGCCGTCGGCCGCGATGGCGGCGACCCGCTCCCAGGTGACCGGGACGCCCAGCTCCCGCAGTTTGCCGACCATGGCCTGGGCGCGGGGCACCCGGTCGTCGCGCACCAGCTCGCGCTCGCGCAGCAGCTCGGGCTCGTCGGGGTCGAAGAGGTAGGCCAGCATGTGCAGGCTGATGCCGTCGAGTCGGCAGGACAGCTCGGCGCCGGTGACCAGGGTGAGTCCGGCCGGGAGGGCGCCGATCGCCTCGGCGTGCCCGCGGGTGGTGTCGTGGTCGGTCAGCGCGACCGCGTCCAGCCCGGCGGCCGCGGCCTTGCGGACCAGCTCGGCGGGGGTGTCCGTACCGTCGGAGGCCGTGGAGTGGGTGTGCAGGTCGATGCGCACGGGCGGACTCCGGACGGGGGCTCGGGACGGACGGGGGGACGCTCAAGGATAACGGCCCCGGCTCCCCGATCTTCCCAGTCGCCGGCTCAGGCCAGCAGCTTGGGGGTGAGCGCCCCGCAGGGCAGCAGCTCCATCTCGGCGCCGGCCTCGCGCAGATCGGTGAGGACCAGTTCGTCGTAGAGCAGCATCCCGGACTTCTCCGGCCAGACGATGGCCCAGAGCCACAGCCCGCACGCCTCGCCGGCGAAGACGGCCCGGTCCTCGGGGGCGCCCATGACGTTCCACAGCGGGGTGGGGCGCCCGGCCGCGAGCACCTTGGCGTGCGGGCGGTTGTCGATCCGCATGTACGGGGCGGGGTCGGGGCCCTCCACCCCCGCGTACCGGGCGCCCAGGCCGACGCCCAGCTCCTCGGCGACCAGCAGCAGCTCGCCCACCCCGCCGAGCGGGGCGGGGCCGGAGCAGGCGACCACGGTGGCGCGGCCTCCGCTGCGGTCGTCGCCGGCGTAGGCCACCCCGGTGAACAGCCAGCCGACCGGCAGCGGCCAGGGCATCCAGACCGGGACCTTGGCGCGGTGGGTGGCCACGCCGAGCGCCTCGACGCTGGGTGGGATCACCGGTTGCAGCGGATGGACGGCGCCGTGCGCCTCGCACTGCCACGCGTCGGAGAAGAGACCGGGCGTCCGGACCCGGCCTCCGCACTTCGGGCAACTGGGTTCGCCCCTCATAGCGTTCCACGGTCCTCCCCGGGCGTCGGCTCGTCAAGGACGATCACCCGATCGGGGAGGACGAAAGCTCCCGCCCCCCTCACATGGATGGCACTTGCATTCATTAGC
The DNA here is from genome assembly GCF_040644755.1 of Streptomyces sp. NPDC046887. Classification (NCBI taxonomy): domain Bacteria; kingdom Bacillati; phylum Actinomycetota; class Actinomycetes; order Kitasatosporales; family Streptomycetaceae; genus Streptomyces; species Streptomyces sp. NPDC046887. The sequence continues at coordinate 127,421 of NZ_JBEYXH010000002.1, forward strand.
CTGCCTAACTTAATATGTGTATATAGCACTTACATCTCGCGAGGCTGAGAAGGAGCCAGGCATGCGCGGAAAGGAACCGTCCACAGCGGAACGGCCGGCCGGGACGGACCCGCTCGACGAGGGGGCCGGCAGCATCCTGCGCCAGCCCAAGGCCGTCTGGGCCACCGCCGGGGCCTCCGTCGTCGCCTTCATGGGCATCGGCCTGGTCGACCCGATCCTGCCGTCCATCGCCCAGGGGCTGCACGCCAACCCCAGCCAGGTCTCCCTGCTCTTCACCTCCTACTTCCTGATCACCGCCGTGGCGATGCTGGTCACCGGCTTCGTCTCCAGCCGCATCGGCGGCAAGAAGACCCTGCTGGCCGGCCTCGCTCTGGTGATCGTTTTCGCCGCGCTGTCCGGCACCTCCGGCTCGGTCGGCGAACTGGTGGGCTTCCGGGCCGGCTGGGGCCTCGGCAACGCACTCTTCGTCTCCACCTCGCTCGCCGTGATCGTGGGCGCGGCGGCCGGCGGCAGCGCGGCGGCGATTCTGCTCTACGAGTCGGCGCTCGGCCTCGGTATGGCCTGCGGCCCGCTGCTCGGCGCCCTGCTAGGGGACGCCAGCTGGCGCTATCCGTTCTTCGGCACCGCCGCGCTGATGGCGATCGGCTTCCTCTGCATCACCGTCTTCCTGAAGGAGCAGCCCAGGCCCGCCCGGAAGACCTCGCTGACCGACCCGCTCAAGGCGCTCGGTCACGGCGGGCTGGCCTCGGCCGCCGCCTCCGCGTTCTTCTACAACTACGCGTTCTTCACGGTGCTGGCGTTCACCCCGTTCGTGCTGGACATGACCCCGTACAAGTCCGGCGCGGTCTTCTTCGCCTGGGGCGTGCTGCTCGCAGTCTTCTCCGTACTGGTCGCGCCCCGGCTCCAGGAGCGCTTCGGCTCGCTGAAGGTGCTGGGCGGCTCGCTGGTGCTGCTCGCCGCGGATGTGGTGGTCCTCGGCTACGGCAGCCACACCACCGCGATCGTCTGCACCATCCTGTCCGGCGCGTTCATCGGCGTGAACAACACCGTCTTCACCGAACTGGCCCTCGGCGTCTCGGACGCCCCGCGCCCGGTGGCCAGCGCGGGCTACAACTTCGTCCGCTGGTTCGCCGCGGCCGCGGCCCCCTTCCTCGCCCCGAAGATCGAGGAGTGGACGAACGTCCACATCCCCTTCGTCGTCGCGGGCGCGGCCGCCCTGGTCGGCGCGGGCATCGTCTGGGTCCGCCGCCGGGCGCTCAGCCACGAGGCCGAGGAGCTCCAGCCGCAGCACGCGGTGGAGGACTCGGTGGCGGTCTTCGCCAACTGAGTCCTGGGTCAGGCTGGTTGCGCGGGGGCGCCCTTTCTCTCGAAGGGCGCCCCCGCGCCGTCGCGTTCCGGTGAAGATGGACGGATGACGGAACGGCGGCGGCGGTGGCTGATCGGGGCGGGGGCGGTGCTCGTCCTCGCGGGCCTGGTGGTCTTCTTCGTGTTCCAGGGGCTGGACCGGGCGGACAAGTGGGGCGGAGTGGGCAGCTTCCTCCTGGGGTCGGGCCTGGCGGTGTACGGCTTGCGGGCCGGCGACTCCTCCGACGGAGGCGGGCAGTCGGCGGACGGGGCGACGGCCGGGGGTTCTATCAACCAGGTGCGGGGGGTGCAGGGTGACCTGACCATCGGCGGATCACCCTCTGCCGTGCCTCCGCCCCCGACCGGGGCCACCGACCCGCCGCCACCCACCGGTGGTGGCCAGTCGGCCCGGGGCGCCCGGGCCGGGGGCGGCATCAACCAGGTGGACGGGGTGGGCGGTTCGGCCCGCATCGGCGGGGACGGTACGGGGGCGCCGTGAAGGGATGGTTCGGGCGATGGCGGCGGAAGCCGTCCGGTCAGGACGCCTCCTACGCTCACGTCGGGCGTGATCTGTACCAGCTGAGCAGCATCGGGACGGTCGTCCTGCCCGAGCAGCGGGCCGCGGACCCGACCGATGACGACTACGAAGCCGCCTGCACCGCGTACGCCAAACGCCTCCGGGAGCGGTACGGGCGACTGGACCTGGAGGTGCTGACGCCGCTCAACGAGCAGGGCGAGCACCCGGTGGTGGGGCTGCGGGAGGTCTTCGTACCGCAGTCGGTGCGCGCCGACCCGCCCCCGGTGGAGCTGCCGCGGGAACTGCTCCAGCGGCTGCTGGACGCGGGTGCGGCGGCTGACGGGCTGGCGCTGCCCCCCGGAGTCGATCGGGAAGTCGTCGAGCGGGTGCGCCAGGCGTACGACCAGCGCCCGGCCCGACCCGTCCTGGACGTGGTGGCCGATCCGGAGCACGAGCGGATCGTGGTGCTGGGCGACCCGGGCGCGGGCAAGTCCACCCTGGCCCGCTATCTGGCGCTGGCCCTCACGGCGGACGGCGGGCCGGTGGCGGGTCTGGACGCGCTGCACGGCCGGCTGCCGCTCGTCGTGGAACTGCGCGTCTACGCCGAAGCCGCCTGGCGGGACCGCACCTTCGAGGACTTCCTCGGCCATCTCCACGAGGACGAGGGCCTGGGGCTCCCGCCCCGGATGCTGGCCGGGTGCCTGGCCGGAAGCGGTCCGCGCCCGGTACTGGTGGTCTTCGACGGACTGGACGAGCTGTTCGAGCCCGGCGTACGGGACGCGGTCGCCCGCCGGATCGCCGGCTTCGCCGCGAAGTACCCGTCGGCCCGGATCATCGTCACCTCCCGCCGCGTCGGCTACCAGCGGGCGGTGCTGGACGGGGCGGGCTTCGCCGACTTCCTGCTCCAGGACCTCGATCGGCAGCAGATCGAGACCTTCACCCGGCGGTGGTTCGCCCTGGCCTGCCCGGACGACCAGGCGGGTGCCCGGCGGCTGGAGCAGCGCGTGCTGACGGCGGTGGACGGTTCCGCCTCCGTGCGCTCGCTCGCGGGCAATCCGCTGATCCTCACCATCCTGGCCATCATCGGCCGCCGCCGCGAACTCCCCCGCGACCGCAAAACGGTGTACGAGCACGCGGTGGCGGTGCTGGTCGAGCACTGGGACCTGGACAAGTTCCTGAAGGACCGCCGGGTCGAGGAGCACCTGCCCTACCTCGGTACGGAGGACAAGCTGGAGCTGCTGCGGCTGGTGGCACGGCGGATGCAGGAGGGCGAGGGCGGAATCGCGGGCAACCACATCGCGCGCCCGGACCTGATCGACGCGTTCGAGGGGTACCTGAGCCACCGGTACGCGCTCTCCGCCGACCGGGCGGCGACGGCCGCGCGGATCATGGTGGACCAGTTCCGGTACCGCAACTTCATCCTCAGCCGGTTCGGCGGGGAGGTGTACGGCTTCGTCCACCGGACCTTTCTGGAGTATCTGGCGGCCACCGATCTCGCCCACCGCTTCCAGAGCGAACGCAGCCTCAGCGAGGAGGAGTTGTACGGGCTCTTCGTCAGGCACTGGCAGGAGCCGGCCTGGCACGAGATCCTGCTGCTGCTCACCGGGCTGCTGGACGAGCGGTTCGCCGGGCGGGCGATCGACCGGGTGCTGAGGGCGCGGCCGTTCGGGGAGCGGGCGGCGGCCGGGGACGACAGCAGCTTCACAGAGATCCTGTTCGCCGCAGAGTGCCTGGCGGAGGTGCGCAGGCCGGGGCTGATGGAGGCGCAGACCCGTGGCCTGGTCACCCTGCTGGTCCGTACGGTCGAGGTGCACCGGCACATCGAGCGTGTCTGGTTCCCGACCGGCGGCACGCTGGCTCGGACCGGGGCCGCGTTGAGGGTTCTGGGTCCGGACTGGCCCGGCCTGCGGCCGCTGCTCGACTGGTATGTGGGGGAAGGGCAGCACCGGCTGGCCGACAGCGGAAACGCGTCCCCGGACGGTGTCGGGGAAGCGGTGGCGGGCCTCTGCGTGTCGCTGATGCTCGCACCCGGCCAGAGCGCTGAGCCCGTCGTCGCCGCACTGACCGGCCCGGAGCACACCCGTCGCCTCCGCTCGGCGGCCCTGCGGGCACTCTTTCGCCCGTCGCACGGGAAGTGCACCGAGCAGACCCTGGAGCTGGCCCGGCGGCTGGCCACCGATGAGGGCGACGATCAGGAGATCAGCTCGCTCGCACTGAACCTGCTGGCCGAGGAGTCCATTCCGGAGTCCCCCGTCGAGGACGCCCTCGACCTCGTCCGGTGGCGGGCCGTCGCTGACCCGCGCCCCGAGGTGCGCACGGCCGCCCTGCGCCTGCTCACCCCGCTACTCCGCAACAACCCCTACCGGGCCGACATCGATGTGTTCCTGCGCGCACGGGCGCGGGAGGAGGAGACCGAGGAGGTGGCGATGGCGGCGCTGGCGGGGGTGGCCGAGCAGGCACCCGACGCGTTCGGCCTGCTCGTTCGGCACGCTCGGCACGCCGACTCCGCCGACCTGCGGCGCAGCGCTCTCACCGAGCTGTACCACCTGGGGCGCAGCCCGCTACCCGCCGAGCAGCCCCTGTCCAAGGTGCGCGGTCAGCTGCTGCGCGAACGCGCTGTCAAGGAGGACGACCCGGACGTCCGAGCCGTCGCCGTCGGGTTCCTCGCGCAAGCACTGCGTTTCGATTCCGCCGACGCCGAGGTGCTGCTGCGACTGGTCGTCCACGACGAGGATCCCCGAGTGCGCGCCCATGCCGTGAGGTTCCTGCGGTACCCCGTACACCGCGGCCCCCTTGCCCGATCCTGGAGCGGCAAGGCACGCGGGACCCTGCTCGACCACGTCGCACACGACGACGCCTCCGTACGCGCTGCGGCGGTACGGGCATTCGGCGAACTCGACGACGTCACACTGGGCCACCTGCTGCCCTACGCCCGTGGCGACGCCTCTCCCGCTGTGCGCGCGGCCGTCCTGTCCGCGCTGCACTTCAGGTTCCAGGACGAGCCGGAGGCGTGGGCGGTGCTCGCCGCCATGGCCGTCGGGGACTCCTCGCCCGAGGTCCGACGCCCCGCGCTGCGCTATGCCGCCCTCGGCCGGCCGGACGCCCCCGAGGCTTTCGACCTGCTCGCCGACCGCGCCGCCCACGACCCCGACGAAGGCATCCGGTCCTGCGCCCGCGATCTGCTGGATGCTCTCCGGCCCGAGCCGCCGCAAACGTAGGCCTCAGTCCAGCCGTACCGACACCCGCCCCGGATCCCGCAGATCCGTACCCCCCGTCAGCCACCGCTCCTGCAACGCGCCCGCCCCGTGCACCCGCTTCCAGGCGGCCTCGTTGGGGGTCATCGGGAGCAGCGGGAGGAAGCGGACCGGGTCCATCGGGTCGGCCAGCTCCAGGTCCTCGACCAGCCCGCCGGGCTCGGCGACCAGGACGGAGGTGAAGGGGGCGTCCGGCCAGAGCGGGGCGCCGGTGTCCAGGGAGGCGCCGGGGGCCACGACCACGCCCTCGACCTGCGGGGAGGCCGCGAGTACGGCGAGAGGCCGGAGCACCTGGTCGGTGTCGGCGCGCCCGGCGCGTACCGTCAGCAGCAGCTCGGCGCGCGGGCCCTTGACGGGGTCGGCGAGGACGGCGGTCGGTTCGGCCATCGGCTGGGCGGACATCCCGAGGGTGGCGTAGCGCACCAGCCCGCCGCCGCTGCCACCGCCGTCGGCGTCGGTGTCGACCGCGGTGAAGCGGAGCACCTCGATCCGGTCGGTGCCGAGAAAGGTGACCGAGGCCCGGGCGTCCGGTTCGCCGAGGGCGGTGCGCAGCCGGGCCTCGACCAGATCCAAAACTTCTGCCATGCGGCGAGCATAAAGCGCGTAAGGAATGGGCAGGCAACGGGTTTGGGCCTTGATCGGCTGCTACCCTGGCGGTCTGGTCGGGACGGCATGCCGAGCACGCCCTCCGGTCCCGACGGAAACCGTCCCTCACGGGGGACCGGCCGGAGGAGGTGGGGCTGCGATGGATCGAAGTCGATCGTGCAGTACCGGCAGCTCTTCCGCCCCAGTGGCCCGGCTCCGCTCCTTCTGATCGCGCCTTCCCGAGACCGAGACCCCGGACACACCGGGGAATCCCTCCCGGCGCCCGGGGAACACGAGCCGTGACCCGTCGGCACCTTCCGTGCCGACGCGCCCACCCGGCCGACGCACGGCCCGCCCGGAACCGTACAGCGACGTACGGCCCCAGGGCACCGGCCCGCATCGGCCCGCACGGCCTCGGCCGTACACCCGGGCCCACGGCGCACTCAGCGGAAGAGCGACGCACCGGTCTGCACACCACCGTCCGGTTTTGCCTGTCTGTAGCGAACGCCGTCACCGCGAGCCCGCGGTGCCGCCCGCTTTGCGGACGTCAGCCCGTACGACGCGCACGCACGACCCCGAGCTCCACCCGCGCGTACGGCATCGAGGACGCCCCCATTCCGGGCTGTGCCACGCACCGCCGACGGCCCCTTTCGTGAAGGAGCCCGTCCATGTCGATGATCCGCGACCTGCGTGCAGTCGTACGCCCCTCCCTGCGCAAGAGCAGCCAAGGCCCGTACAACGGGTACAACTCCTACGACCCCACCCGCGACCCCTCGGCCTCCACCGCCGTGGTGGACTGCGCCGTCTACCGTGACGGGCGGCGGCAGGAGCAGCAGTCCGACGCCTGCCTCACCCCGCGCGAGGCGATGCGCCAGGTGCGCGACGGCGGCGGGTTCGCCTGGATCGGGCTGCACGAGCCGACCGAGAAGGAGTTCGCCGGGATCGCGGCCGAGTTCGGACTGCACCCGCTGGCCGTGGAGGACGCCGTCCACGCCCACCAGCGCCCCAAGCTGGAGCGGTACGACGACACGCTCTTCACCGTCTTCAAGACGATCCACTATGTGGAGCACGCCGAGCTGACCGCGACCAGCGAGGTCGTGGAGACCGGCGAGGTGATGTGCTTCACCGGCCAGGACTTCGTGATCACCGTCCGGCACGGCGGCCAGGGCTCGCTGCGCAATCTGCGCCACCGGATGGAGGGCGACCCGGAGCTGCTGGCCAAGGGCCCCTCGGCCGTGCTGCACGCCATCGCCGACCATGTGGTGGACGGCTACATCCTGGTGGCCGACGCCGTCCAGACCGATATCGACCAGATCGAGATCGATGTGTTCTCGCCGCCTGCCAAGGGCAGCACCCGCGGCACGGACACCGGGCGGATCTACCAGATGAAGCGCGAGATGCTGGAGTTCAAGCGCGCGGTCACCCCGCTGCTGCGGCCTATGCAGCTGCTGAGCGAGCGGCCGATGCGGCTGGTGGACCCGGACATCCAGAAGTACTTCCGGGATGTCGCCGACCACCTGGCCCGGGTGCAGGAGCAGGTCGTGGGCTTCGACGAGCTGCTGAACTCGATCCTCCAGGCCAACCTGGCGCAGGCGACCGTCGCGCAGAACGAGGACATGCGCAAGATCACCTCCTGGGCGGCGATCGTGGCCGTCCCGACGGCGGTCTGCGGGGTCTACGGGATGAACTTCGACCATATGCCGGAGCTGCACTGGCGCTACGGCTACCCGATGGTGCTGGTCGGCATCATCGGCGTCTGCCTGGCCATCCACCGCACCCTGAAGCGCAACGGCTGGCTCTGAGCGGCTGGCAGACCCTTGGATAGGCTCCCTGCATGACGGATTCGCCGACGGTCTCCCCTGAGATGCTCGACCGGGCGCTGGCCGAGGAGGCCACCAAGAAGTCCGGCCTGGTCTGGGTGCGCGGCACCGGTCCCGCCCGGGCGCTCTGGCACGTCTGGCACGAGGGCGCCGCCCATGTGGTCGGCGACGGGCCGGGTGAGCAGCCACTGCCGGGTCTGGCCGACGGCTCGGTGGCCGAGGTCACGGTGCGCAGCAAGGACAAGGGCGGCCGAGTGGTCGGCTGGAGCGCCGAGGTGAGCGAGCTGGCGCCCGGCTCGGAGGCCTGGGAGGCGGCGGTCGCCGAGCTGAAGGGCAAGCGGCTCAACGCCCCGGACGCGGAGACGATGACCGAGCGGTGGGCGCGGGAGTGCCGGGTGCTGCGGCTGGCCCCGCGTACCGCCTCCACCGAACTGCCGGACGGCTCACTGGCCGCCGTACCGCTGCCGACCCCGGCCACCACCCGGCACCCGGTACCGCCCGCGCTGCCCCGGCTGCTGCTGCGGGGCCGCCGCGCTAAGCGGGCGTAGGCCGGACGGCCCGGGGTGACCGGCCGTCAGCCGCCCGCGCGCGGCAGCTGGGGGCCGTAGTCGACGGACTGGTCCTTGGACGGCTCCTGGAGCGCGAAGTCCTCGTTCCAGTCGGACAGCACCACCACCCCGGCGTCCCCGCCGCGCTCGAACTTCAGCGGGTACGGCGTGCCCTCCAGCGAGACATCGAGGGTGCCGCCCTCCCCGCCGGGCCCGCCGGCGACCTTGATGGTGCGGATCCCCCCGATGCTGTCGCGCTCGCCCTTGTGCAGCTCGCCATGGAGCACCAGCAACCCGCCCAGCAGGGTGTTCATCTCGGTGAAGCCGCGCAGCTGCTTGTAGGACGGGTCGTCCTCGGGCACCTTCACGAACTTGCCGCCGAGCTTCTTCGCCGCCTGCCGGTCGGCCTCGGTGGGCGCGTTCGACGCCTCCTCGGCATGCGTCCAGAACTCCGCGTCCGCCTTGAGGTAGAGGACGTCGCCGACCCGCAGCAGCTCGAAGGTGGTGTTGCCGTTCACCACCGAGCCGGCCGCCCCGGCGCCCTTGAGCCGCATGTTCAGCCGGTAGGTGCCGCCCTTGCTGACCAGGTTCCCGGCCAGCCGCACCGCCTCGGCGCCGCGCACCGCGTTCCGCGCCTTGGCCTCGATTTTGGCAGCGGTCAGCTTGGCCACCCCGTTGGTGCCCGCGTCCGGATCCGGCGGCGGCGGCTCCGCCCCGCCGCACGCGGTGAGGACCGCCGTGAGCCCCGCGCACAGGGCCACGGTCAGCGCGGCCCGGCGGGCACGCGGAACCGGGGGGAGGGTCGTCAACACTCTGCCTCTCGTCACGGCGTCGGATACGGACCGGATGCGGGTCGGATGCGGGTCGGATCGGATACGGGCCGGATGCGGGTTAATTACGGGGTCGCGGGATGCCGCGGGATGTGGCGGGGTGGGAATCGGGGGCGCCACGGGGGCGGCTGACCGCAGCGTACCGGTGCCGCCGGCGTACGCCTCCGGGGGCCGGACGGACGGCCTCCGCGGGGCCCGCACGACATCGGCCGGAACCGGACGAATGCCTTCCGCGGGACCGTGCCGAGGCACCCGGCGCAGCCGTACGGGCGCCCTGCCTGGGCGGCCGGGAGCCCGACGGGCTAGCCTGAGGCCGCACGGACCTGTGGGTTTCATCGGCACGCGTCGGTACATCCGACACGGAGGTACACCCGAGTACATCCGCTACGGAAGGGAGGCGCGGAGCATGGCCGCGGGCGCTCCCCGGATCTTCGTCTCACACCTCGCCGGCGTTCCGGTCTTCGACCCCAACGGCGACCAGGTGGGGCGGGTCCGCGACCTCGTCGCGATGCTGCGGGTGGGCCGCCGGCCGCCGCGGCTGCTCGGCCTGGTGGTCGAGGTGATCGGCCGGCGGCGGATCTTCCTGCCCATGACCCGGGTGACCGGCGTCGAGTCCGGCCAGGTCATCACCACCGGCGTGCTCAACGTGCGCCGCTTCGAACAGCGTCCCACCGAGCGGCTGGTCCTGGGCGAGCTGCTGGACCGCCGGGTGCGGCTGGTCGAGGACGACGCCGAGGTGACGGTGCTGGACGTGGCCATCCAGCAACTGCCGGCCCGCCGGGACTGGGAGATCGACAAGGTCTTCGTCCGCCGGGGCGGCGGCGGTGCGCTGCGCCGCCGGGGCGAGACGCTGACCGTGGAGTGGTCGGCCGTGACCGGCTTCTCGCTGGAGGAGGAGGGCCAGGGCGCGGAGAACCTGGTCGCCACCTTCGAGCGGATGCGCCCCGCGGACCTCGCCAATGTGCTGCACCACCTCTCCCCCAAGCGGCGCGCCGAGGTGGCGGCCGCCCTGGACGACGACCGGCTGGCCGACGTACTGGAGGAGCTGCCGGAGGACGACCAGGTGGAGATCCTCGGCAAGCTGAAGGAGGAGCGGGCCGCCGACGTGCTGGAGGCGATGGACCCGGACGACGCCGCCGACCTGCTCTCCGAGCTGCCGGAGGACGACAAGGAGCGGCTGCTGACCCTGATGCGGCCGGACGACGCCGCGGACGTACGGCGGCTGATGTCGTACGAGGAGCGCACCGCGGGCGGTCTGATGACCACCGAGCCGATCGTGCTGCGGCCGGACGCCACGGTGGCCGACGCGCTGGCGCGGGTGCGCCGCCAGGACCTCTCCCCCGCGCTCGCCGCGCAGGTGTACGTGTGCCGGCCGCCCGAGGAGACACCCACCGGGAAGTACCTGGGCACGGTGCACTTCCAGCGGCTGCTGCGGGACCCGCCGTTCACCCTGGTGTCGGCGATCGTCGACACCGACCTGGGACCGCTCGCCCCGGACACCCCGCTGCCGGTGGTGACCAGCCACCTCGCCGCGTACAACCTGGTCGCCGCGCCGGTGGTGGACGACAGCGGTTCGCTGCTGGGCGCGGTCACCGTGGACGACGTACTGGACCATCTGCTGCCGGAGGACTGGCGGGAGACCGAGTTCCACCCGCCCGAGGAGATCGGTCCGGACGGGATCGGGCGGCAGGACAGCGGCTCGGACCATGGCACGGACCGCGGTACGGACAGTGGCACGGACCGCCGCGCGGACAGTGGCACGGACCGGGCCGGCACATCGACGGAGGTCACCGGTGGCCGCTGAGCGCAACACCCAGGACCGGACGGGCCGCGCCGCCCAGGAGCGGATCGGCCGCGGTGGGCAGGAGCGGGCGGCCCGCGGTCCGCAGGAGCGGTCGCCGGCGGCCACCCCGCCCCGGATCAGGCTGGACCTGCCCCGGGAGCGGCGGCCCCGGCTGCTGCCCTCCTACGACCCGGACGCGTTCGGGCGGCTGTCCGAGCGGATCGCCCGCTTCCTGGGCACCGGGCGGTTCATCGTCTGGATGACGGTGGTGATCATCCTGTGGGTGGTGTGGAACATCTTCGCCCCCGCCCACCTGCGGTTCGACAACTACCCGTTCATCTTCCTCACCCTGATGCTCTCCCTCCAGGCCTCCTACGCGGCGCCGCTGATCCTGCTGGCGCAGAACCGCCAGGACGACCGGGACCGGGTCAACCTGGAGCAGGACCGCAAGCAGAACGAGCGCTCCATCGCCGACACCGAGTATCTGACCAGGGAGATCGCCGCGCTGCGGATGGGTCTCGGCGAGGTCGCCACCCGGGACTGGATCCGCTCCGAGCTGGAGGACCTGGTCCGCGATCTGCGCGAGCTGGAGGAGCTCAAGGAGTACAAGGACCTGAAGGAGCTCGACGGTCCGGGTGAGCGGAGCGGGGTGTTCCCGTCCCGCCGCGGCGGGACGAGTGACGAAGGCGACCGCTGACGGGCTTTCCGGCGGCGGGCCCGGGCGCCGTACCATCGTCCCTATGGCTACGGAAGACGCGGTGCGCGAAGCACTGGCGACGGTGAACGACCCCGAGATCAACCGGCCGATCACCGAGCTGGGCATGGTCAAGTCGGTGGAGATCGGCGCGGACGGGACGGTCGCGGTCGCGGTCTACCTGACGGTGGCCGGATGCCCGATGCGCGACACCATCACCGCCCGGGTCACCGAGGCGGTCTCCCGCGTCGAGGGCGTCACCGGGGTCGAGGTCGAGCTCGACGTGATGGGCGACGAGCAGCGCAAGGAGCTGGCGGCGGCGCTGCGCGGCACCACCGCCGAGCGGGAGGTGCCGTTCGCCAAGCCGGGCTCGCTGACCCGGGTGTACGCGGTGGCCTCCGGCAAGGGCGGCGTGGGCAAGTCCTCCGTGACCGTGAACCTGGCGGCCGCGATGGCCGCCGACGGGCTGAAGGTCGGCGTGGTGGACGCCGACATCTACGGCCACAGCGTGCCGCGGATGATGGGCGCGGACGGCAGCCCCACCCAGGTCGAGAACATGATCATGCCGCCCTCGGCGAACGGCGTGAAGGTCATCTCCATCGGCATGTTCACCCCGGGCAACACACCCGTGGTGTGGCGCGGGCCGATGCTGCACCGGGCGCTCCAGCAGTTCCTGGCGGACGTCTACTGGGGCGACCTGGACGTGCTGCTGCTGGACCTGCCGCCGGGTACCGGTGACATCGCGATCTCGGTCGCCCAGCTGGTGCCGAACGCGGAGATCCTGGTCGTCACCACCCCGCAGCAGGCGGCCGCCGAGGTCGCCGAGCGGGCCGGGTCGATCGCGGTGCAGACCCACCAGAAGATCGTCGGCGTGGTCGAGAACATGTCGGGTCTGCCCTGTCCGCACTGCGACGAGATGGTGGACGTCTTCGGCACCGGCGGCGGGCAGGTGGTCGCCGACGGGCTGACCCGGACCACCGGCGCCACCGTCCCGGTGCTCGGCCAGATCCCGATCGACGTACGGCTGCGGGAGGGCGGTGACGAGGGCCGCCCGGTGGTGCTCTCCGACCCCGACTCCCCGGCCGGGGCGGCACTGCGCACCATCGCGGGCAAGCTCGGCGGCCGCCAGCGCGGTCTGTCGGGGATGTCGCTGGGCATCACCCCGCGCAACAAGTTCTGAGCCGACGTATCGAGCGACGAGGAAGGGGGCGGACCCGGGATCCCGGCTCCGCCCCCTTCGCCGTACGCAGACGTCCTCAGCTGTACGAGGCGCTGTACTCGGCCAGGTCCTCGACCACGGCGAAGCCGAGGCCGTAGGCGCTCATACCGCGGCCGTACGCGCCGATGTGGGCGCCGCCCGCGGTGGTGCCGGCCAGCACCCAGCCGAACTCCGACTCGCGGTAGTGGAAGGGCACCGGCACCCCGTCGACCGGCAGCGAGAGCGTGGTCCACTCCGGGCCGTCCAGGTCGTCGGCGAGCGCGAAGGCGGCCTCGGTCTGCTGCTCCAGCCAGTCGTCGCGCAGCGCGTGGTCGAGCTGCGGCGGCCAGGTGTACGCGAGGAGGCCCGAACCGGCCAGCCAGGCGGCCGAGGAGACGCTGGTGGCGTCCAGCACCCCGGTGCCGTCCCCGGTGCGGCGCACGGGGCTGGCGGCGACCGTCACCACGGCGGTGAACCGCTCGTCGTCCGGTCCGGAGCCGTCCGGCCTTATCGACGGCTCCTCGCCGTGGCCGGTGGTGCCGTGCTGCACCGTGCCGTCGGCGGAGGTGCCGACCTGCATCAGCCAGCGCGGCCCGGTGAACGCCGCGTCCAGGCCGTACCAGGGGAAGGTCGCGCGCACAAAGCCCTCGACCGCCTGCCGGCGCGCCGCGTCGGTCCCCGCGGACGCGGTGGTGGGTGGGGTGGGTGCGGGCGCGGGGCCCGCGGTCCCCACCCGACTCGTCGTCTCCATCTGCCCGGCCGCCTCCTCGTCACATGGAGTCCGGCAGGGCCCGTCCCATGGGCGTCCTCACAGCCGGACAGAGGGAGAGGATATCCACCCCGGGCGGACAGACTCCGGAAGCCCGGCCCCCGGGCGGTGTCGGGGGCCTCGGTCCGGTTGCGGGGTGGGGACCCCGGGCGGTGTCGGGGCCGGGCCTCAGGTCGACCGGGGGCAGGCGGGGGCGGGGCTGGGCGGGCGCCGCGTTCGGGTCCGTCAGGAGGCCGGGGCGCGGCCGGTACGGCGCAGGGGCTCGGGCGGTGTCGAGGGTACGGGTCGGGGCCAGGGCCCCGAGCTCAGGGCGTCCGGGTTGTCTCAGGCCGGCCGGGCGCGGGGCCCGGGCTCGCTGGGCGCGGAGGCTCAAACCCGCCGGGCACAGGGGCGCGGGCGTGGTCCACGCGGGCGTTGTACGGGCGCCTGGGCCCGGAGCCGCGGGCGCGCCGAAGGCCGCGGGCGCCGAGAGCCGTGGGCAGGCGCCGAAGGCTGCCACCCTCGGCGCCCCGACGGCCGTAGGGCGCCCCGGGACGGGCCCGGGATGGCATCGGGGCCCGGCCTCAGGTGGCGTCGGCGTCGAAGGGGGGGCGGTCGCCGGGGGCGGGGGGGGCGGTGCGCTTGCGCAGGTCGGGGGCGCCGGCGCTGCCGTTGACCGCCGCCGGGACGGAGACGTCCGCCTCCCGGCCGTTCACCGCGTCGGCGACCTCGCCGATCTCCTTGCGCAGGTCGAAGCTGCCGCGGAGCTCCTTGAGCTCCTTCAGGTCGTCGTTCTCGGCGAGCTGCTTGCGGATGAACGCCTTGGGGTTGAGGTCCTCGAACTCGAAGTCCTTGAACTCGGGCCCCAGCTCGGTGCGAATGTCCTGCTTGGCGTTCTCGGAGAAGTCCCGGATCTTCCGGACGAAGCCGGAGATGTCCTGGATCAGCTTCGGCAGCTTGTCCGGGCCGAAGATGAGCACGGCAAGGATCACGAGCACCACCAGCTCAAGTGCGCCTATGTCGTTGAACACCTTGCCGCTCCTCCACAGGGTCCGCCCGGTCCGGTCCGGGGCACGCCGGGCCGTTCCACGGTACCTGGCCGCCCCGCCGGGGCGGTACCGCCCGTCCCCGGACCGGGCGGGCGGACCGGGGACGGGCGGGGCGGCGGCGCGTTCAGTCCCCGGCGGAGCCCAGGGTCAGGGTCCTGGTCTCCTCCTTGCCGCCCCGCTCCAGGGTGAGCCGGAGGCGGTCGCCGGGGCGGTGGGCGCGGATCTTGACGATCAGCTCCTCGCCGCTGTGCACCCGCTCCCCGTCCACCTGGGTGATGACATCGCCCGAGCGGATGCCGGCCTTGGCGGCGGGGCCGTCCGGGACCACGGACGGGGCGCCGTCCTGGCCCTTGGTGCCGACCTTCGCGCCGTCGCCGGTGTACTTCATGTCGAGGCTGACCCCGATGACCGGGTGGGTCGCCTTGCCGGTGTTGATCAGCTCCTCGGCGACCCGCTTGCCCTGGTTGATCGGGATCGCGAAGCCCAGCCCTATCGACCCGGCCCGGCCGCCCTCCGAGCCGGAGCCGCCGTCGGCGGCCCGGATGGCGCTGTTGATGCCGATGACCCGGGCCCGGTCGTCGACCAGCGGGCCGCCGGAGTTGCCGGGGTTGATCGGCGCGTCGGTCTGGAGGGCGTCGACATAGCTGATGTCGCTGCCGTCCCCCTCCTCGCCGCCCGCGGTGATCGGCCGCCCCTTGGCGCTGATGATCCCGGAGGTCACGGTGTTCTGGAGGTCGAAGGGGGCGCCGATCGCCACCACCGGGTCGCCGACCCGGACACTGTCGCTGTTGCCCAGCGGCAGCGGCTTCAGCCCGGAGACGCCCTTGACCTTGATCACGGCCAGGTCGTAGCCCGCGTCCTTGCCGACCAGTTCGGCGGCGGCCGTCTCGCCCCCGCTGAAGGTGACCGCGATCTCCCCGGAGCTGCCCGAGGGGTCCACCACATGGTGGTTGGTGAGGATGTGGCCGCGCTTGTCGAGCACGAAGCCGGTGCCGGTGCCCTGCTCGCCGCCGCCGCTGACATGGATGGTGACCACGCTGGGCAGCGCGCTGGCCGCGATCCCGGCGACGCTGCCGGGGGCCCGGCCGGTGTCCTCGCGGGCGGCCTGCGGCAGTTCCACGGTGGTCAGCCCGCCGTTGCGCTCGATATAGGCGCCGACTCCGCCGCCGACCACCCCGGCGAGCGCGGCGAACACCAGCGCGCCGGCCACTCCGAGCAGCCGCCGCCGGCGCCGGGGGGCCCTTCCCGGACCGGGATCACCGGTGTGGGTGAACGGCTGCCGCGGCGGCGGTACGGGCGCGGCCCCCGGAGCGTTCCACGGGTCGTACTGAAGCCACTGGGACGGGGGCGGGGACGGTGACAGGGACGGTCCGACTCCGGGCCCCGGTACGGGCTGCGCGGGCCCGGTCGCAGGCCCCGGCCCGCCCGGGGGTACGGGCCCCGGCGCGGGCTGCGCCGATCCGGCGGCCGAGTGCGAGGGCGGGGCCTGACCGGCTCCGGGCCCCGGTACGGCAGGGGGCGGCGGCCCGGTCGGCGGCTGGAGCGGTTGGGGCGCGGGCCCCGGGTGCCCGGCGGCCGCCGACGCGCTCGGGGCATGCCCGGGCGGCGGGGCCGGGGCGGGGACGGGGCTGCCGTGCGCCGGGGTCGGCGCCGGGCGCTGTACGGGGGGTGCGGGCGCCCAGGGGCCAGGCTCCCCGTAGGGCGGGGTGCGGTACTCATCCGGCTCGTGCAGCGGCTGCGGGCGCTCCCCCGGAGCAGCGGGCAACGGGGCGGCGGGCACCGGGGCGGCCACCGCAGTCCCGGCGACCGCCGACGCCTCATCCGCCGGGGCCTCATCCACGGCGGCGAGGCGCGGCGGCGGGTCCACCGGAAGGGGGGCCGTGTCGGAGGGAGCCGCCGGCGGGGGCGTGGGAGGCCGTGGGGGCGCGGGGCGGCTCCACCACGCCGGTGTGCTTCCCGTGGGCTTCCCGTCGTCCATGCTCTCCCCGCTGCCTGCCCTCACCCGAACGCACCACTGGGCGCGCTGCCCTGGATTCAACCAGGTTCCGCGCGCCCGGTGGAGGACGACCGGTGCGGGGCGACCGGTTCCGGACCGGTCAGCGCCGGCCGGTGGACGGCCGGGAACCGGTGGACGCGTCCTGTGCGGCGGAGCGGGCCGAGCCCGGCCCGGAGACCGCGGCCAGATAGGGCCCCTGCCCGGCGGGCCGCACCAGCGGCGGGGCCACCGGGGCGTTGAGCACCCCGGTCCCGGCGCCCGGGTGGGTCGCGTTAAGGAACGGCGGCGCGCCGGAGCGCAGCGGGGCCGCGGGCTGCTGGACCGCCCTGGCCGGGACGCCCGTCGGCGGCCCGGGCCGCTCGGCGGGGGCGGGGCCGGAGCCGCGGCGCCGGCCGGGGTCGCCGCCCTGCTGCTGGCCGGGCGAGCGCACCGGGGTGACGTTGCTTCCGGTGCCCTCGCCGCGTACGTCGACCGGGGCGGCCGCGGGCAGGGCGCCGCCCAGGGCGATGGCCGCGAAGGACACCGCGCTGGCGGCGGTCAGCGCGAACCGCCGGCCGCGCCACGGGGAGCGCTCCGCCTCGCGGCGGGCCACCTCGTGGATCTCGTGGATGGGGAAGCCCTGACCGCGTCCGCCGGGGAGGGCGGAGGCGGCCGCGTACTCCAGCGGGCCGGGTCTCATTCCGTACCCTCCGCCGTCGGCCCGGTCGGTGGCGAAAGGGCTTCGTCGCCGGCCGAGGGGCCCCGGCGGTCCGCCGAAGGGGCCCGGGGGTCCGCCGTCGTCTCCTGGAGCACCCCCGGGCAACCCCTGGAGGCGTGCGAGCAGCCCCGCGGAGGGCGGCGGGGGCGCGGCCTGGGCGAAGACGCTCTTCACCCGGCGCTGGGCGTCGGCCTCGGCCTTGCAGCGGGCGCAGGTCGCGAGGTGGGCGAGGCACCGCTCACGGGTGTCATGGCCGAGCTCGCCGTCGACGAGGGCGGCGAGACGGTCCCCGAGGTGGTCTTCCGCCGGGGTGGGTCCTGTGCCGCTCACGCCGTACCGACCTCCCCCGTCAGGGCGGCGAAGGCCCGCTGCTCGGCCCGGGCCTCGGGCGAACGGTGCTGGAGGGCCTTGCGCAGATGGGAGCGGCCGCGGTGGATGCGGCTGCGGACGGTGCCGAGCTTCACCCCGAGGGTGGCGGCGATCTCCTCGTACGACAGCCCCTCGATGTCGCACAGCACCACGGCGGCGCGGAACTCCGGCGCGAGGGTGTCCAGCGCCTGCTGGACGTCGGCGTCGAAGTGGGTGTCCTGGAAGATCTGCTGGGCGTCCGGCTCCTTGCTGGGCAGCCGCTCCGCCGCGTCGTCGCCGAGCGAGTCGAAGCGGATGCGCTGCCTGCGGCGCACCATGTCCAGGAAGAGGTTGGTGGTGATGCGGTGCAGCCAGCCCTCGAAGGTGCCGGGCGTGTAGCTGGACAGCGAGCGGAAGACGCGGACGAAGACCTCCTGGGTGATGTCCTCGGCGTCGTGCTGGTTGCCGCTCAGCCGGTAGGCGAGGCGGTAGACGCGGCCGCTGTGGGTACTGACGATCTCCTCCCAGGTCGGAGGAGCCCACGCCTGCGATTCCGCGTCCGATGCGAAGGTCGCGGTGGTGGGCGCGGAGTCGGCGGGCTTGGAACGGTCAGCGGTGTCGGTCACGGATTTCGGCTCACCCGCCGACCCTAGGAGGCGTCGCAGCCGCGACACGCCCCGGTGTCCCGCAGGAACAGCCGCACCTCCCCTGTCGGCTCTGGTGGTGTCCAGTGGAGCCCCTACCATAGCCACCCCGTCCGTTAGCTCCGGATAAGAATCTTTACGTGCATTTGGGACGGGCTTCGCGGTGCGGTGCCGGGCCTGCCGTCGCCGTGCCGGACCGGTGCCGGATCAGACTGTCCGCCGGGCCGGTGACGGCCCGTTTCCGTCCCGATCCCCGGCCCTGTCCCCGGTCCGATCCCCGGTCCGTTCTCCGTCCCGGCCCCCGTCCCGTTTTCCACCCTGTCTCCCACCCTCTTCCAACGCGTACTCCCATCTGCGGGTTCCCGGCGCCGAACGGATACAGTCACCGTTGCCGAACTACGGGGACGGGAGAGGGTCATTACCGCCAACCGGCAGACGAGCTGGGCGTTCGCCGACGCCTTTGTCGCCGAGGACGAAGCACTGCGCTGGGCCCGGGACCGGGCCCGCGAGGCAGGGCTGCCCTCGGTGTCCCCGGGCACCGGCGCCGCGCTGCGGATGCTGGCGGCGACGGCGGACGCCAAGGCGGTGGCCGAGATCGGCACCGGGACGGGGGTGTCCGGGATCTATCTGCTGCTCGGGATGCGCCCCGACGGGGTGCTGACCACCGTGGACCCGGAGCCGGAGCGGCAGCAGTTCGCCCGGCAGGCGTTCCGGGCGGCCGGATTCGCGGGCAACCGGGCGCGGTTCATCCCAGGCCGGGCGCTGGATGTGCTGCC
The DNA here is from genome assembly GCF_040644755.1 of Streptomyces sp. NPDC046887. Taxonomy (NCBI): domain Bacteria; kingdom Bacillati; phylum Actinomycetota; class Actinomycetes; order Kitasatosporales; family Streptomycetaceae; genus Streptomyces; species Streptomyces sp. NPDC046887. The sequence continues at coordinate 146,252 of NZ_JBEYXH010000002.1, forward strand.
GCGGCTCGCGGACGGCGGATACGACCTGGTGTTCTGCGACGGCGACCGCACGGAGAGCCTGGACTATCTCGCTGAATCGTTGCGCCTGCTCCGCCCCGGCGGACTGGTCTGCTTCGAGGGCGTCTTCGCGGACGGCCGCACGGTGGACTCGGCGGCCCAGCCGCCGGAGGTGCTGCGGCTGCGGGAGCTGCTGCGGGCGGTCCGGGAGAGCCCGGAGCTGCTGTCCTCCCTGCTCCCGGTCGGCGACGGCCTCCTCTGCGCGGTGCGCCGCCCCTGAGGCCCCCGGGGAACCTGGGGAAACCCGAGGAAACCCGGGAAACCTGGGGAAACCCCGGGAAACACGACCGCCCCGGCGCGGTGTGTACCGTGCCGGGGCGGACCCACAGAAGTGGCGCTTCGAGAACCGTGGAGGGCTGCGGCGCTGCGGTGCCGCGGGCTTCGGCGCTTAGACGACGACGTTGTTCAGTGCGTCGCCGAGGGCGCGAGCCTCGTCCGGGGTCAGCTCGACGACAAGCCGACCGCCGCCTTCGAGCGGAACGCGCATGACGATGCCCCGCCCCTCCTTGGTCACCTCGAGCGGGCCGTCGCCCGTCCGCGGCTTCATGGCCGCCATGCTCGTTCCCCTTCCTGAAACCAGCTCATCGTCAGCCGACGGCCCTCTGGCATGGGCACACCTCACCGGCATCGAACACATTGCTACCCGCTCATTATCCCGCATGGCCGCACCCGATGACCAACATCGGGCGGCATCGCTTGGGCAACGCGCTTTCGCAAAAGCGCATAATTCGGCGATCCGCCTGCGATACTGCGCCCCCGCCGCGGCTCGACCCGAGCGCCCTCCTTTGACGCAGGTCACACCCCGGGCCGCGTTCCGGGGCCCGATGATCTCCGCCATGCTGGGCGGGACAACGCCGTCACCGAGCGAGGGGACCTGAGGATCCATGGCCGACACCGTGCTGTACGAGGTGACCGACGGACTGGCGACGATCACGCTGAACCGGCCCGAGGCCATGAACGCGCTGAGCATCGAGGCCAAGGAGGCGCTGCGGGAGGCCCTGCGGGCGGCGGGCGGGGACGAGGCGGTGCGCGCGGTGCTGCTGACCGCGACGGGCCGGGCGTTCTGCGTCGGCCAGGACCTCAAGGAGCACATGGGGCTGCTCGCCGAGAACCCGGACTCCGTGATGACCACGGTGGCCGAGCACTACAACCCGATCGTGCGGGCCATCGCGGGCATGCCGAAGCCGGTGGTGGCCGGGGTGAACGGGGTGGCCGCGGGCGCCGGGTTCGGCTTCGCGCTGGCCGCGGACTACCGGGTGGTGGCCGACACCGCCTCCTTCACCACCGCGTTCGCCGGGGTGGCGCTCACCGCGGACTCCGGCGTGTCCTGGACGCTGCCCCGGGTGGTGGGCCCCGGCCGCGCCGCCGAGCTGCTGTTCTTCCCGCGGTCGATCCCGGCGCAGGAGGCGTACGAGCTGGGCATCGCCAACAAGGTGGTGCCGGCCGCCGAACTGGCCGAGCAGTCCCTCGCGGTGGCCCGCACCCTGGCCGCCGGGCCGACCCTCGCCTACGCCGCGATCAAGGAGTCCCTGGCCTACGGCGCCGGGCACGGCCTGGACGAGGCCCTGGACAAGGAGGGCGAGCTCCAGATGCGCGCGGGCGCCTCCGAGGACCACGCCATCGCGGTCCGCGCCTTCGTCGCCAAGGAGAAGCCGGTCTACCTGGGCCACTGAGGGGGCGGCTGCGCCGCCGGGGGCCGGGGTGGCCGCCGGAGAATGGACCCGGGCCACAGCCAGGCGCACCGCCCACCGGGCGCGGCCACCGCGCCCCGCAGGACCGTGCGGGCGGCGCGAACCGATCGGCCGCCCCCCCCAGGAGGCGGCCCCGGGCCGCCGGGCACCGGGCGGTACGCCGTGCAGGGCCCGGGCCGGGGTGGCCGCCGGGGGTGGCGGGGCCGTAGCCGGGCGCGGCGCGCCCCAGGCCGTACGCCCGTCCCGACCGCCGCGCCCTCCAGGACGCGCGGACGGTGCACCCGGTGCCGAGAAGGCGGCAGGGCCGGAGCCGGGCGGTGCACCCGTCGGGGCCCGCGCCCCGGCCCGTACCGCTGCCCTTGGCGGTCCCGCCCTGCCCTCCCGGCCACCGCGCCCCGCAGGACCGTGCGGGCGGCGCGAACCGGTTGGACGGCGCCCCACGGGAGACGGCCCCGCCCCTCCCGGGCGCCGCGCCCCGGCCCGTACCGCCGACTCGGGCTCCGTACCTGCCGGGCCCTGGCCCGTATCGCCGCCCTTGGCGGCCGCGCCCTCCCAGACGCCGCGCCTCAACCCGTACCGCCACCTCAGACGCCGCGCTCCAGCCCGTACGGCTGTCCCCGCCGTCGCCCCCTCCCGGGCACCGTCCGGCTGCGGCGGGCCCGTCAGACGGTCGCGCCGCCTCGGGCGGCGCAGTCGGCCAGGTGGTCGTCGACCAGTCCGCAGGCCTGCATCAGGGCGTAGGCGGTGGTGGGGCCGACGAAGCGGACTCCGCGGCGTTTCAACTCCTTGGCCAGGGCGGTGGACTCGGGGGTGACCGCGGGCACGTCGGCGAGGGTGCGCGGGGCGGGGCGGGTGGCCGGGTCGGGGGCGTGGGACCAGATCAGTTCGTCCAGCTCGCCGGGGGCCCAGTCGGCCAGCCGCCGGGCGTTGTCCAGGCAGGCGTCGATCTTGGCGCGGTTGCGGATGATCCCGGGGTCGGCAAGGAGCCGTTCCCGGTCGGTGTCGGTGAAGGCGGCGACCTCGGGGATGCGGAAGCCGGCGAAGGCGCGGCGGAAGCCGTCGCGGCGGCGCAGGATGGTGATCCAGGACAGCCCGGACTGGAACGCCTCCAGCGACAGCCGCTCGTAGAGGGCGTCGTCGCCGTGGACGGGACGGCCCCACTCCTCGTCGTGGTAGGCGGTGTAGTCCTCGCTGGAGATCCCCCAGGGGCAGCGCGGGCGGCCGTCCGGGCCGGGTACGGCGCCGCCGGTCACCGGTCGTCCTCCCGGTCGTCCCCGGCCTCGGCGGGCCGGGCGAGGGGCTTGTCGAACATGCCGGGGGCGCCGGGCCGGTCGGCGGCGGCGGTGGCCTGCGCCCCGGCGAGGGCGGCCTCCAGCTGGGCGATGCGGGCGTCCCGTTCGGCCAGTTCGGCGCCGAGGCGGCCGAGGACGTCGTCCACGTCGGCCATCCGGTAGCCCCGGGCCGTCACCGGCAGCCGCAGCGCCTCGATGTCCGCCCGGGTCGCCGGGCGGGTCGGCGGCAGCGGGTCGGTCAGCTGCTCGGGCGCCGCCTCCGGCAGCACCTCGCTCTCGCCGCCGCCGACGACCGCGAGGGTGACCGCGGCGATGACCACGACCATCGCGATCAGCAAGAACCAGAACACAGGCGTGCCTTCCCCGGGGAGCGGAACTCGTCTCAGCCCTGATCGTGCCATGAGGCGCCGACGGCTAGGGTTCCAGGCGACAGCGGGAGCGGCGACAGAGCCGGGATCAGCGAGGACGGAGCGGCATGCTGCGCTTGGGACGGCGGGAGTTCGACACCCGCGAACCGGTGGTGATGGCCATCGTGAACCGGACCCCGGACTCCTTCTACGACCAGGGCGCCACCTTCGCCGACGAGCCGGCGCTCGCCCGGGTCGAGCAGGCGGTGGCCGAGGGCGCGGCGATCGTGGACATCGGCGGGGTGAAGGCCGGGCCGGGTGAGGAGGTCTCCGCCGAGGAGGAGGCGCGCCGCACGGTGGGCTTCGTCGCCGAGGTGCGCCGCCGCCACCCGGACGTGGTGATCAGCGTGGACACCTGGCGCCATGAGGTGGGCGAGGCGGTCTGCGAGGCGGGCGCCGATGTGCTCAACGACGCCTGGGGCGGGGTGGATCCCAAGCTGGCGGAGGTGGCGGCCCGTTACGGGGCGGGGCTGGTGTGCACCCATGCCGGCGGCGCCGATCCGCGGACCCGGCCGCACCGGGTGGCGTACGAGGATGTGATGGCCGATGTGCTCCGGGTGACCCTCGGTTTGGCCGAGCGGGCCGTGGCGCTGGGCGTGCGGCGGGACGGCATCATGATCGACCCCGGCCATGACTTCGGGAAGAACACCCGGCACAGCCTGGAGGCGACCCGCCGGCTCGGCGAGATGACGGAGACCGGCTGGCCGGTGCTGGTCTCGCTCTCCAACAAGGACTTCGTGGGCGAGACGCTGGACCGCCCGGTCAAGGAGCGGGTGGTGGGCACCCTGGCCACCACGGCCGTCTCGGCCTGGCTGGGCGCCCAGGTGTACCGGGTGCACGAGGTGGCGGAGACCCGCCAGGTGCTGGACATGGTGGCCTCGATCGCCGGCCACCGTCCCCCGGCGGTCGCCCGCCGGGGGCTGGCCTGACGGCCGGCGCACTCACTTACGGCGTGTTGGGGCCGGTCTCCTTGGTGACCAGGGCGACCGCCTCGTCCACGTCGTCGGTGACATGGAACAGCAGCAGATCCCGCTCGGAGGCCTTGCCCTGGGCGACCACGGTGTTCTTCAGCCAGTCGACCAGGCCCGACCAGTAGGCGGTGCCGAACAGCACGATCGGGAACCGGGTGACCTTGCGGGTCTGCACCAGGGTGAGCGCCTCGAACAGCTCGTCCAGGGTGCCCAGGCCCCCCGGCAGGACGACGAAGCCCTGCGCGTACTTCACGAACATCGTCTTCCGTACGAAGAAGTAGCGGAAGTTGACGCCGATGTCGACATGCGGGTTGAGCCCCTGCTCGAAGGGGAGCTCGATGCCGAGCCCGACCGAGACGCCCTTGCCCTCCCGGGCGCCCCGGTTGGCGGCCTCCATGGCGCCCGGCCCGCCGCCGGTGATCACCGCGAACCCGGCGTCCACCAGGGCGCGGCCGATGCGGATGCCCGCGTCGTACTCCGGACTGTCCTGCGGGGTGCGGGCGGAGCCGAAGACGCTGATGGCGCTCGGCAGTTCGGCGAGGGCGCCGAAGCCCTCCACGAACTCCGACTGGATACGCATCACCCGCCACGGGTCGGTGTGCACCCATTCGCTGTCGCCGCCGTCGGTGTCCAGCAGCCGCTGGTCCGTGGTGCCGGGCTGCATCTGCTCACGCCGGCGCACCACCGGTCCCAGTCGCTGCTCGGCGAGCGCCCGCAGTCCTTCCGCCTCGGCCTCGGGGTTCCCCATGACCTGACTCCCTCCGCTGACCTTCGTTCTCCGCTCAGAGTAGGCCGCGGAAGATGGAGATTCGGGAAATTACGAAGGTCAGGGAGTCGGGGAGCGGGCGGAGGGCCGGGGACACCGGCCCCCGGGATGCCGGGGGCCGGACGGCGGCCGCCCCCGGGGTCAGGCGGTGAGCCAGTCGTACAGCCGCCGCTCGCAGTGGGTGATCCGCTCCACCGCCACCCGCTCGTCCCGCTTGTGGGCGAGCAGCGGTTCGCCGGGGCCGTAGTTGACCGCGGGGACGCCCAGCGCGCTGAACCGGGAGACGTCGGTCCAGCCGAACTTGGGCTTGGCGGCGCCGCCCACCGCGGCCATGAAGGCGGCCGCCGCGGGGTGGGAGAGGCCGGGCAGGGCGCCGCCGGTGTGGTCGTCCACGATGATCTCCGCGACCTCGCAGTCCGCGAACACCTCGCGGACGTGCGCCTCCGCCTCCGCCATGGAGCGGTCCGGCGCGTAGCGGTAGTTGACGGTGACCACGCACTCGTCGGGGATGACATTGGTGGCCACCCCGCCCTCGATGCCCACCGCGTTCAGCCCCTCGTGGTACTCCAGCCCGTCGATCACCGGCCGGCGCGGCTGGTACGCGGCGAGCTTCGCCAGGATCGGGGCGGCGGCGTGCACCGCGTTGGAGCCCATCCAGGAGCGCGCGGAGTGCGCCCGCTCACCGGTCAGCCGCAGCTTGACCCGCAGGGTGCCCTGGCAACCGCCCTCCACCTCCCCGTTGGACGGCTCCAGCAGGATGGCGAAGTCCCCGGCCAGCCAGTCGGGGTGGGCCTCGGCCACATGCCCGAGGCCGTTGAGGTGGGCGGCGACCTCCTCGTTGTCGTAGAAGACGAAGGTGAGGTCGCGGTTGGGGGCGGGCACGGTGGCGGCGATCCGCAGCTGCACGGCCACCCCGGACTTCATGTCGGAGGTGCCGCAGCCCCACAGCACACCCTCCTCGTCCAACCGGGAGGGCACATTGTCCGCGATGGGCACGGTGTCGATGTGCCCGGCGAGCACCACCCGCTCCGACCGGCCGAGGTCGGTGCGGGCCACCACGTTGTTGCCGTGCCGGTCCACCCTCAGGTGCGGAAGGGCGCGCAGGGCCTCCTCGATGGCGTCGGCGAGCGGCTTCTCGGTGCCGCTGACCGACGGGAAGTCGACCAGGGCGGCGGTCAGCGCCGGGCCGTCCAGGGACAGGTCGAGGGCCGTGGGAACGTGGTCAGGCTGGGTCTCGGACATGGCGCCGAGCCTATCCGCCGCCTCCAGTACGGTGGCCTGGTGTCCGAGCCCCACCCCCATCCCCGCCGCCGTCCGCTCCGTCTGGCCGCCGCGTTCGCCGTGCTGCTGGCGCTGATCGGCTACGTCCTGGCGCAGTACCTGACCGGCGCCAAGGGCAGCCCCTCCTGCGAGGTGGCCGACGGCGGAACCCGCTACCGGTTCGACCCCGAACAGGCCTCCAACGCGGCGGTGATAGCGGCGGTCGGCACCACCCGGGGCATGCCGGAGCGGGCGGTGACCATCGCCCTGGCCACCGCGCTCCAGGAGTCGGGGCTGCGCAACATCGACTACGGGGACCGGGACTCGCTCGGGCTGTTCCAGCAGCGGCCCTCGCAGGGCTGGGGCACCGAGCGGCAGATCATGGACCCGGTGTACGCCTCCGGGGAGTTCTACGAGCACCTGGACGAGGTCCCGGGGTACTCGCGGATGCCGCTGACCGTGGCCGCGCAGCGGGTGCAGCGCAGCGGCTTCCCCCAGGCGTACGCCAAGCACGAGCCGGACGCCGCCCTGCTCGCCGCCGCCCTGACCGGCCGCACCCCGGCCTCGCTGACCTGCGACCGGGGCGCCGAGGCGGTCCCGGCCGGCGACCCGGCGAAGGTACGGGCCGAGCTGCGCCGGGCGTTCGGCCCCTCCGTACTGCCCAAGGCCACCACCGGCACGGTGCTCTCCGTCCCGGCCGCCCCGGCGGCGGGCGGCGCCTCCGGCGCCCCGGACCCCGAGCAGCCGACCGCCCCGGGCAGCCGCCGCGGCTGGGAGCTGGCCCACTGGGCGGTGGCCCGGGCGCACACCCTGGGCATCGCTGAGGTCTCCTACGCGGGCCGCCTCTGGACCGCCGAACGCTCCTCCGAAGGCTGGCGCACCGCCCCGGCCCGCCCCGGCACGGACGGCACCACCGACACGGTCCGCATCACGGCGGCGACGGCGCGGTAGGCGACGTGCCATGGGCTGAGGCGCCTCTACGATGAGCGGGTGACCGACCCCTCGCCCGCCATGGGCGTCGATCTCTTCGAGGCCGAGCGGCTTCTGCTGGCCGAGGCCGTGAAGCCGCCGCTGACGCCTCAGGACGCGGCGGCCCGGGACCGGGTATGGGAGACGGCGGTCCGGGCCAACCCGAGCCTCTTCGACGGACCGGTGGTGGCCTGTGGAGGGTTGCGGTGGGCGGGGCCTCGCGCCTTGCGCCTGTCCTGGGTTCGTGTGACGTACCGGCACTACGCCCTGCGCCGGGTCCCGGGCGCGAGCGCGCTGTCCTCGCTGTTCGTGAACGTCGTCCAGCCGACCCCTGACGGCCGTGTCGTGGCAGCGAGGATGTCACCGTCGACGGCCGCCCCGGGCCGCTGGCAACTGCCGGGAGGATCCGTCGAGCCCCCACAGGCGGGCAGGGCCCTGGACGAGTCGGCACTGGCCGGGCAGGCCGCCAGGGAGCTGGCGGAGGAGTTGGGGATCGTCGCGGCCGCGACGGATCTGAGGCTGTGGGGGGTCACCCGCGGCGAGAACGGCAGCGTCGGCCTGACCTATCTCGCCCCGGCCCTCCCCGAGGCGGCACTGCGGGCCGGCTTCACCACCGCCGGGGAAGCCGACCGCGTTCAGGGGCGGGCTCCCGAACTCGACAACGTGGCCCTGGTCCGCTCACCGGACGAGCTGGCCGGCCTGGCCGGTCCGCACGCGGACTATCTGGCCCCCCTCGTCCGTCGTCACTTCGAGCGCGCCTGAGAGCCCCGACCGTGCTCAGGCCCCGGTGAGGAGGTCGCGTCCCCGTTCATCGAGCTCGGCCACGCACCGCAGGCCGCGGGCCCGGAAGCGTGCGAGGTCGCCGCGCATACGGGAGACGGCCTTGCGGGTACGGACGGAACGTACGCCGCCCATATGGTCGATGGCCCGGTGCCAGGTGTCGCAGGCCTGCTCGATGCGGCCGCCCTTGAGGTGCATCTCGGCACCCGCGACCAGATCCAACGCGACGATCCGCGCATAGGTGCCGGCCGGACGGGCCGCTGCGGCCAGCGTGTAGTACGCAGCGGCGGCACGGTGATCTCCGAAAGTCTCGTGGACCTTGGCGGTGCGGGAGTGCACCGAGGCAGCAGGCGGCCCCCAGGCCAGCGCCCAGAACGGCACCTCGTCGCCAGGAGCACCGGTCAGCAGGGTGCGCGCGTGCTCGGCCTCGGCGAGAGCCGCGCGACTCCTACCGCTCTTGGCCAGGGTGTGGGCGTGGACGACACGGAAGAGAGCTTCGGTCTGCGCGTCCACATGCCCCTTGGCCCTGTTCAGTCCGGTCTCGGCCAAGCCCAGGCAGTGCTCGGGACGGTGGAGCTTGAGGCCCTGCATGGCCATGGTCCGCATCACGAAGCCGTCATGCCCCCGCAGCCCGGACTCGGCGGCAAGCGCGTAGGACTGCAGGTAGTAGCGCTGGGCGAGGCCCTGCTGCCCGGCGTCGTAGGACTTCCAGCCCAGCAGGTGGACGCCACGACTGGCGGCGGAGAGCATCTGCCGCCGGGCCTCGTCGGTACGGAACCGGGCCCGGCACAGCGGGGCGACGTCATCACGGAGGTAGGCGACAAGGGCGCTGCGACCGTGCTGTCCGCCATGGCGTTCATCGATCTCGGAGAAGGCGCTGATCATGTCGCGGACGGCGGCGACTTCGGCCATGCCGACGGTGTGCCCGGTGCGGGCGGCGGCGGTGCGGGCGGCGATGTCCCGGACATCGGTCAGGGGCAGGGCCGCGGCAGCCACGGAGTAGGCGGAGGCGGTCAGGAGGCGGCGGCGGTCCAACTCGTACCTCCACATCGGCATCAGGACGTCCAGGGGGTCGCTTTCAAGGGACAGGCCGATGGTGTCATCCTCCGTCCCCGCCAGAGCGGGCAGACCGAGGTCCGCGGAGGTCAGGAGGCGGCCCAGGCGCCGGGACAGCGCGACCGCGAGAAACGTGGAGGTGTCCCCGCGAGGAACGGAACCCGAGATCCAGTGCTCCACGTTGGACTTGTTCGTCCGTAAGCGTGCACCGCATTCGACGGTCACCGCGCACACTGCCTTGGCCAGCGCCTCGTAGGTGAGGCCGGACTCGGCCACCAGAGCGCTGAGCTGGAGGTTCGGCGTGCGCGTGGTCATGAGCACCTGCCTGCGTATACGGGATATACCGCTTGACCTGCCCGCCACCGTACCGCCGTGAGCGGTCCGCCGGTTGACTCAACGTCAGGCCCGGCCGCGGCGGCCGGGCGGGCGACATCTCACTGCTGCTCCCGCGCCACATCTGTGAACGGCATATGCGGACCCGTGTTCCGAGAGGGATCTCCATGGACGACCTGGATGACCGCTGGATCGCCACGACAGCGTCGGCTCTGCTGGCGGCGGAGGACGACCGCCTCCCGATCGACGCGCTGAGCATCCGGTGGCCGAGCCTGTCGCTGGAGAGCGCCTACCGGGTGCAGGCCGCGTCCATCCGGCGGCGCATCGCAGACGGCGCTCGCGTCGTCGGCCACAAGGCCGGCGTCACTTCGAAGGCCATGCAGGAGCAGATGGGCGTCGACGAGCCGGACTCGGGCGTGCTACTGGACGACATGATGCTGCCCACCGGCAGCACTCTGGCCCGGTCCGCACTGATGCAGCCGCGGGTGGAGGCGGAGGTCGCCTTCCGGCTCGGAAGCGACCTGGCGGGCCCGAACGTCGGCGTGGACGAGGCTCGGGCAGCGGCGGTGGAGGTGTTCCTGGCCCTGGAAGTGATCGACACGCGGTTCACCGACTGGCGCATCACGGTGGCGGACAGCATCGCCGACAACGCGTCCTGTGCTCGGGCCGTCACCGGACCTCCGGTTCCCCTGAACGAGGACATGGACCTGGCCGAGGAGCCGCTGGTCGTCAGCGTCAACGGCGCCGCCGTCGCCACCGGGGAGGGCCGTGCCGTCCTCGGTGATCCACTGCGTGCCCTGGTGTGGCTCGCGGAACGGCTGCATCTCCTCGGCGACGGGCTGCGGGCCGGGCAGTTGGTCTTGGCCGGGGCCGTGCACGCCAGCCTTCCCCTGGAACACCGGACCACGATATGCGCGCGTTCTCTTCATCTGCCGCCGGTCGAACTGCACGTCCGGTGACCAGCGGACCCCGGCTCTCCCACGTCACCGCACCTCCTGGGCACCGCGTCTGCCCCCTCCCAGCAACCGAAGGAGCGGCCGATGGCTGCTGACACACGACGCCGCGTCGCCGTACTCGGCGCGGGCCTGATCGGGATCGATCTCGTCGACAGAATCCACCGCTCCGCAAACCTGGACCTGGTCCTGGTGGCGGGCCGCGGCCGGAACAGCCTGGGCCTTCACCGGGTGGCGGAACTGGGCTACCGGACGGCTGCCGGTGGAATCGGTTCCGTGGTGGAGGCCGGGCCCTTCGACGTGGTCTTCGACGCCACCAGCGCTGACAGCCACGCCGAGCACTGGGCGGCCCTGCGTCCCACCGGCGCCACCCTGATCGACCTGACTCCCACGGACCTGGGCACCGTTGTCGTCCCGGGCGTCAGCCCGCACTACCCGGTCGCCTGCCGGCACCTGAACCTCGTCAGCTGCGGCGGGCAGGCAGCCATCCCAGTCCTGCACGCCGTGTCGCGCCACTGCACCCCCACCTATGTCGAGGTGGTCTCCACCGGAGCCGCTGCCAGCGCGGGCCGGGCCACCCGCCAAAACCTGGACCAGTACATCGCCACCACCTCCGCCGCGATCCGCACCTTCACCGGCACCCGGGACGTGAAGGTGATGGTCAATCTGAGCCCCGCCCGGCCCGCTCCACCCTTCCGGGTGGCCATCACCGTCCTCGCCGACGGATTCAGCCCCGCCCACATCCGTACGGGCATCGCGGCCATCGCCGACACCGTGCGCGGCTACGCGCCCGGCTTCGAGGTGACCTCGCTCGCCATGGGCTCCGGCCGCATCTCGGTCGCCGTGCAGGTGGCCACCTCCGGCCGTCGCCTGCCCCACCACGCCGGAAGCGTCGACATCATCAACGCCGCCGCCGTCCTGCTCGCCGAGCAGTCGGCCGCGACCCTCTGAAGGAAGGGATTCCGCCTGTGGACACCACCGCGCACGAGCGGCCCCGGGTGCTCCTCCACGACCCGACACTGCGCGACGGCCAGCACGCGGTCGGCCACCAGCTCGACGCCGCCCAGCTCCGCGCCTACGCCATCGCCGCGAACGCCGCCGGCGTGCCGGTGGTGGAGGTCGGCCATGGCAACGGGCTGGGGGCTTCCAGCCTCCAGATCGGTCGCGCAGCTCTCGACGACGCCACGATGCTCACCACCGTCCGCGAGACCCTCACCTCGTCGCGGATGGGTGTCTTCATGGCGCCCGGCTGGGGCACCGCGAAGGATGTCGCCGCCGCCGTCCGCCACGGGGCCGACATCGTACGGATCGCAGCGCACTGCACCGAGGCCGACGTCACCGAGCGCCACCTCGACGTGGTCCGCGAACTCGGTGCCGAAGCTCAGGGCGTTCTGCTCATGAGCCACCTGGCCGAGCCCCGCAAGCTCGCCTAACAGTGTGCCCTGATGGTGCGGTTCGGCGCACAGGCCGTCGGCATCATGGACTCCGCCGGCTACTACCTCCCGGCGGACGTCACCGAGCGTGTGGCCGCCATCGCCTCCGCCGTCGACGTGCCGTTGATCTTCCACGGACACAACAACCTGGGCCTGGCCGTGGCGAACAGCCTCGCCGCCGTGGACGCCGGGGCGTCCGTCATCGACGCGACGGCCCGCGGGTTCGGCGCCGGTGCCGGCAACACCCAGCTCGAAGTCCTCGTGGCGGTCCTCGACCGCCGGGGCGTCAACACCGGGATCGGTCTGCGAGAGGTACTGGCCGCCGCCGACATCGCCGCCGCGCGCGTGATGAAGGCCCCGCCGTCCATCGACTCGACCGCTGTGGCCAGCGGCCTGGCCGGGGTGTTCTCCGGTTTCAAGCGGCCCGTTCTGGAAGCCGCCCGCGCCGAAGGCGTCGATCCGATCGACCTGTTCCTCGCCCTCGGCGAGGAACAGGTCGTCGCCGGGCAGGAGGACCTGATCATCGATGTCGCCCGCCGACTCAAGGTGACCACCGGATGACCGCCGAAGCGGTGGTGGTCTGCGGAGTCGGCGCCGCGCTGCCTTCGCGCTCTGTCTCGAACACCGAGCTGACCACACGGCTGGACACCACGGACCAGTGGATTCGCTCGCGGACCGGAATCGTCCAGCGGTACGTGGCCGGATCGGAACTGTCCACGAGCGACCTCGCGGTGCGTGCGGCCCGCCAGGCGCTCGCCTGCGGCGGAACGGAGAAGGCGGAGGTCCTGGTGGTGGCGACGACCACCCCGGACCGCTGCTGCCCGGCTGTCGCGCCCACCGTGGCGACACGGCTGGGACTGACCGGCATCCCCGCATACGACCTCGCGGCCGGTTGCACCGGCTTTCTGTACGCCCTCGCCACCGCGGCCGGTCTCATCGCCGGCGGCACCGCGCGCACCGCACTGGTCGTCGGCGCCGACCGCCTGGCCACCCTGCCGGATCCCGGGGACCGGGCGACCGTCCCCCTCTTCGGCGACGGTGCCGGGGCCGTAGTGCTTCGGGGCGGAAGCGCGAACGAGGCGGGGGCACTCGGTCCGGTGATCCTCGGCAGCGACGGCACCGGCGCGGACCTGATCCGGGCCTCCCGACCCAGTGCTCTGCGCATGGACGGAGCCGACGTCTTCCGGCACGCGGTCGACCGCATGTCCACCACCGCCCGCGAGGCCGCCGCCGCCGTCGGATGGAGCCTCGGGGACGTCGACCGCCTGGCCCCGCACCAAGCCAACAGCCGCATCATCTCCTTCGTCGCCCGCCGACTCGGCGTCCGCGAGGACCGTCGGCTCGGCAACGTGGCCGAGGTCGGCAACACCGGCGCCGCCTCCATCCCACTTCTCCTGGCCGACGCAGCAGCCCAAGGCCGCCTCCGATCCGGCCACCGCACCCTGCTGACCGCGTTCGGCGCCGGACTGACCTTCGGCGCTGTCGCCCTCACCTGGCCAACCCTGCCCGCTCACCCGCCCTTCGGGCGGAAAGGACCTGGACATGACCAGTGACCTCACCCGCATCCTGATCGACGACCTCAGACTGCCCGCCGAACGCCTCACCGACGACACCACCCTCGACGACGCCGGATTCGACTCACTCGCCCTCGTCGAACTGTCCGTCCTGCTCGGCGACCGCTACGGCATCGATGTCGACGACGACATCAGGGGCGCCGCCACCCTCGGCCGGCTCGACCTGCTCATCGCCGCCAAGCGCAGCGGAAGGTGAAGTCCCCCATGACCAGCACCAGCCGCCCGCCAGGCCGAGCCTGGATCATCACTCCCGGCCTGCACCAGCACCGCTTCGTCAGTGCGCAGAGGTCCGGCGCCGGGGTCGCCGTCGTCGACATCGAGGATTCCGTCGCCCTCCCCGACAAGCAGACCGCCCGTACCGCGTCGGAAGCCTTCTTCGCCCTCACTGATCCGCCGTGCACCCTCGGCATCCGCATCAACAGCCTCACGACGGTCGAGGGCCTCAAAGACCTCATTGCCCTGGCCGCCTACACCGCCCGAGCCGACCTCGTCGTGGTCCCCAAAGTGGAGTCCCCGCGTGATGTCGAACTCGCCGCCGCCGCGCTGGACGCCGACGGCTGCACCCCCGACATCTGGGCCCTGATCGAAAGTCCCCGGGCCTTCGAGACCCTCCCGGCGATCATGCACGCGCCCCGGCTCGGCGGCGTCGTCTTCGGCTCTGCCGACTACGCCGCCTCTGTCCGCTGCGGCCTGGACTGGGATGCCCTCCACTACGCCCGGTCGGCGCTCGTCAACGCCGCCACCGCCGCGAACATCCCCGCCATCGACGCCCCCACCTGGCAGCTGGACGACCTCGACGCCCTGCGCCGCGACGCCGAACGGGCCAAGAACCTCGGCTTTACCGGCAAGGGCTGCGTCCATCCCCGTCATGTGCAGGTGATCAACGAGGTCTTCGCCCCCACGTCCGAGGAGATCGCCCGGGCCCGCACCATCGTCACCGCCGCCGACGCCAGCGGCGGAGCGGTGACAGCCGTGGACGGGCAGATGTGCGGCACGCCCTTCTTCAAGGCCGCCCGCGCGATCATCGCCGACGCGGACCGTATGTCATGAACCCCGACCTGCCCCACGGTTACCGCCGGACAGGCGAGCTCCGCGTCCGGGAGAACGTCGGCCTGTCCTACGGAGAACTCGCCCCCGGCCTGACCATCGAGCACCGTCCCGGCCGCACCGTCACCGAACTCGACAACCTCCTCGGCGCCGCCCTGAGCGGGAATGTCGCCCCCATTCACACCGACGCCCATCACAGCAGCCAGACCCCATGGGGACGCATCCTGGTCTGCTCCGGTGTCACCCTCAACCTGGTGGCCGGCATGACCGTACGCAGCATCAGCGGCCTGACCATCGCCAACCTGGCCGTCGACCGAGTGCGATTCACCGCCCCCGTCCACCTCGGCGACACCCTGTACGCCCAGACGGAGATCCTCAGCCGCCGGTCCTCCCGGAGCCGTCCCAGCACCGGGGTCATCAGCTGCCACACCACCGCCCACAACCAGGACGACATCGGCGTCCTGACCTTCGTCCGCACCTTCCTCCTCCCTTTGGACGCCGACGCCGTCCGCGACGCCACCCGCTACTAGTTGGGGGATCATGAACCAGCAGCCGGCCTTCGTCCCGGCCGATGACGGCCTGTGGGAGCAGTACGACCAGCTCGCCACCCGCGCCTACGGGCATGCCATCGGCGACATCGCCCACTTACGCAAGCACGCCGACCTCCGGGTCGCCGTCCGCGAGGGGCGGGTCGTCGCCGGTGGCCTCGGCCTCCTCGTCGGGCAGTTCTTCGGCGGCGTCCCCGTCCCCAGTGCCTGCCTCGGCGATGGCTGCGTGGCCCCGGAGGAACGCGGCGACCACCTCGCCGCCGACCTGGTGAGGGAGCGACTGCGGCCTCTGATCGAACGCGGCGCCGTGATCTCCACCATCGTGACCTCGTCCACCGGCTATGCCCGCCGCCTCGGCTGGGAGGCTCCCATCAGTGTCTTCGCGTGGACCGTGGCCACCGACGACCTCAGGAACTCCTTCGCCGGCGATGGCTTCGAGGTGGAACACGGACTGACCGGTGACACAGAGACCCTCCAACGCCATCTCGCCAGTCGATGGAACGGCCCCGTCCACCGGCCTTCCTGGTGGACCCGGTGGAAGCACGACAAGAGCAACCTCACCGGCTACCGCTTCGCCCGCTCCGGCCAGCCTGCGGCCGGTCTCCTCAGTCTCACCACCCGACGACACGAGCGCCACGGCATGGGCTTGGTCGTCCATGACTTCTGGGCCGACAGCCGCGCCGCCGCCTCCGCCATGATGGCCTTTCTCGGCCGCCACAACACCCGCGCCCGCACCATCACCTTCCGTCGCGGTGCCCTTCCGCCCGACCCGACTCTCCTTCACGGGCTCCGCCATCACCGCACCACCGCCGACGCCTGGCACCCGTGGATGTTCCGCATCCTCGACATCCCCGAGGCCATCCGGCTGCGTGGGTGGCCCGCCGAGCTCACCACTGCCGTACCGATCGAGATCGAGGGCGAGACCGGCGGGCGGGGGCGGTGGCTTCTGTCGATCGAGGCGGGAGCAGCCGAGATCGTCCCGACCGGTGTCGAGGGACAGGTGACCTTGACACAGCGGCAGCTCGCGGTCTGGTACGCCGGCGGGTACCGGTCCACCACTTCGGCCCGCATGGACGGCGTCAACGCCGTATCGGAGCGGGCACTCGCCGCTCTTCTCCACAGCACCGCCCAGTACGAACCCTGGTTGCCCGACCACTTCTAGCAGCACTGTCGACAGCCGAACCCCCGGGCCGTACGCGAATCGAAACCGGACTCGGCCGTACGTCCCGGGGCTCACCCGTGCGGGGTCTGCCCGGGGTGGCGGTGCTCCTCGGCGGCCACTGCCCGTTCAAGGCCCAACTCCCCTGACCAGGACAGGGAGTGACGGTTCTGCGCGGCGGGCGGGCTTCTCTCCTTTGCCCGTTTTCGGGTGGTCCGATCATGCGACGCATTACCGACTCTTTACCTTCGCGGTCCGCAACCTCCCTGGGCCCCGCGGCGGTTGTCACAGCGTCCGATCGTCGGACAGGCACGAGAAGTCAACGACCAAGGAGCACCATGTCCCTCCCCCTGACCCGCCGGATCGCCCGTGCCGCGCTGCTGATCGCAGCCGGAGCGGCTCCCGTGGTCGGTGCGGCCGGCTCCGCGAGCGCCGTGGACCTGCCCCAGGCCACCGACCTCGGCGGGGTGTCCAGCCTGGACACCGCCTCGGTGTCCGACACGGTCGGCGGCGCCGCCGAGGGCGGCACCGGGATGGCCGGCGAGGCGGGTGGCAAGGCCGTGAAGCAGGCCGTCCCGGCCGCGGGCCAGACCGTCGCGAAGACCGCGGACACCACCACCCCGGCCGCCCAGGACGCCGCCGGCAACGCCGCGGGCAGCGCGGGTGAGATCGTCGGCGGGGCCGCGGGCGCCGCCCCGGTGGACGCGCTCGGCGGCGGGCTGCCGACCACCGACCAGCTGCCGGTGCGCACCCTGCCCGCGCTGGGCTGATACTCGGCCGCGTGTGCCGGAACCCATGTGGGGCGCGGGCGCACGCGGCCAGGGGAAGGGGCCGGGGAGCTTCACTGCTCCCCGGCCCCTTTCGCGTACATCGGGACGGGGTCAGCCCAGGCGCTTGACCGCGGCCTCGACCCGTTCGTCGGTGGCGGTGAACGCCACCCGGATGTGGCGGGCGCCGGCCTCGCCGTAGAAGTCGCCGGGGGCAACCAGGATGCCCAGGGCGGCCAGCTGGGCCACGGTGTCCCAGCACGGCTCGTCGCGGGTGGCCCAGAGGTAGAGGCTGGCCTCGCTGTGCTCGATGCGGAAGCCGTGGCTCTCCAGGGCGGCGCGCAGGGCGGCGCGGCGGGAGGCGTAGCGGGCGCGCTGCTCGGTGACGTGGGTGTCGTCGCCGAGGGCGGCGACGGTGGCGGCCTGCACCGGGGCGGGGGTGATCATGCCGCCGTGCTTGCGGATCTGGAGCAGCTCGCCCAGCACCGCCGGGTCGCCGAGGAGGAAGGCGGCGCGGTAGCCGGCCAGGTTGGAGCGCTTGGAGAGGGAGTGGACGGCCACGATCCCCTCGTAGGAGCCGCCGCAGACCTCCGGGTGGAGGACGGAGACCGGGTCGGCCTCCCAGCCCAGTTCGAGGTAGCACTCGTCGCTGACGAGGAGGATGTCGTGGGCGCGGGCCCAGGTGACGGCGCGGGTCAGCTCGTCCTGGGTGAGGACCCGGCCGGTGGGGTTGGAGGGGGAGTTCAGCCAGAGGAGCTTCAGGCCGGCCGGGTCGAGCTCGGTGGGGTCGTCGTAGACCACCGGCTCCGCACCGGCCAGCCGCGCGCCCACCTCGTAGGTCGGGTAGGCGAGGCGCGGGTAGGCGACCCTGTCGCCGGGGCCCAGGCCCAGCTGGGTGGGCAGCCAGGCGACCAGTTCCTTGGAGCCGACCACCGGCAGCACATGGTGGTGGGTGAGCCCGGTGGCGCCCAGGCGGCGTCCGCCCCAGCCGGTGAGCGCGTCCCTCAGCTCGACCGTGCCCCATACCGTCGGGTAGCCCGGGGAGTCGGCCGCGGCGGTCAGCGCACGCTGGATCAGGTCGGGGACCGGGTCGACGGGGGTGCCGACGGACAGGTCCACGATGCCGTCCGGGTGGGCCACGGCGGTCCGCTTGCAGGGCTCCAGCTTGTCCCAGGGGAAGACCGGCAGGCGGGCGGAGACGGGGGAGGGCACGGGGCTCATCACTTCCTGTACGGGGGACGGCGGGACGGGGCCCTGTACGGGGCGGGTACGGATCCGGGGCGGGTACGGCTTCCCGTACAGGTATGGGCGGATGCGCGCCGGTCCCGTACGGCGGGGTGCCGTACGGGACCGGGGAGAGCGCGCGGGCGCCGATCAGCCGTTCTGCGGCGGCAGCGCGGCGACGAAGGGGTGGTCGCGCTCGATCAGGCCGAGCTTGGAGGCACCACCGGGCGAGCCGAGCTCGTCGAAGAACTCGACGTTCGCCTTGTAGTAGTCCTTCCACTCGTCGGGCGTGTCGTCCTCGTAGAAGATGGCCTCGACCGGGCAGACCGGCTCACAGGCGCCGCAGTCGACACACTCGTCGGGGTGGATGTACAGGGAGCGGGAGCCCTCGTAGATGCAGTCGACGGGGCACTCCTCGATGCACGCCTTGTCCTTGACGTCGACACAAGGCTGCGCGATGACGTAGGTCACGCTGGTCGTTCCTCCTCGGTAGGGCTGGTTTGCGCGGGAGCGCGGCGTCGTCGATGCCCGCACCTAGTATCTCCGTTCTCGGCAACGATCCGAACACGAGGGGCTGGCAGAGCAGTGGAATTCACCGCAGGCGGACGGCTGGAGGTCCGAATCACCGCCTCTGACCTGGGGAAAAGGGTCTCCGTCCGCCGCCTGGAGCAGACCGGTGACGGCGCCGGGCGGTTCACCGACACGGTCGGCGTTCTCACATCCTGGGACGAGGGTGTGCTGGCGATCACCCGCCGCACCGGGGAGACCGTGCGGATCGCGGAATCCTCGCTGGTGGCGGGGAAGGTGGTGCCCCCGGCGCCGGCGCGCCGGCGGGGTCCGGCGGCGGGCTGGGAGGAGCTGACCCGGATCGGGGCGCGGGCCTGGCCGCCGGTGGAGAGCGCCCCGCTCGGCGAGTGGACCCTGCGGGCCTCCGGCGGTTTCACCCGGCGGGCCAACTCGGCGCTGGCGCTCGGCTCCCCGGGGGTGGAGTCGGACGAGGCGCTGGAGCGGGTGCGGGCCTGGTACGACGAGCGGGGCCTGCCCGCGTACGTCCAGCTGGCGACCGGGGCGGAGGGCGCCCAGGAGGCGCGCTGCCTGGATCTGGAGCGGCTCGGCTGGCGGCGGGAGGTGAGCGCCGAGGTGCGGATCGGGGCGCTGGCCCGGGTCGGGGACCTGGCGGCGCCGGGCGCGGAACGGGTGCGGGTGGAGCGGTCGTTCGGGGAGGATTGGCTCGCTCGCTATCAGCGGTCCCGTGCTCCCGGGCCGGAGGTGCGGCGGGTGCTGGGCGGGGGGCCGTCGGTGTGGTTCGCCACGGTGCCGGACGAGGAGGCGCCCGGCGGGGTGCCGGCGGCGATCGGGCGGTGTGTGGTGGACGGGCGGTGGGCCGGGTTCATGGCGGTGGAGGTCGCCCCGGAGCGGCGCCGCGAGGGGCTGGCCACCGCGGTGATGGCGGCGCTCGCCCGGCGGGCGCTGGACGAGGGGGCCTCGGCCGCCTGGCTCCAGGTGGAGACGGACAACGAGGGGGCGCACGCGCTCTACGCGGGTATGGGTTTCGCGGTGCACCACCACTACCACCATTTCCGGTCACCCGGATCGGGTACGTGAGAGCCATGCACACCAGCGAGTGGCGGACCAGGTTCGCCGAGGAGGCCCGCGCGGAGCGGCCGGATCTGGCCGCGCTCTGCCTGCTGGTCGGTGCCGAGGCCGATCCGGGGCTCGGGCAGGCCGGACTGGACGCCGCCGAGATCGAGCTCGACCGGCTGGCCGGAATGCTGCCCTACGGGTTGGCCACCCCGCAGGCCTGGGCGGCGGCGCTGGCGGAGCTGCTGGGTGGCCGGCTCGGCTTCCACGGCACCGACGCCGACTACCGGCGGCTGGAGTCCTCGCTGCTGCCCGAGGTGCTGGGGCGGCGCCGGGGGCTGCCGATCCTGCTGTCGGTGGTGTGGATGGAGGTGGCCCGGCGGGCGGGCGGCCCGGTGTACGGGGTGGGGCTGCCCGGGCACTTCGTGGTCGGGTTCGGCGCCCCGGAGGACCAGGTGCTGGCCGACCCGTACGCCGCGGGCCGACTGCTGACCGGGGCGGACGCCGAGCTGCTGGTGGCCGGGGCCACCGGGGACAAGCTGGACCCCTCGATGCTGGCGCCCGCGGACCCGTTGCAGATCGTGCTGCGGGTGCTCAACAACATCCGCACCTGGGCGGCGGGCCGCCCCGAGCGGACCGATGTGGCCCTGTGGGCGGTGGAGCTGTCCCTGCTGCTGCCCGCCCATCCGGCCCGGCTCCGCTTCGAGCGGGCGCAACTGCTGGTGCAGCGCGGGGACTTCCTGGGCGGTGCGGCGGAGATGGACGCCTACGCGGAGATCGTCGACGCGGTGGAGCCGGGCGCCGCCGAGTCGGTCCGCCGCACGGCCCGCGCGGCCCGGGCGCAGTTGAACTGAGCATGCCCCGGGGCCGCCGCCGGTCGGTGGCGGCCCCGGGGCAGGGGATCAGTCGGTGTCGACGTCCTCGCTGACGACCTTGCGGTCGGTGGCGGAGACGCCCACCGTGGTCTTGTCCCAGTTGCCGGTGTCGACGATGTCCACCTGCCAGACGTTGTCCTCCAGCTCGGCGGCGGTGACGGTGCCCTTGGCGCGGCTCTGGGCGGTCTGGACGGCCTGCTGCGGGGTGACGGTGGCGGCCTTGAGGGCGGCGGCCCACTCGCTCTTCTCGTCGGCGTCCTGGTCGGCCTCCGGCTCGGTGCGGAGCACCTTGCCGCTGACGGCGTCCACCCAGACATGGGTGGCGGTGCCGTCCGCGGTGGCGACGGTGTTGTCCCAGACCGGTGTCCGGGTGCCGGGGCTGCCGCTCGGGGACGGGCTGGCGGGGCTGGGACTGGCGGAGCCGCTGGCCTGGCCCGAGGGGCTGGCGCTGGCCTCGGAGCCGGGCGGCGCCCAGGTCAGCTCCATCGCGGCCAGCTTGCTCTGCGGGACCTCGCCCAGGGCCGTCTGGGCCGCCTTGTCCCAGGTGACCTTGGCGGCCGGGACGAGCTGCTCGCGCTCGGCCTGGTCGTCGGTGAGCTGCGGCGAGGCGGAGCCGGACGGGGAGGCGGAGCCGGTGGTGGTGCCGGTGGGCTGGGCGGGCGCGGCGGCGGTGACCCGCTCCTGCTCGGTGCCGCAGGCGGTGAACAGCAGGGCGGACGAGAGGGCGAGGCAGGCGGCGGCGAGGCCGCGCAGTCGGAAGGGTGCGCTCATGCCCCCACCCGTAACCCGGACGTCACCGCGCCATGACCGGCCGGCCCGACAACCACCCGGAGGGGCGTACGGGGCCGGGTGCGGTCACAGGAAGCGGCGGATGGGGACGACGCCGGCCTCCCGGGCCCGCTGGGCGAACGAGCGGCGCTTCCACCGGCCCTCCTCCATCAGGGTGCTGCGCCGCACGTCCTCGTCGTAGTCGCGGTCCAGGCTCTGGGTGAACTCGGTGTCCAGCACGGCGAGCATCACCTCCTCGTCGTGGTCCAGGGAGCGCCGGTTGAGGTTGGTGGAGCCGATCAGCGCGGCCACCCCGTCCACGGTGACGATCTTGGCGTGCATCATCGTCGGCTGGTACTGGTGGATGCGCACCCCGCAGGCCAGCAGCCGCTCGTAGTAGCGCTGGCCGGCGAGCTGGCAGACCCGCTTGTCGGTGTAGCGGCCGGGCAGCAGGATCTCGACCTCCACGCCCCGGGCGGCGGTGGCGCAGATCAGGTCGATGAAGAAGTCGTCCGGGGCGAAGTAGGCGGTGGCCATCCGCACCCGCTGCTCGGCGGACTCCAGGACGACCCGGAGCAGGGTCTGCATGTCCTGCCAGCCGAAGCTGGCCGAGCCGCGGACCACCTGGACGACGGCGTCGCCCTGCGGCTGGTGCTCCACGAAGCGGTCCCGCTCGTCGAAGAGCTCGTCATGGCACTCGGCCCAGTTCTGGGCGAAGGCGGCGGCGATGCCGTCCACCGCCGGGCCGGACACCTTCACATGGGTGTCGCGCCACTCGTGCTCGTCGCGGGCGTCGCCGCACCACTCCTCGGCGATGCCCACCCCGCCGGTGAACGCCTCGCGCTCGTCCACCACCAGGACCTTGCGGTGGCAGCGGTGGTTCTGCTTGAGCGGGGAGAGGTAGAGCGGCCGGCGGAACCAGGCGACGGTCACCCCGGCCTGGTCCATCTCCCGCAGCAGGTCCTTCTCGATGAGCCGGCTGCCGAAGCCGTCCAGCAGCAGCCGCACCCGCACCCCGGCCCGGGAGCGGTCGGCCAGCGCCCGGGCGAGATCGCGGGCGATGTCGCCCTTCCAGTAGACGAAGGTCATCATGTCGATGGTGTGCCGGGCGGCGCGGATGCTCTCCAGCATGGCGCCGAAGATCCGGTCGCCGTTGACCAGCGGGACCACCGCGTTGCCCTCGGTGGCCGCGATGCCGATCAGCCGCTCCAGCCTCCGGCGTATCCGCTGGCTGGGTCCGGCCACCGCCTGCTCCGGCACCAGCGCGGGGCCGGTGCGCGGGGCCGACTGGGCCGGGACGGGGATTCTCTCGTGCTGCACGGTCATCGTCGCCTTCTCCTGCCGCACGGTCGGGGTCGCTCCTTCACCGCGCAGTCGCCTTCCCGCTGCGCACCGGGGCTGAACCCACATACCCGGCGCCGCAGCGGGCAACCGCACAGCGAACCCGGACCCGAACGTGAGGAGAAGCACCGTGGTCATCGCCGGAGTGGTAGCGATATGCGTGGTCCTGGCCGTACTGGCCTTTCTGCTGCCGAGGCTGTCCCACCACCCGCAGCGCGGCACCCAGCGCACCCTGGGGCTGGGCGCCCGGGCCGGCGGCAAGGCGCCGGGAAAGCTGGGGCGCTGGTTCGCCAAGCCGTTCTCCAGCAGCTCGCGGGCGGTCGGCAAGAGCGGTTCGGCGGGTCGCAAGGCCCGCGGCAAGATGCCGTTCTGAGGCATCCGCCGTGCGCGCGAAACGCCCCACCCGGGACGGTCCGGGTGGGGCGTACGCGCGTGTGACGGTCGGTACGGGCGGGGTCAGCCCTCGCCGTCGAGGGAGATCGTCTGGACCCGCTCGGCGGGGGTCTTGCCGAGCAGCGCGGTCTGCAGGGCGTGCGCCACGTCGTCGGAGGACAGCTGGTGCTTCTGGCCGTTGCCCTTGGTGACCATCACCCCGTCGAAGACCCCGTCCAGCAGGTCGTCGATGGCCTTCTTGTCGTAGACCTCGACCAGCCGGCCGTTCACCGGCTTCATGGACAGGATCTTCGGCAGCGACCGGTTGGGGCCGAACTGGATCTCCTTGCCGCCCGCCTTGATGGTGACCAGACCGGACATCGCGGGCTCCGCGAACTCCTTCATCGCCCGGGACAGTTCGGCCTGGGTGATGGTCGGCTCCTTGGTGGCGACCGGCAGTCGGATCGCCCCGGCGGAGCCGGTCTCCACCTGGGCACGGTAGCCGTCCCGTACCGAGATCACCGAGCGCTGGACGTCCAGGGTCTTGCCCGCCTTGCCGGGCACCGGGGTGACCTTGCCGGGGGCGAAGACGATGGTGCCCTCGCTCGCGGTGCCGGCGGTGCCGGCCAGATCGGTCAGGGCGACGCCGAGCTTCTCCTCGTCGGTCTTGATGACCGGCTCGGCGACCCGCTCGCCGCCGAAGAGGGAGCCGATGACCGACACCGGGTTGTAGTCGGCGCCGGCGGCGCCGCGTACCGTCTCCTCGGTGTCCAGCGAGAGGCCGGCCCGGTCCGGGGTCAGCGTCTCCTGCTTTCCGCCCACGTCCAGCTTGAGCGGCGCGGTGGCGCGGTCGCCGAAGGCGCTCTCCAACTTGCGGACGGCTTCCTGCCTGGTGCCGCCGCCGATGTCCACGCCGAGCACCGCGGTGCCCTTGGGCACCTCGGAGTGGTTCAGCAGCAGACCGGCGCCGTAGGCCACGCCGAGCAGGACGACCGCGCCC
Source organism: Streptomyces sp. NPDC046887 (assembly GCF_040644755.1). Taxonomy (NCBI): domain Bacteria; kingdom Bacillati; phylum Actinomycetota; class Actinomycetes; order Kitasatosporales; family Streptomycetaceae; genus Streptomyces; species Streptomyces sp. NPDC046887. The sequence continues at coordinate 170,476 of NZ_JBEYXH010000002.1, forward strand.
GCGCCGAGCAGGACCAGCTTGGAGCGGCCCTTCTTCTTCGGGGCGGCCGGGGCCGGGCGAGGCGCCGGGGCGGGGCGGGGCGCGGCCGGGGCGGGGCCGTTCCCGGGAGCAGCGGGGCCGGTGGGGCCGCCGGGGGCGGCGGGTCCGCCCGGACCACCGGGTCCACCGGGGCCGCCGTCGGGGGTGCCGGCCACCCGGGCCGGGCCGGTGGCGGGGAACGGCGAGTCGCGGCGGTGGTCCGGCGGGACCACCGGGATGCCGCTGGTGAGGGTGTCGCCCGAGACATGGCCGCCGCCGGACGCCGGGGGCGCTCCGGCGGGCCCGGGACGGGCCGGCGCTTGCGGGGTCAGGATCGCGGTGTCGTCGGACATCGGCGGGGGCGGCGCCATCGCGCCGAGCCCCGGGCCGGTGGTCGGACCGGCCGGCTGGCCGCCGGGTGCGCCGGGGGCGGGCTGCGGGCCGTCGGAGAAGTACGGCATCCCCGGACCGCCCTGGGAGCCGCCCTGGGCCGGGCCCTGACCACCGGGGCCGGGCGGCGGGAAGCCCGCGCCCTGCGGGTCTCCGGAGGCGGGGGCCTCCGGCTCCGGCCCGGCGGCCGGGGACTTGCGCGGGGCGAACCAGTCGCTGGCCGGCTTCTCCGGGGCCGGGGCGGCGGGGGCCGCCGGGGCCTGGGCGGCCGGAGCCGCGGGGGCGCCGGGCCGGCGCTCGGCCGGGGCGGCCTGCGGGGTGCCGGAGCCGTCCGCCTCGGGCGCGGGCCCGTCGGAGCCGTTCATCGGCTTGCGCATGACGACCGGCGGGATCGGCCGCGATCCGGGGATGTTGATCCGGATGCGGGTGGTCAGCGTGGTCTCGGTCCTGGGCTCGTCCGGCTCGGCGGCACCGTTCGCGCCCGCGCCGTCCTGCGAACCGTCCTGCGACGGGTACTGGCGCGTTCCGTACGGCGGTGTGCCCGAGGGGTACGCGGCTCCACCGCGCCCCTGGGGCCCGGAGGACGAACTGTCAGTTTCACGGCTCAAAGCAGGTTCTCCTGGTTGGCTCCGCCGCCCGCTCTTACACGTACGGGCGCCCGGCGGCGCGCACCACCATACTGGCCGCCGCCGTTCCGCATCGCCCGACCGGGAGAACCGGTCCGGTCATTCGGGCACAAGTCGGGGCAGGTCATACCCCGAGCGGGCCGGTCCTCCGCTCCCCGGGCGGCAGCCGGGTGAGGGTGGCGCAGATCACAGCCATGACCATGCCGCCGAGTACGTAGACGAGTTCGGAGAGCGAGCCGAAGAAGAGCCCGTCGCCCTCCGGGCGGCCGAAGCTGAGCAGGATCACCGCGAGGAGCCAGCCGGCGCCGGGGGCGAGCACCCCGGCCTGCGAGCCGTACGCGCGCAGCCCGCCGTAGAAGAGCCCGGCGCAGCCGCCCAGGGCGAGCAGCAACCCGCCCGGGAACCAGAGCCCTTGGACCAGCGAGCCGGCGGTGCCGAGGACGGCGCCGAGCACCACCAGCCCGGCCAGCAGGCCCCAGGAGGCGGCGCGGGAGGCGGTCATGCGCCCACCCCCGCGAAGAGGTCGCGTTCCAGGGTGCCGGCCGGGGCGCCGGAGGTACCGCGGGCCAACTGGTAGTGCTCGGTGGTCAGCACGGGCTGGCCGAGATGGTTGGAGAGGGCGAAGAAGCCGCCCTGGACGTCGATCTGGGTGGCGTGGGCGCTCATCGCGGCGGTCTTGCGGCCGGCGAAGGCGGCGCCGTCGATCTCGGCGGTGAGCAGGGACTCGTCGGCGGTGAGGCCGGGCACGTCCTCGACGGCGGCGGTACGGGGGAAGGCGCCGGCGTCCTTCAGCCGGGCGAAGCCCTCCTCCGCGTACGCGCGCGGGACGCGGTTCCAGTAGACCTTGGCGATCTCGTGCGGGTCGCCGAGGTCGCGGCGGTAGGCGCGTTCGGCGGCCAGGTCGGCGGCGCGCATGGCGACCCGGTGGGCCTGGATGTGGTCGGGGTGGCCGTAGCCGCCGTGCGGGTCGTAGGTGACCATCACCTGCGGCCGGACCTCGCGGACCACCTCGACGAGGTGGGCGGCGGCCTCGTCCACGTCGGCGCTCCAGAAGGCGCCGGGGCGGCGGTTCTGCTCGGTGCCCATCATCCCGGAGTCCCGGTAGCGGCCGGGGCCGCCGAGGAAGCGGTGGTCGGTGACGCCCAGTTCTTTCATGGCGGCGGCCAGCTCGCCGACCCGGTAGGGGCCGAGCGCGTCCTCGCGGTCGGGGGCGAGATGGGCGAGGCCGGGCGGGATGACCTCGCCCTCCTCGCCGCGGGTGCAGGTCACCAGGGTGACCTGGGCGCCCTCGGCGGCGTACTTGGCCATGGTGGCACCGTTGTTGATCGACTCGTCGTCCGGGTGCGCGTGCACCAGGAGCAGACGACGGGCGGGCAGGTGGGTCATACGACCCACCTTAGAACCCTCCGGGTGCCGAACCGGTCAGAACTTGAAGCCGCCGATCATGCCCGCGACGTTGGTGGTGAGCTCACTGATGGTCGGGGCGATCGAGGAGCTGGCCAGGTAGAAGCCGAGCAGCGCGCAGACCAGCGCGTGGACCGTCTTCAGTCCGGATTTCCGGATCAGGATGAAGACGATGATCGCCAGCAGCACCACCGCCGAAATCGAGAGTGCCACGGCGGTTCACCTCCATACATATGCGGTCGGGACCGGTCAGCGTGCATGTGCCGGGAGGGTACATACCCACCTGGCGCTACGGATCATAACTATCCGTTTCCACGCATCGTTCGGTGCACGGCAGCACACGGGGGCGCACGACCGCTAGTTTCGGTCGTATGACCTCCCATCATGAGACCTCGACCAAACGGCTCTCCTTTCCTCGCCAGTTCGCCCGGACGCAGCGCTACACCCTCGGCGCGCCAAGGGCGTTCACCATCGCGCCGGACGGCTCCCGGGTGGCGTTCCTGCGCTCCCCCTCGGGGACGGACAGAGCCGGCAGCCTGTGGGTACTGGACCTCGACGGCGAGGTCCGCGAGCGGGTGGCGGCCGACCCGTCGGCGCTGCTGGGCGGCGCCGAGGAGGAGTTGCCGGCGGAGGAGCGGGCCCGCCGGGAGCGCAGCCGGGAGGGCGGCGGCGGCATCGTGGGCTACGCGGTGGACGGGGCCGTGGAGTTGGCCGCTTTCACCCTGTCGGGGCGGTTGTTCACGGCCGAGTTGCGGGCCGGGACCGCCCGGGAGCTGGCGGTGCCGGGGCCGGTGATCGACCCGCGGCCCTCGCCGGACGGCCGGCTGGTGGCGTACACGGCGGGCGGGGCACTGCGGGTGGTGGGCGCGGACGGCGGTGGTGACCGGGCGCTGGCCGAGCCGGAGGCGGAGACGGTCACCTACGGGTTGGCGGAGTTCATCGCGGCCGAGGAGATGGGGCGCCACCGGGGCTTCTGGTGGTCGCCGGAGTCGGACCGGCTGCTGGTGGCACGGGCCGACGACGCCCCGGTGCGGCGCTGGTGGATCTCCGACCCGGCGCACCCGGACCGGGAGCCGGCGGCGGTGCCGTACCCGGCGGCGGGCACGGACAACGCCGAGGTGCGGCTGTTCCTGGTGGGGCTGGACGGGGCGCGCACCGAGGTGGAGTGGGACCGGACGGCGTTCCCCTATCTGGCCCGGGTGCACTGGTCCTCGGGCGGGGCGCCGCTGCTGCTGGTGCAGGCCCGGGACCAGCGCCTCCAGCACCAGCTGGCGGTGGACACCGCGACCGGCACCACCTCACTGGTGCGCGAGGAGCGGGACGCGGACTGGCTGGAGCTGAACCCGGGGGTGCCGGCGTTGACGCCGGGCGGGGAGCTGGTGCGGATCACCGACGAAAGCGGGGCGCGGGCCCTGGCGGTCGGCGAGCGGGAGCTGACCGACGCCCGGCTGCATCTGCGGGCGGTGCTGGACGTGGGCGCGGAGGACGTGCTGGTGACGGCCTCGGCGGGGGCGGCGGCCGAGGATCCGGAAATTGGCCAGATTCATGTGTACCGGGTAGACGGCTCCGGCGTGGAGCGCCTCTCGGAAGGACCGGGGGTGCACACCGCGGTGCGCTGCGGTGAGGTGACCGTGCTGGCCTCGGCCCGGCCGGAGGAGCCGGGCGCCGCGGTGCGGGTGCTGCGGGCCGGCAAGCAGGTCGCGGAGGTGGTCTCGTACGCGGAGCGGCCGGTGTTCTCGCCGCGGGTGGTGCTCACCGCCTCGGGCCCGGACGAGATCCCGTGCGCGGTGCTGCTGCCCCGGGACCACCGGGAGGGCGACGGGCCGCTGCCGGTGCTGATGGACCCGTACGGCGGTCCGCACGGCCAGCGGGTGGTGGCCGCGCACAACCCGTATCTCACCTCGCAGTGGTTCGCCGACCAGGGGTTCGCCGTGGTGGTGGCGGACGGCCGGGGCACCCCGGGGCGCTCGCCGGCCTGGGAGAAGGCGATCAGGGGGCGGCTGACGCTGACCCTGGACGACCAGGTGGCGGCGCTGCACGGACTGGCCGGCCGCTTCCCGCTGGACCTGGACCGGGTGGCGATCCGGGGCTGGTCGTTCGGCGGCTGGCTGGCCGGGCTCGCGGTGCTGCGGCGGCCCGATGTGTTCCACGCGGCCGTGGTGGGCGCCCCGGTGAGCGACCAGCGGCTCTACGACACCCACTACGTGGAGCGGGTGCTGGGGCATCCGGCCGAGGCGCCCGAGGTGTACGCGGACGCCTCGCTGGTCACCGACGACGGGTTGTCGGCCCCTTCGAGTCCGGCCCGGCCGATGATGATCGTGCACGGTCTCGCGGACGACAACGTGGTGGTGGCGCACACCCTGCGGCTGTCCTCGGCGCTGCTGGCGGCGGGCCGTCCGCATGAGGTGCTGCCGCTGAGCGGGGTGACCCATATGACCCCGCAGGAGCAGGTGGCCGAGAACCTGCTGCTGCTCCAGGTGGACTTCCTGAAGCGGTCGCTGGGCCTGAAGTAGCCGGGAGCAAGGAGGACCGGCCGGGGCGGCAGCCCGCCCCGGCCGGTCCGACGGCACCCGCACGGCCGTACTGCGTCCAGCCTGACGCGTCCGTATATCGGAGGCGGGTCACCGGAGTTGCGGGGATGTTACGGGGACGGGGCGCGGGTCTCCGCGTAGTGGCAGGCCGAGGGGTGGCGGGCCGGGGTGGGGTCGTCGGCGAGGGCGGCGGGCACCGCGAGCGGCGGGGTCTGCTCGGCGCAGCGCTCGGTCGCCTTCCAGCAGCGGGTGCGGAAGCGGCAGCCGGAGGGCGGGTTGGCCGGGGAGGGCACGTCCCCGGTGAGCAGGATGCGGCCGCCCCGGTCGCGCAGCCGGGGGTCGGGCACCGGCACCGCGGAGAGCAGCGCCTGGGTGTACGGGTGGGTGGGGTGGTCGTGGATCTGCTCCGCGGTGCCGTACTCGGCGATCCGGCCGAGGTACATCACGGCGACCTGGTCGGAGATGTGCCGCACCACCGACAGGTCGTGGGCGATGACCACATAGGCGAGGCCCAGTTCGTCCTGGAGGCGGCGCATCAGATTGACCACCTGGGCTTGGACGGAGACGTCGAGGGCGGAGACCGGTTCGTCGGCGACCACCACCTCGGGGCGCAGGGCCAGCGCCCGGGCGATGCCGACGCGCTGGCGCTGACCGCCGGAGAACTGGTGCGGGTAGCGGCTCGCGTGCTCGGGGTCGAGCCCGACCAGCTCCAGCAGTTCCCGCACCCGGGCGCGGCGGTCGCCCCGGGGGGCGGCCTCGGGGTGGATCTCGAAGGGCTCGCCGATGATGTCGCCGACCGTCATCCGGGGGTTGAGCGAGGTGTACGGGTCCTGGAAGACCATCTGGATGTTGCGGCGCACCGCCTTCAGGGCGCGCCCGGAGAGCCGGGTGATGTCCTCGCCCCGGTAGCGGACCCGGCCGGAGGTGGGGCGTTCCAGGCCGACCAGCAGCCGGGCCAGGGTGGACTTGCCGCAGCCGGACTCGCCGACCACGCCGAGGGTGCGGCCGGGCCCGAGGGTGAAAGAGACGCCGTCCACGGCCCGTACCGCCCCGACCTGGCGGCGCAGCAGCACGCCCCGGGTGAGCGGGTAGTGCCGGACCAGGTCGGTGACCTCCAGGAGCGGTTCGGCGCCGCCGCTCTCGGTGGCCGGACGGGGTGCGGCCTCAGCGGAGGTCATCGAGGGTCTCCTTCCAGAAGTGGCAGGCACTGGCGCGGCCGTCGGCGACCGGGTGCGAGGGGGGTTCCTCGGTGCGGCAGAGCTCCCGGGCGCGCGGGCAGCGGGGGTGGAAGGCGCAGCCGGGCGGCACCCGGGTGAGGCTCGGGGGCATCCCCTGGATCGCGTACAGCTCCCCGTCCCGCCGGTCCAGCCGCGGTACGGAGTCCAGCAGGCCCCGGGTGTAGGGGTGGGCCGGGCGCTCGTAGAGGGCGTGCACCGGGGCGGTCTCCACGATCCGGCCCGCGTACATCACGGCGATCCGGTCGGCGACCTCGGCGACCACCCCGAGGTCATGCGTGATCAGGACCAGGGCGGTGCCCAGGTCGCGGCGGAGCTCGGCGAGCAGGTCCATCACCTGGGCCTGGACGGTGACATCCAGGGCGGTGGTGGGTTCGTCGGCGATCAGCAGCTCGGGTTCGAGCGCGATGGCCATGGCGATCATGATCCGCTGGCGCATCCCGCCGGAGAACTGGTGCGGGTAGTCGCGGGCCCGCTCCCGGGCGGCCGGGATGCGGACCCGGTCCATCAGCTCCACGGCCCGGGCCCGGGCGTCCCGCCGGGAGGCGCCTCGGTGCACGGTGAACATCTCGGCGAGCTGGTCGCCGACGGTCATCACCGGGTTGAGCGCGGAGAGCGCGTCCTGGAAGACCATCGCCATCCGCGCCCCGCGCAGCTTGCGGCGCTCGTCCTCGGGGAGGGTGAGCAGATCGCGGCCGTGGAAGAGGACCCGGCCGCCGGTGACGCGGCCGGGCGGGGTGTCCAGGATGCCCATCACGGCCTGGGCGGTGACCGACTTGCCGGAGCCGGACTCGCCGAGCACGGCCAGGGTCTCGCCGGGGTGGACCTGGTAGCTGACCCCGTTGACCGCCCGGGCCACCCCGTCCCGGGTGCGGAACTCCACCCGCAGGCCCTGGACGTCGAGCAGCGGGGCGGCGGGCGGGGGTCCGTCCGGTGCGGGTGCGGCGGTGGCGGTGGGCGCCGGGGTCGTCGGGCGCAGGGTGTCGGACACGGCGGCGGCTCCTCGCTGGTGTACCGGTGGCGTACGGGGGGTCAGCGCAGCTTGGGGTCGAGGGCGTCGCGAACGGCGTCGCCGAGCAGGATGAAGGCGAGCACGGTGAGGCTGAGCGCCCCGGCGGGCCAGAGCAGCATGTGCGGGGCGTTGCGGATCTGCGGGGCGGCGTTGGAGATGTCGATGCCCCAGGAGACGGTGGGCGGGCGCAGGCCGACGCCGAGGAAGGAGAGGGTGGCCTCCAGGGCGATATACGTGCCCAGCGCGATGGTGGCGACCACGATGACCGGGGCGATGGCGTTGGGCGCGACATGGCGCAGCAGGGTGCGGCCCCGGCCGGCGCCCAGCGCCCTGGCCGCCTGGACGTAGTCGGCCTGAGCGGTGGCGAGCACGGCGCCGCGGGCGATCCGGGCCACCTGGGGCCAGCCGAGCAGCACGATGAAGCCGACCACCGGCCAGACCGTGGAGCTGGTCACCACCGAGAGCAGCACCAGTCCGCCGAGGATCACCGGGATGCCGAAGAAGACGTCGGCCAGCCGGGAGAGCAGGGCGTCCCACCAGCCGCCGAAGAACCCGGCCAGCGCGCCCAGCACCCCGCCGAGCAGGGCGGTGCCCAGGGTGGCGCAGACCCCGACGGTGATGGAGGCCCGGGCCCCGTACACGGTGCGGGTGAAGACGTCGCAGCCCTGGGTGTCGTAGCCGAAGGGCGCGCCGGGCCGGGAGCCCTCCTGGGAGAGCGCCAGATCGCAGGAGAGCGGGTCGCCGCTGGCCAGCGCCCCGGGCCAGGCGGCGATGAACAGCAGAAAGGCGATGAGCAGGGCGGAGAGCAGGAAGACCGGGTCGCGGGCGAGTTGGTGGCGGGCGTCGGACCAGAGGCTGCGGGGCCGCTCGGGCGCGCCCAGGGTGCCCGCCTCGCCGGCGGCCAGGTCCAGCGCTCCCCCGCCGCCGGTGGGCGCCACGGCCTCGCGCGGGTTGCCGTAGGGAGAGGGGCCGGGATCGCCGTACGAGGACGGGGCGGCGGAGCCGTACGGGGAGCGGGCGTCGTCCGGACCGGCGGCCGGGTCGCGGGTGTCAGGCATGCCGGATCCTCGGGTCCAGGACCGCGTAGAGCAGGTCGACGAGCAGGTTGGCCAGCAGGAAGACGATGACCAGGACGGTGACGAAGCCGACCACGGTGGGAGCGTTGTTGCGCAGGATGCCCTGGTAGAGCTGGTAGCCGACGCCGTGGATGTTGAAGATCCGCTCGGTGACGATGGCGCCGCCCATCAGCGCCCCGATGTCGGCGCCGATGAAGGTGACCACCGGGATCAGCGAGTTGCGCAGCAGATGGCGGCTGATCACCCGGTGGCGGGGCAGCCCCTTGGCGACGGCGGTACGGACGTAGTCGGCCCGGGCGTTCTCGGCGACCGAGGTACGGCTGAGCCGGGTGACGTACGCCAGCGAGACCAGCGCCAGCACGAGGCCGGGGAGCAGCAGTTCGTCCAGGCGGGCGGCGGGTGAGACCGAGGGCCGGGTCCAGCCGAGCTTGACCCCGAAGACCAGCTGGAGGAGGTAGCCGGAGACGAAGGTGGGCACCGAGATGACGATCAGGGTGAGTGCCAGCAGCCCGGTGTCCAGCGGGCGGCCCCGGCGCAGTCCGCTCGCCACCCCGAGGGCGATGCCGAAGACGGCCTCCAGGGCGACGGCGACCAGGGTGAGCTTGAGGGTGACCGGGAAGGCGGCGGCCATCAGCTCGGTGACCGGCTGGCCGTTGAAGGCGGAGCCGAAGTCGCCGTGCAGGATCTGCCCCATGTAGTGCAGGTACTGCCGCCAGAGCGGCTGGTCGAGGTAGAGGTCGTGGCGGATCCGGGCGGCGGTGGCGGGGTCGGGGGCCTTGTCGCCGAAGAGCGCGGCGACCGGGTCGCCCAGCGCGTACACCATGACGAAGATCAGCAGGGTGCTGCCGAGGAAGACGGGCACCATCTGCAGCGCCCGCCGGATCACATACCGCCCCATCGGTCCTCCCTGCGGGTTCAGACGACCGTGATCCGGTCGTAGACGGGGACGCTGAACTGGTTGAGGGCCACTCCGCTGAGCCGCTTCGACCAGCCGGCGCTGCCGTTCTGGTACCAGAGCGGGATGGCCGGCATCTGGGCGGCGAGGACGCGTTCGGCGGCCTGGAAGTCGCCGACCGCGTCGGCCGGGTCGGGGCGGGCGTTGGCGGTGTCCACCAGGGTGTCGAAGGCCTGGTCGCTGAACTTGCCGTGGTTGGAGGAGCCGCCGGAGCGGTAGAGCGGCTCCAGGAAGTTCTGGATCAGCGGGTAGTCGGCCTGCCAGCCGGAGCGGAACGGTCCGCTCATCCGGTAGGAGGTGATCCGGTTGCGGAAGTCGGCGAAGGTGCCGATCGGGTCCACGGTGCAGGCGGTGCGCTTGCCCAGGGCGTTGTTGACGCTGTTGCAGACGGCGTCCATCCAGGCCCGGTGGGAGCCGGTGTCCACATTGGAGGTGAGCGTCAGCTTTCCGCCGGGCAGCCCGCCGCCCTCGGCGATCAGCCGGCGGGCGGCGGCCGGGTCGTAGCGGCAGGCGTCCCCGCACAGCGCCCGGTAGCCTCCGCCGGCGCCCAGCGCGGGCGAGGTCCAGTCGTCGGCGGGGGTGCGGGTGCGCTGGTAGATCCGGCGGGTGATCTGCTCGCGGTCGATGGCCATGGACAGCCCCCGGCGCACCTTCGCCATCCCGGGGCGGGCCCATTCCTTGCGGTACATCGGGAAGACCAGGGTCTGGATGATCAGGGCCGGCTGGTTGGTGTACCGGTCGCCCAGGTCGCTCTTGACGAACTTCAGCTGGGTGGCGGGGACGTCGTCCACCAGGTCGAGGTTGCCGGCCATCAGATCGGTGTACGCGGTGTTGCTGTCGGTGTAGACGACCAGGTCCACGCCGCCGTTGCGGGCCCGGTCGGGACCCCGGTAGCCGCCCCAGCGGCGCAGCTTCATCCCGCTGCCCTTGGCGTAGGACTCGATCCGGTACGGGCCGTTGCCGACCGGCTTGTCCAGCCAGCCGTCGTGGTCGGTGAAGAACGCCCGGGGCAGCGGCAGGAACGCCTGGTAGCCCAGGGTGTCCGGCCAGGCCGGGTAGGGGGCGGTCAGGGTGGCGGTGAAGGTGCGCTCGCCGGTGACCTTCAGGCCCCGCATGGTCTTCGCGGTGGGCTTCCCGGACTCGGGGTGGACCTGGTCGTAGCCCTCGATGTCGGCGAAGAACGGGGAGTTGTTCTGGGTGTTGTCCACATGGGCGCCGTAGTTCCAGGCGTCGGTGAACGAGCGGGCGGTGACCGGTTCGCCGTCGGAGAAGGTCCAGCCGGGCTTGAGGGTGACGGTGAAGGTGCGGGCGTCGGCGGTGGTGATGGACTGGGCCACCATGTCCTGCGCCTCGCCGGTCCTCGGGTCGTAGCGCTTGAGGCCGCGGAAGACCATGTCGAGGACCTTGCCGCCCTGGACCTCGTTGGTGTTGGCCGGCTCGATCGGGTTCTGCGGGTCGCCCCAGGAGGAGGTGAGGATCCCGTCGGGCCCGCCCGCCGCGGCCGGCGGCCCGGTGCAGGAGGCCAGCGCGAGCACGGCGGCCAGCGCGCAGGCGGCCAAGGCGGCGGGGGTGGCCTTCCGCATGGGTCCTCCCGGGCGCTCGGCGGGCTCACGCCGTGCGGGCGCCACGGCGTCGGAACCCGACCATCGCCCCGGCGGGCGCGAGGGGCACGCCGGACGCGTCCGGGTGGGCGGCATGCTGCGCCGTACGGGTGAGGCGGAGGAGGCTCCTCCGCCCGGCACGCCACGGACATGTCCGGACGGACTGCCAGGAACTCCGAACTCCGCTTGTTTTCGGCCAAATCCACAGCTCAGATCTTGCTCAACTTGCTGTGTTCACGATCAAAGGCACGGCAGTCTCATCCCCATCGGGACGGCCCGCCGGCCGGACCGGCAACGGGAGAAGAGGACCCTGTCTTGAGACGTGCACTCAATGTCGTGCTGGCCACCGCGCTCGCGAGCGGTGGGGCGATCATCGCCACCGCCTCCCCGGCGCAGGCGGCCTGCGCCGACCGCGGCACCTACATCGCCATCATCAACAAGAAGACGGTGTGGAAGCCGACCAACGTCCACAGCGACTGGGCGCGCCCCGGTGTGACGATCACCTACGCCAAGAGCAAGGAAGGCACCTGGAAGGCCGAGGGCACCGCCACCATCGGCGCCGAGGCGGGTGTGATCTTCACCAAGGCCAGCGCGTCCTTCTCGGCGACCATCGGCAAGTCCTGGACCAAGTCCGACCGCTGGTCCTATGCCGCCACCGTCCAGCGCAAGGCGGGCAAGTCCAAGGGCCGGCTGATGATGTACCACGAGGCGAAGAGCTTCACCGCGCACAAGTACCGGGTCTACTCGGGCGCCGGCGGCGCGTGCAAGCTGGAGACGGTCTACAAGAAGCCGGGCACCTACCCGGTCAAGCACAACAGCAACCTGTGGGCGCTTCAGTACTCCTGACCCCACGGGAGCACGAGGGAAGGGGCGGGCCGCCCCGGTGCCGGGCACCGGGGCGGCCCGCCCCCTTGTCATCGTCCCGGCCACGTACAACGCCCGCGCCCCGACCGTGGAGACGGCCGGGGCGCGGGCGTGAGCGGCCCTGGCGGGTGGGGGCCCCGCCGGAGCGGGGGTCAGTCCTCGGTGTGGTCCTTCTCCAGCGCCGCGAGCGCCGGGTCCATCACCACGTCCTCGACGCGGGCCTCGGTGGAGGGCTCCTCGGGGAAGTGGCAGGCCGTCAGGTGGCCCTCCTTGTTCCCGGAGATCTGCACCAGCGGCGGGTCGTCGGTGGCGCACTTGTCCTGCGCCTTCCAGCAGCGGGTGCGGAAGCGGCAGCCGGACGGCGGGGAGATCGGGGAGGGCACGTCGCCGGCGAGGCGGATGCGCTCCTTGTGCTCGGTGTCCAGATCCACCTCGGGCACCGCCGAGAGCAGCGCGTGGGTGTACGGGTGGCGGGGCCGGGTGTAGAGCGACTCCCGGTCCGCGATCTCCACGATCTTGCCCAGGTACATCACCGCGACCCGGTGCGAGAAGTGCCGCACGATGGCCAGGTCATGGGCGATGAAGAGGAAGGCGATGCCCAGCTCCTCCTGCACCTTCTGCAGCAGGTTGACGACCTGCGCCTGGATCGACACGTCGAGCGCGGAGACCGGCTCGTCGGCGACGATCAGCTTCGGCTCCAGGGCGAGCGCCCGGGCCACCCCGATGCGCTGGCGCTGGCCGCCGGAGAACTCGTGCGGGAAGCGGTTGTAGTGCTCGGGGTTGAGGCCGACCAGCTCCAGCAGCTCGCGGACCTTCTTCTCGCGTCCGCCGGGCGGGTTGATCCCGTTGATCTCCATCGGCGACTTGATGATCGTGCCGACGGTCTGGCGCGGGTTGAGCGAGGAGTAGGGGTCCTGGAAGATCATCTGGATCTCGGACCGGATCGGTGCCAGCTCCCGGCGCTTGGCGTGGGTGATGTCCCGCCCGGAGTAGGTGATCTTCCCGGCGGTCGGCTCCAGGAGCCGGGTGACCATCCGGCCGGTGGTGGACTTGCCGCAGCCGGACTCGCCCACCAGACCCAGGCTCTCGCCGGGGAAGACCTGGAAGTCGACCCCGTCGACCGCCTGCACCGCCCCGACCTTGCGCTTGATCGGGAAGCCGCCGTAGATCGGGAAGTGCATCTTCATGTTCTCGACGGACAGCAGCGGCTCGCGGGTGGCGGCGGTGCCGGCCTCCGGGCCCTGCTGTTCCGGCAGAGTGACGTTGTTACTCATGTCCCTGCGTCTTCCTAGCCCAGCCTGGGCTTGATCTCGTCGACGAAGATCGTCTGCTTCTGCCCGGTCGTCAGGTGGCAGGCGGCCGCGCGGCCCGGGGCGAGCGGCGGGCGCTCGGTGGTGCACAGCGAGTCGGCGACATGGCCGGAGTACGCGCACCGCGGGTTGAACGGGCAGCCCGAAGGCGGGTTGAGCAGGCTGGGCGGCGAGCCCGGGATCGGCACCAGTTCCTCGTCGATGTCGCCGGTCAGCCGCGGCATCGAGCTCAGCAGGCCCCAGGTGTAGGGGTGCGAGGGGGTCTGCAGGACTTCGCGGACAGTGCCCCGCTCCACGGCCCGGCCCGCGTACATCACCAGCAGGTCGTCGGCCATGTTGGCGATGACGCCCAAGTCGTGGGTGATGAAGACGATCGCGGAGCCGAACTCCTGCTGGAGGTCCTTGAGCAGGTCGAGGATCTGCGCCTGCACGGTGACGTCCAGCGCGGTGGTCGGCTCGTCGGCGATCAGCAGCTCGGGGTCGCACATCAGGGCCATGGCGATCATGGCGCGCTGGCGCATACCGCCGGAGAACTGGTGCGGGTAGTCGTTGAAGCGGGTCTGCGGCTGCGGGATGCCGACCTTGGTCAGCATCTCGATCGCGCGGTCCCTCGCCTCCTTCTTGGAGGCGCCGCGGTGCTTCATGAACGGCTCGGAGAGCTGGCGGCCCACCGTGTAGTACGGCGAGAGCGCGGTCAGCGGGTCCTGGAAGATCATCGCGACCTTGTTGCCGCGCAGCTTCTCCAGGCCCCTCTCCGGAGTGGAGTTGAGCTCCTGGCCGTCCAGGAAGATCTCGCCCTGGATGTCGGTGGTCTTGCGGTTGTGCAGGCCCAGGACCGTCAGGTTGGTGACGGACTTGCCCGAGCCCGACTCGCCCACGATGCCGAGGGTCTTGCCGCGCTCGACGTCGAAGGAGAGCCCGTCGACCGCCTTGACGATGCCGTCCTCGGTGGAGAACCGCACCCGCAGGTCGCGGACCGAGAGAAAGGCCTCCGGGGCGGTGGCTGCCGGGGTGTCTTCGGTCTTGGTGAGAGTGCTCACGGTTGGTGGGTCTTCCTAGGAGAGCCGGACACGCGGGTCGATGTAGGCGTACACGATGTCCGTGAGGATGTTCACCAGCAGGATGAAGAAGGCGCCGAACAGCATCACACCCATGGTCAGGGGGAGGTCCTTGTTCACCGCGCCGTCGACGGCGAGCCGCCCGATGCCCTGCAGCGAGAAGGTGATCTCGGTGACGACACCGCCGCCCAGCAGGGCGCTGATGTCGATGCCGACGATGGTGACGATCGGGATGAGCGAACCGCGCCAGGCGTAGCGGAAGAACACGTACTTCTGCGAGAGCCCCTTGGCGCTCGCGGTGCGCACATGCTCCTCCTGGAGCTGCTCGATCATCGACGAGCGCGCCATACGCGTGTACTGGGCGGTGAAGATGGTGGCCATGACGATCATCGGCAGGGACAGCCCCACCAGCCAGCCGACCGGGTCCTCGGTGAACGGGACGTACGTGGGGTTCTCCATCCAGCCGGTGCTGTAGACGAAGATCGTCAGCACGATCGGCCCGAGGAAGTAGATCTGGAAGGAGCTGAGCACCATGGAGGTGCTGGAAGCGATCTTGTCCACCGCGGTGCCGCGCTTCCAGGCGGCGAGCAGACCCGTACCGAGACCCACGATCAGGAAGATCGCCAGACCGCCGATGGTCAGCGACAGGGTCAGCGGGAAGCGGTCCATGATCGTGTCCCAGACCAGGTCACCGGAGTAGAACGACACGCCCAGGCACGGGGCGTCGCAGTGGCCGGTCGGGAAGTCGCGTCCCATCACGATGCCCGACATGAACTGCCAGAACTGGCTCGCGATGGGGAGGTTGAGCCCGAGCGCCTCACGGATCTCCCCGATCCGGGTCGGCGAGCAGTCCTTGCCGCACGCCAGCGAGGCGTAGTCGGACGGGCCGGCGACGAAGAGGAAGAACGTGACCGCCCCGATCAGGAACAAGGTGAGGGCGGCGCCGAGGAGGCGTCGGATGATGAACTGAAGCATGGCGGGAGGCTGCTCTCTGCGGAGACGATGGGGGGTTGGTTCTCTGAACCGCGGGGGCGCGCTCCGCCTGGTGCGCGACCCCCGCGGTCAGCCGGAGAGAGTTACGGCTGCTTCAGGAACACACGGGTGATGTCGAGGTAGCTCGACTCCGTGCTGTAGCGGGCACCGCCGATGTTGGAACCGAACAGCTGGATCTGCTTGGTGTACCAGAGCGGGGCGGAGGGGTTGACCTTCTCCAGGATGTAGTGGTGCGCCTCGCGCCAGGTGGCGGCGGCCTCGGTCGGCTCCTGGGTGAGGGCCTTGGCGATCAGCTCCTGGACCTTCGGGTCCTTGATGTGCGAGTAGTTCGCCGAACCGTCGGCGACCTGGTCACCGTCGTAGATCGGGGTCACCACGGTGGCCGGGGACGGCCAGTCCTGGCCCCAGCCGCTGATGTAGATGTCGTACGGGTTGTCCAGCTTGCCGATGGTCTGGTAGTAGCTGGCGGCGTCGATCTCCTTGGCCACGACGTCGATGCCGGCCGCGCCCAGCGCGTCCTCGATGGCGACCTTGCGCTTCTGGCCCGACTCGCTGTTGGCGTACGCGAAGACCAGCTTCTTCTCGGCGGCCGGGACGTCCTTCAGCAGCTCCTTGGCCTTGGCCAGGTTGCCCTTGGGGGTCTTCAGACGGCCGTAGGGGTCGTAGTCGGCCTCGTAGCCCGGCAGGGTGGGCGCGAACAGGTTCGCCGCCACGTCGCCGCCGTACTGGCCGCCCTCACCGGCGATCAGCGAGGAGCTGTTGGCCGCGTAGGTGACCGCGTCGCGGACCTTCTTGTTCTTGACCCGGTCCAGGTTGAAGGAGAGCACCTGCACGTAGGGCTGGTAGCCCTTGATGGTGCGGGCGTTGACCTTGGCGTCGCCGACGACGTCCTGGATCTGGGTGGCGTCCACCGAGCCGGTGAACTGGATGGCGCTCTTGTCCCCGCCCTGGTCGGCGATGAGCCGCTTGGTCTGGGTGGACTCGGTGACGCCGAACTGGAAGTTGAAGCCGTCCACGTACTGGTGGCGCACGGAGTCGGTCTTCGGGTCCCAGTTGGTGTTCTTCACCAGCTTGAGGGACTTGCCGGTCTTGTTCTCGGCGATCTTGTACGGGCCGAGGGAGACCGGGGCCTTGTCGTACTTCTCCTTGGTGTCGGTCTTCTCCGGCACGATGGAGTAGCCCGGCATCGCCAGCGTCTGCGGCAGGTCGGGGCGCGGCTTGTCGAACTTGAAGACGATCGTCTTCTCGTCCGGGGTCGCCAGGACGCTGTCCGGCAGGTGCTTGTCGCCGAAGCCGCCGTCCGGCAGGGCGTCGCGGTACTTGGCGCCGCTCAGCCAGTTCTGGATGTAGGTCGGGCCGTCGAAGAGGAACTTCGCGTAGGTGCGCTCGATCGTGTGGCGGACGTCCTTGGAGGTGATGACGTTGCCGTTCTGGTCCTTCACACCGTCCTTCAGCGTGAACGTCCAGACCTTGCCGCCCTCGGAGGACTTGCCGGAGTCGGTGGCGAGGTCGCCGACGACCGAGACACCGCCCTTGCCGTCCTCGGAGAAGTTGGTCAGCCCGCGGAAGATCAGGTTGGAGAGCTGGCCGGCGTCCGAGACGTAGACCTGACCCGGGTCCAGGTGGCTGATGCCCGACTCCTGGTACACGGTGACGGTGCCGCCGGGACGGGCGCCGGGGACCTCGGCGGCCGGGCCGGTGGAGGCCGCGGCGTCGCCGTAGTTGACCGCGGCGGACTGGGCGGCCGCGTTCTTCTGGTCCTTCTTCGCCTTCTCCTTGGCGTCGGAGTCCCCACCGGTGTTCTTCGAGCACCCGGTCAGTGCCAGGGAGCCGGCCGCGAGCGCCACGACTATGGCGCGCGCGGTGCGGGTGTTGAAGGTCTTCATGATGCTTTATGCACCTACCTGTCGGTTTGTATCCATTGAGTACTGCCTGGCACGGTCGGCAGGCCGACGTGGGGGCGGCAGTCACCCCCCACCGAAATGGACGGTTACCGCCCGGTCTTCGGGTCGAAGGCGTCCCGTACGGAGTCGCCGAGGAGGTTGAAGCAGAGGAAGAACACGACCATCGCGATACCCGGGAAGAACATGAAGGCCGGGTCCTGCTCGGCGACCTTGGCGCCGACCGCGAACAGCCGCCCCCAGTCCGGGGTGGGCTCGACGAAGCCCACGCCCGCGAAGGACAGGAAGGCGATCGTCAGGATGGTGCTCGGCAGCATGTAGGTGAACTGCACGAGGATCGGGGTGGCGACGTTGGGCAGGATCTCCTTGCGGACGATCCGCCACGGGGAGGCGCCGGCGACCTTGGCGGCCTCGACGAACTCCCGCTCCCGCAGGGAGAGGGTGGTCGACCGGACCAGTCGGGACATGCCCATCCAGCCCAGCACCCACAGCACGATGAGGATGGCCAGCGCCCGGAAGTAGGTCGGCGTCTCCTCCCGCGGGTCCACGAACATCGCCGTCACCACCGGCATGAAGGCGATGAAGAACAGCTGGCTCGGGAAGGACAGGAAGAAGTCGGTGACCCGGCCGATCATGTAGTCGGCGCGGCCACCGAGGTAGCCGCCGACCAGGCCGATCAGCACACCCGTGAGGGTCACCAGGACCGTCACGCCCAGCGCCATGTACAGCGAGGTGCGCATGCCGTACAGCAGCATGGTGAACAGGTCACGGCCGAACTGCGGCTCCACGCCGAACCAGTGGTCGCCGGAGACCCCGCCGAAGTACCCCAGCGGAAGGCCGAAGTCGTCCAGCAGGGGCGCGGCGTCCGGGTCCTGGCTCTGCCCGTACAGGGTGTACGGGTCCTTGCCGTAGAGGGAGGAGATGACGGGCGCGAGCGCGGAGATCACGAAGAAGAAGATCACCACGCACGCGGAGATCACGCCGGTGCGGTCGCGCTTGAAGCGCGCCCACATCAGCTCCCGGGGGGAGCGGCCGGTGGGCGCCTTCTCCGGAGCCTTGGTCGTGGCTGCGGTCTTGTCGTCCAAGTCGACAGAGGGCACAGCGGCGGCTGTCTCGGTCTCGATTGGACTGGTCATGGTGTGTCCATTTCACGGGTGTCTGATGACCCGCGGTCCTGTGCGCCGCAGTACCCCGCCGAGGCGAGCCTCGGGAGGTGGATGTGGCCGCACGACGGTCCCCTTCACCCGTCGCACCCCCCGGTTGCGGGTGCGGCGGTTCGCCCGGTCCTCCGGCGTGTGGGCCGGGGAGTTCCGGGTACGAGAGGGACGGAAGCGGGGTGGATGGCACCCCAGGAACGCGAGCCGAGCGGTTGACGTGGCCTCAGATTCGGCGGGCGCCGTCTACGTCCTGACGGACGGACGCGCACCGGCCTACGACCGTACGAACCGTTCGCGACGACCCGACCCCAAGGGCGCTCGTGGCACCACGCATGGGTTCCTCCTCATGAGTCCACGTGTTCACTACAAGAGTGGGCACAAGAGACCCCACCGACACCCCTGACGGCGAAGATCCGTGCCCCCGTGTGCTCGTTCGGCCGGCGCTCCCCACAGCGCTGAACCTTTTGACCCGAGCTCAGTGGTGCCAACTATTGGGTAAGTTCACGCCCTAAACCACACTTAAAGCATCTCGGTTTGGCAACATCACTCCGCACGAGTGACCAGAATTTGGACAAACCGATCCCAGACAGACACCCCCGAAACGGACTGTTAATACAGATCGACGCCGAGCGGCGTCCGGAAACCGGACATCGCGCCCGGGAAATCGGTTGCCAGGCGCACATGTCGGCCACTCCGCACGGGCGGCGGTGCGGGGGCGCGCCGGGGCCCCGGGGCGCGGGACGGGCGGCCGGGTGGGTCCCGGGTGACCCCGGGGACGCGAAACGGCCCGTACGCGCCCCTGAGGGCTCGTACGGGCCGTTTCCGGAGTCCCCCGCCACGGCCGGTGGCGGGGGACTCCGGTGGATCAGCCGTGCTTGGCGCGGGAGGCGGCGCGGGCGCGCTCGCGGGCGTCCAGGTTCACCTTGCGGATGCGGACCGCCTCCGGGGTGACCTCCACGCACTCGTCGTCGCGGCAGAACTCCAGGGACTGCTCCAGGGAGAGCTTGCGCGGCGGGACGATCGCCTCGAACGAGTCGGCCGACGAGGACCGCATGTTGGTGAGCTTCTTCTCCTTGGTGATGTTGACGTCCATGTCGTCGGAGCGGGAGTTCTCGCCGACGATCATGCCCTCGTACACCTCGGTGCCGGGCTCGATGAAGAGCACGCCGCGCTCCTGGAGGTTGGTCATCGCGAAGGCGGTGACCGCGCCGGAGCGGTCGGCGACCAGGGAGCCGTTGTTACGGGTCTGCAGCGCGCCGAACCAGGGCTCGTGGCCCTCGTGGATGGAGTGCGCGATACCGGTGCCGCGGGTCTGCGTCAGGAACTCGGTGCGGAAGCCGATCAGGCCGCGGGAGGGCACCACGAACTCCATGCGCACCCAGCCCGAGCCGTGGTTGGACATGTTGTCCATCCGGCCCTTGCGCACGCCCATGAGCTGGGTGACCGCGCCCATGTGCTCCTCGGGCACGTCGATGGTCATCCGCTCGACCGGCTCGTGGACCTTGCCCTCGACGTCCTTGGTGACCACCTGGGGCTTGCCGATGGTGAGCTCGAAGCCCTCGCGGCGCATCTGCTCGACCAGGATGGCCAGCGCCAGCTCGCCGCGGCCCTGCACCTCCCAGGCGTCGGGGCGCTCGGTGTCCAGGACGCGCAGCGAGACGTTGCCGACCAGCTCGCGGTCGAGGCGGTCCTTGACCTGGCGGGCGGTGACCTTGCGGTCCTTCACGGCGCCCTTGTTGTCGGCGCCCTTGCCGGTGGCGCCCCGGCCCACCAGCGGCGAGGTGTTGGTGCCGATGACCATGGAGATGGCCGGCTCGTCCACCGTGATCAGCGGCAGCGCGATCGGGTTCTCCGGGTCGGCCAGGGTCTCGCCGATCATGATGTCGGGGATGCCGGCCACGGCGCAGATGTCACCGGGGCCCGCCACCTCGGCCGGCTTGCGGGTGAGCGCCTCGGTCATCATCAGCTCGGAGATGCGCACGTTGGAGGTGGAGCCGTCGCGCTTGATCCAGGCGACGGTCTGGCCCTTGCGCAGCTCGCCCTGCTCGACCCGGAGCAGCGCGATACGGCCGAGGAAGTTGTCCGCGTCCAGGTTGGTGACGTGCGCCTGGAGCGGGGCCTCCTCCTCGAAGGTGGGGGCCGGGATGTGCTCCAGGATGGTGGAGAAGAACGGCTCCAGGCTGGTGGAGTCGCCCGGGACGGTGCCGTCCTCCGGCTTGGTCAGCGAGGCGATGCCGTCACGGCCGCAGGCGTAGACGATCGGGAACTCGATCTGCTCCTCGTCGGCGTCCAGGTCGAGGAAGAGGTCGTAGGTCTCGTTGACGACCTCGTCGATCCGGGAGTCGGGCCGGTCGGTCTTGTTGATGCAGAGGATGACCGGCATCCGGGCCTGGAGGGCCTTGCGGAGCACGAAGCGGGTCTGCGGCAGCGGACCCTCGGAGGCGTCCACCAGCAGCACCACGCCGTCCACCATCGACAGCCCGCGCTCGACCTCGCCGCCGAAGTCGGCGTGGCCGGGGGTGTCGATGATGTTGATGGTGATCGGGGCCCCGCCGTCCTTGGGGTGGTACTTCACCGCCGTGTTCTTGGCGAGGATCGTGATGCCCTTCTCACGCTCCAGGTCGTTGGAGTCCATGACCCGGTCGTCGACGGAGTCGAGCTGGTGCGCGGCGAACGCTCCCGCCTGCTTCAGCATGGCGTCGACGATGGTGGTCTTACCGTGGTCGACGTGGGCGACGATGGCGACGTTGCGGATGTCGTGGCGCGTGGGCATGAGTGGCTGGCGCTTCTCTCGGATCGTGGGATTCGGCGTCTGTCGGCGCATCTGGTGCTCGTACGCCCGCCGGGCGGACGCGCCACGGCTGTGTCCATGGTACGGGCCCGCCGCGCGGGCGGCCTCCCCCGCCCGCCCGGGCCGGCCTCCCCGGCGGCCCCGGACCTGCCGCGGCCCGCCCACCGGGGTGCGGTGGACGGGCCGGTTGAGCTGGGGTTATCCGGGGTTACCTGGATCCCTTGCCGGTGAAGCCGATGTCCTCGAAGCGGGGGGTGGCGAAGCCAAAGGCCCCGGCGTTGGCCACGTTCGCCTTGGCGGCGACCAGCTGGGGCCGCTGGTAGAGCGGGATGGAGCCGGCGGTGGCCCAGATCCGGGCGTCGGCCTGCCGGACCAGCTCGTTGCCGGCCTTCTCGTCCAGCTCGGCGGCGGCCTGGTCGAAGAGCTGGTCGATGTGGTCGGTGCCGACCCGGGTGTAGTTCTGCTCCACCAGCAGCGAGCCGTCGGAGGCGGGCCGGGGCTTGGCGTAGATCGGCCGGCCGTCGGTGGCCGGGTAGGCGGTGCCGGGCCAGGAGTAGAGGGCCAGGTCGTAGTCGCCGGCGGCGATGTGGTCCTTGAAGTAGCTCTCGTCCGGCACCTTGGTGATCTCGGTGGTAATGCCGACCTTGTCGAGCATCCGGACGATCTTCTCGCCGACGGTGCGCAGCGCCTCGGAGCCGGGCCCGGCCGGGAGGACGAAGCGCAGGGTGAGCGGCCGGCCGTCCTTGGCGAGCGGCCCGGAGGCCGGGGCCGCCGCGGAGGCCTCCGTGGCGGGGGAGGCGGAGCCCTTGGCGGCCGGGGCGGCGGTGCCCATCGGGGCGTAGGCGCCGGGGACGGCCTTCTCGGGGACGGCCTTGCCGGGGACGGCCTTGTCCTGCTCGGCGGGCAGCTTGATGCCGTGGGCGGCGGGGGCGAGGACCCGGGTGCCGTCGGCGCCGCCGCTGGCCTCGGCGGCGGGCTTGTCGTCGCCGACGATGTAGAGGCCCTCGTTCGACGGCTCGTCGGCGGCGGACTTCTCAGCCGGGGTCCTGCCGGCCGCCTTGGGGGACGCGGGTCCGCTCGCGCCGCCGGTCCCGGCCTTGGCCGCGTCCTTGTTCTCCTCCCCCTCGCTCTCCTTCTCCTTGCCGTTCTCCTTCTCCGCGGGCTGCCCGGCGGCGTCCTTGGGGGCGGCGGGCTTGCGGGTGCCGCCCCGGGTCCAGCCCGCGTCGGCGAGCAGCCCGAGCGCCTCCTCGGTGTCCTGGCCGCCGAGGGCGCCGCTGCCGTCCGCGTACGCCCCCTGCCCGGCCAGGGCGAGGTGGCTGCCGACCGGGTAGGCGGGCAGCCCGAGCGGCTTCAGCACGGTCTCGGCGAGCTCCCGGCGGTCCAGGGCGCGGGCCACCGCCCGGCGCACCCGCTCGTCGGCGAGCGGACCGCTCTCGCCGTTCATGGCGAGCTGGGTGTACGCCGGTTCCAGGCTCTTGCGGACCGCGAAGCCGTGCAGCGCCTTCTGCTGGGCCGCGTACGCGGTGACCGCCTGCCGGGCGCGGAGCCGGGCGGCCTGGTGGACCTCGGCCTGCTCCTCGTCGGAGCCGTAGGCCAGCGCCCAGGACTTCAGGGCGGCGGAGGGGGTGGTGTCGGCGCCCGGGCCGTGGGTGAGCGGCTGCCCGCCCGCGGTCCCGGCGTCCTGGTGGGCCCGGGTGATCCGCTCGGCGCCGGCCGCGTCGACCTCGGCCAGGTCCACGGTGCCGGCGGCGAGCGCGGCGGGCCGCTTGCCGCGCGGTACGGCGCTCAGCACCAGGGTGTCCAGCTTGGCGGGGCTGCCCCACCAGCGGGGGTTGCGCTCCAGGGTGACCGCGGCGCTCTTGGCGTCCACCGACTTCACCCGGAACGGCCCGGCGGTGTTCTTCAGCTGGGTGCGGGCGCCCTCGTTGAAGGCGTCCGGCGTCCCGGTGACGTCCTTGGGGTAGAGCGGCGAGAACAGGGCGCGCCAGTCGGCGTAGGGCTTGGCGAAGGTGACCCGGACCTGGAGGTCGCCGTCACCGCGCTCGATCTTCTCGATGCGCTCGTAGCCGGCGTTGCGGGCGGTCCAGTACTTCGAGTCCTTGCCGGCCAGGGCGCGCCACTGGGCGACGAAGTCGGGGGCGCCGATCTCGCGGCCGTCGCTCCACACCGCCTGCTGGTGCAGCTTGTAGAGGACGACCTGCTTGGGCTCGCGCTCGACGACCTCGGCGGACTCCAGATAGGCGGGGTTGGCCTGCGGGCGGCCGCGCTCGTCCAGGGTGAACATCGAGGGCAGTACGGCCTGGGCGACCCGCCCGGTGGTGGCGTCGGCGTCGGCCTGGAAGGCGTTGAGGGTGCTGGGCACCGAGTCCACGGCCCAGCGCAGCGAACCGCCGTCGCCGACCCCGGCGCGCCCGGCTGCGGCGATGTCCTGCGGTACGGGGCGGGCCGGGCCCTGCTCCTCGTCGCCGGAGCCGCAGCCGGTCAGCCCGGCGAGCGAGGCGAGGGTGAGCACCCCGGCGGTGAACAGGACGGCCGGGCGCCGGGCCCGGGAGCGGGGGCGGATGCCCCGGGAGCATGTCCTGCCCCGAAGGGCGCCGTCGTGGGACATGTCTGCCACCTCTTCGTCCTGTTCTCGGCTGTTCTGGGCTGTTCTGGGATGCGGTACATACCGGTTCGGCATGCTTTATGGGCTTTGGTGATGATCACACCAACGACCCGTCCCATGAAAAGGACCCGCGGGGCGAACCGCACGCGACACGGCGCCCTCCGTGCGCAACTCCACCCGTGCGGCGTACGGCCGGCCACCCGGAAGCACCACGAGGCACCCCCGAGGGAGCACCACGAGGCACCCCCGCGGATCGCGGAGGTGCCTCGATATGCGGGGAGGGCGCCCGGTGTACGGCGGAGGCGGGCGTGCCGGTGCGTGGCAGGCCCGCCTCGTACGCGGCTCGTACCCGCCGCGGACGCGGCGGACCCCGTACGCGGCGGGGGCGCCTCGTGTCCGGTGGCCGGGGGCGTCGTCAGAACATGCTGAGCAGCTGGTCGACCGTCGGTTCGGCGAGGCCCTCGCCGTCCGGGAGGGGCAGCTCGAACCAGACCGTCTTGCCGCGCGGGGTGCGGCGGGAGCCCCAGCCGGCGCTGAGCAGCCCGACCAGCTGGAGCCCGCGGCCGCCCTCGTCGGTGTCCCGGGCCCGGCGGCGGCGCGGCTGGACCAGTCCGGCGTCCCACACCTCGCAGACCAGGGTGCGGTCCCGCAGCAGCCGGAGCCGTATCTCCCCCTCCCCGTACCGCAGCGCGTTGGTCACCAGCTCGCTGACGAGCAGTTCGACGGTGTCCACCAGCGGTTCCAGGTCCCAGGCGGTGAGCTGGGCGCGGGCCAGATCCCGGGCGCGGCCGACCGAGCGGGGCTCGCGCGGCAGCCGCCAGTCGCCGACGGCCTCGGCCGGCAGCCCCTGCACCCGGGCCAGCAGCAGGGCGATGTCGTCCTCGCCGTGCCGGGTGTCCAGGGTGCCCAGGACGTGGTCGCAGACGTCCTCCAGCGGCTGGGCCGGGTCGGTGAGGGCCGAGCGGAAGGCCTGCATGCCCTCGTCCAGGGGGTGGTCGCGGGACTCGACCAGCCCGTCGGTGTAGAGCGCCAGCAGCGCCCCCTCGGGCAGGTCGACCTCCACCTCCTCGAACGGCTCGCCGCCCACGCCCAGCGGCATCCCCGGCGGGACGTCCAGCATCAGCGCCTTCTCGCCCGGCTCCACCAGCACCGGCGGCAGATGGCCGGCGTTGGCGAAGGTGATACGGCGGGTGACGGAGTCGTAGACCGCGTAGACGCAGGTGGCCAGATAGACCTCGGCCAGCTCGGGACCGCGGCCCCCGGCGGCCCGGGCCGCCGCCCCGCGTCCGGCGGCCGGACTGCCGAGGCCGCGGGCGATCTCGTCCAGATGGGACAGCACCTCGGCCGGCTCCAGGTCCAGCTGGGCCAGGGTCCGTACGGCGGTGCGCAGTTCGCCCATGGCGACGGCGGCCCGCAGCCCGCGTCCCATCACGTCGCCGACGACCAGGGCGGTGCGGTGGCCGGGCAGCTGGATCACGTCGAACCAGTCGCCGCCGACCTCGGTGGCGGTGTTGCCAGGCAGATAGCGGCAGGCGATGTCCAGTCCGGCCGCCTCCGGGTCGCCCGGCGGCAGCAGGCTGCGCTGGAGGATCAGTGCCCGCTCGTGCTCGCGGCGGTAGAGCCGGGCGTTGTCGATGCAGACGGCGGCCCGGGCGGCCAGCTCCACGGCGAGCGCCCGGTCGCGCTCGCCGAACGGCTCGCTGCCCTTGGCGCGGGAGAACTGGACCAGGCCCACCACGGTGTCGTGCGCGGTCATCGGCACGACCAGGGTGGAGTGCACCAGGTCCCCGTCGGCGCCGGGCACCGTCTCGGGGCGGCCGGTGCGCAGCGCGGTGGCGCAGGGCGAGTGGAACGGGTAGCTGTGCACCGCCCCGACGTCGATCGGCGCGGCGGCGCAACAGCCCTGCGCACCCGCCGGGTTGAGCAGCGGGGCGTCGGACACCGCACTGGCGGCGGCGACCCTGCGCAGTTCGGCGCTGTGGCCGTCGGCCCGGCCGGGCGGGGCCTCGTCGCCGGTGAGCAGCGCCTGGTAGAGGTCGACCGACGCGGTGTCGCAGAAGCCGGGCACGGCCACGTCGAGGAGCTCCCGGGCGGTGGTCTCCAGGTCCAGCGAGTTGCCGATGCGGGCGCTCGCCTCGTTGAGCAGGGCGAGGTTGCGCCGGGCGCTGGCCGCCTCGCGGGCGGCCATCTGGCGGCGGGTGACGTCGATGCCGAGCCCGGCCACCCCGACCGGCCGCCCGGAACCGCTGTGCACCCGGTAGAGGTTGATCGACCAGTGACGGCGCTCCCCGCCGCCGGCAGCGGAGGCGGTGGTGGCGGAGGCGGTGGTGGCGCCCGGGACCGCGCCGGAGAGTTGGAGTTCGGTCACCGACTCGCCGGTCTCCAGGACCCGGCGCAGCGCCGCGTCCAGCCGTTCGGCCTCGGGGCGGGCCAGGTAGTCGTGGACCGTACGGCCGCGGTGCTCGTCCGCGTAGCCGCCGAAGACCGTGGCGAACCGCTGGTTGACCCGCTTGACCGTCAGATCGACACCGAAGAGCAGGAAGCCGAAGGGGGATTGGCCGAAAATCGCCTCCGAGGCGGCGAGGTCCGTCTCGATCCGCCGCAGGGCACGGACGTCCACCACGATGCAGAGCGCGCCGCGTTCGCCGTGCTCGGTCTCACTGGGCATCACATACACCTCGGCGAGACCGCGGCCGTGGCTCTCCCCCGGCACCCGGAACGGGACCAGCCCGGTCCACTCCTTGCCGTCCAGGATCTCCGCGACCCTGCCGCGGCCGCGGGTGCGCAGCTCAGGCGGCAGGAAGGCCTCGACCGGGTCCCTGCCCCGCACCTCCTCGGCGCTCACGCCGAAGAGTTCGGCGGCACGCAGACTCCACTGGTCGACCAGGCCGTCGGGGCCTATCGAGAATGAGGCGACTCGTATGTAGTCATAGATCGAGCCAGGCGGGCTGCTCTGCCACATGACGCCGCTCGCCGACTCAGGTATCTCGCTCACGCGACCGTCCCCTCCAGCTCACCGCACCGGACCGGCCATTCCCGCAGTATTCAGCACTACGGCCCCCGGCGGCACGCCGTTCACGATCACAGGGTGGTCTCGTTCCTTTCCAGCCGCCCCTTGGTTGATCGTTGTCCCTTCAGTCTTCTAACCAGGCAGGGGCAGCTCGAACCACACGGACTTGCCGGTCCTGCCCTTCCTGGTGCCCCACCGGCGAGCGGAACAGGCCACCAGCTGAAGGCCCCGACCGGTCTCGTCATCGGGTCCGGCGGGCCGTGCCAACGGGGGGTCGGGCAGCGGATCGGTGACCTCCACGAGCAGCGCGGGACCCCGCGCCGAGGAGGTGCCGTCACCGTCGTGGGCGGGGTCGCCGCCGCCGGGGAGCCGGGTCAACCGGACGCCGATGGGCCCGGAGGCGTACCGCAGGGAGTTGGTGACCAGCTCACTGACCAGCAGCATCGCCGTGTCCCGCACCTCGCCGTCCAACCGCCACTCGCGCAGGGCGTCACCGACCGAGTGGCGGGCGGCGCGCACGGCACCGAGCTCCGCGGGGAAGCTCCACTCGGCGTGGACGCCATCGGTGTCGATCACACCGTCCACTTCCCCAAGTCAGCAGCCGACCCCCGTCCGGTTTCAGCGGGTTAATCAGGACATACCCGCAAAAACGGGCGGAGTACCGCATGGGGGCGCACCGTGGCGTGCAGGGCGCACGGCCGCCTTCCGGCCACCCGGATTCGACCGGTTTCCGGCGACTCGGCGGCGGGGGCCGCAGAGACCCATGTCTACGACAGCGAGCCGGCGGCCTTCAGATCGTCGAAGAGCAGTTGGTCGACGGGCGGCACCAGCGGCCGGTCGGCGTAGGAGAACCAGGCCATCTCGTCGATCTCGGCGCTCGGGGTGAGGGTGCCCCGGTAGTCGCCGGTGTAGCAGCTCATCCGGACCACGGTGCCCTCGGGCAGATCCGGGGCACCGGCCTCGTAGGTGCCGACATGGGCGACGCTCTCCGGGTCGAGGGCGACCGCCAGTTCCTCGCTGACCTCGCGGAGCAGGGTCTCCCGGTCGGACTCGGCGCCCTCCCGCTTGCCGCCCGGGATGTAGAAGACGTCCTTGCCGCGCGGGCGGGCGCAGAGGATCCGGCCGCCCTCGATCCGCACCCATGCCACCGTGTCGATCAGCACCGCACCCGTCCCGCCCGCTCTCGTCCCGTAGCCGGTGACCCGGCCTGCTCGGCAGGGGACCTTACCGGGCCTCATGGACGGGACGAAGCGGAACGGGGTTCCGAGGCCGCGTACGCCCGCGCGAAAGGCGGGGCCTTCGGTGCCGCCCCGGAGCACTTCCGCCCCGGGCGCCCCCTCGGCCCCGCCCGCGCCCACCGGTGTCCGTCAGCCCGCCGGCCGGCCGACCCGCTCGACGCAGTAGCGCCGGTCCTGACCGGTGTCGGCCAGGCTGTCGACCAGCTTCTGCGCCTCGTCACGCGTGGCGCAGCGGCCCACCCGGTAGTGGTTGCCGTTGCCGTCCTGGCGGATCACCAGCCAGGGAAGAACCGTGCTTCCTTCGCTCACCGCATCTCCCTCCGCAGGCCCGCACACTTGCGAGGGTCCCTATGGAAACCGCACGCCGCATATGCCCGAGCGTATCCCTGACCTTCACGCAGCGGATACGTTCGGGAACGAAGAGAGAGACATCCGGCCAGCGCGCGGACAGCGCGAGGGGGCGCATCCGGCTGGATGCGCCCCCTCGCGTGTACCACCCCGGGGGCGGCGTCCCCGGCTCAGCGCACGGGCAGGTGGTAGGTGAGGCGATAGCGGTCGGCCGGGACTACCACATCGGCGGTCTCCACCGCCCGGCCGGAGGCGTAGTACGTCCGCTGGACCACCATCACCACATGACCGGGCACCCCGCCCAGGGCGGCCAGCTCGTCCGCGAGTCCGGGTCGGGCGCCGACCTCCTCCAGGACGTTGTCCACCACCAGGTCGAGGGCCGCCATCCGCTCGACCACCCCGCAGCCGCCGAGCGGCCCCTCCTCGGGGAGCATCACCGGACTGCGCCCGGTCAGGCCCAGCGGCTCCCAGGAGGTGGAGAGCATCATCGGCTCCCCGGCGTCCCGGAACACATAGGCGGTACGCATCACCGGCTCACCGGGCTCGATGCCCAGCCGCCCGGCCACCGAGGCGCCGGCCCGCTCGCGCTCGCTACGGGACTCCCAGGTACCCCGGGTGCCCTCGGCGGCCTGCTCCTGGCGGAACGGGGTGGCGCCGTTGCCCAGCCCGTACCCGGAGCGGGCGATCCGGCGCGGCACCGGCTGCTCGCGGACATAGGTACCGGAGCCGGAGCGCCCCTCGACCAGGCCCTCCGCCATCAGCACCTTGCGGGCCTCCAGCGCCACGGTGTCCGAGACCCCGTACTCCGCACGGATCCGGGCCTGCGAGGGCAGCCGGGCGTGCGGCGGGAGCGAACCTTCGACGATCTTCCTCCGGAGATCGCTCGCCACCCGCAGATAGGCGGGCTGCTCACCGAACGCCACAGGCCACTCCCCTCAGCTTGACGGACAGCAACAGCGTCGCAACGTTCGGTTGAAACCCGCAAGCATGGGCCAGTGTTTCACTCAAAGTGATGAAGCACGGTTTGGGCGGCCCCCGTCGGAGGCAGGAACGCCGGAAGGGGCGGCCGAGGCAGGAACGCCGGAAGGGGCGGCCGCCGTGGCGACCGCCCCTCAACGGACGGTGAGGTCATAACCCCCGGGTCAGAACTGCAGGGCCCAGGAGTCGATCTTCCCCGTGTCGGCGCTGGCGAGGTCGCTGACCCTCAGCTTCCAGGTGCCGTTGGCCACCTCGGAGGAGGCGTCCACGGTGAAGGTCTGGTTGATGTTGTCGGCGCTGCCGCCGGTGCGGTCCCTGAGGGTGTACACGGTGCCGTCAGGAGCGACGAGCTGGACCCGGAGGTCGCCGACGTAGGTGTGGACGATGTTGACCGGCACCTGGAGGGCGGCGGGGGCGTTGCCGCTGACCCCGCTGACGGTGACCGGGGACTCGACGGTGGCGTTGTCGGCGATGGCGAAGTCGGCGGTGTTCTCGAACCGCTTGCCGGGCGGGTAGGGGTCGGTACCGCCGTCACCCACGTACAGCAGGCGGTTGGGCGAGCCGGTGCCCGGGTTGCCGACGACGTTCGGGGTGGCGGCGGCGGTGAGGGCCGAGGAGACCTGGGCGGGGGTGGCGGTGGGGTTGCCGTCCAGGTAGAGGGCGGCGGCGCCGGCCACGTGCGGGGTGGCCATGGAGGTGCCGGAGATGGTGTTGGTGGCGGTGTCCCCGGTGTTCCACGACGAGGTGATGTTGGTGCCCGGGGCGAACAGGTCCAGCGGGGTGCCGTAGTTGGAGAAGCTGGAGCGCGCGTCGGTGTTGGTGGTGGAGCCGACGGTGATCGCCTCGATGACCCGGGCCGGCGAGTAGTTGGCCGCGTTGGCGTTGCTGTTGCCGGCGGCGACCGCGTAGGTGATGCCGGCGGCGATGGAGTTGCGGACGGCGTTGTCCAGGGTGGTGTCCACCCCGCCGCCGAGGCTCATGTTGGCGACGGCCGGCTTGACCGCGTTGCGGGTGACCCAGTCGATGCCGGCGACGACCTGCGCGGTGGTGCCGGAGCCCTGGTTGTTGAGCACCCGGACGGCGACGATCCTCGCCTTCTTGGCGACGCCGTACGCGGTGCCGCCGACCGTGCCGGCGACATGGGTGCCGTGGCCGTTGCCGTCCTGGGCCACGTTGTCGTTGTCGATGGCGTCGTAGCCGTTGACGGCGCGGCCGCCGAAGTCGCTGTGCGAGATGCGCACGCCGGTGTCGATGATGTACGCGCTGACGCCCTGGCCGGCCGGCTCGGGGTAGGTGTAGCTCTGGTTGAGCGGCAGGGCGCGCTGGTCGATCCGGTCCAGACCCCAGGAGGGTGGCGAGGGCTGGGTGCCGTCGATCGTGAAGACCCGGTTCTGCGCCACCGACCGGACGGCGGGGTCCGCGGCGAGCTTCTTCGCCTGGGCCTCGGAGAGCTCCACCGCGTAGCCGTTGAGGGCCGCGGTGTAGGTCTTCTCGATCTTCGCGCCGTACCGGGCGGCGACGGCCTTGCCCGCCTTGGACTCGGCGGCGGCGGACTCGTCCAGGGTGACGATGTAGCTGCCCTGGACGGCGTCCGGTGCTCCGGCGTTCAGGATGACGCCTTCCGCGGCGGCGGGGGCGGCGCCCGCCGGAAGGGCGGACAGGGTGCCGAGCGCGAGGGCGGCGACGACGGTGGCGCCGGCTGCGGCCATTCTTCGCCGCGGGGTACGCATCACGGACATGGTGAGGGTTCCTCCTCATCGGGTGGTGCGTTGCTGTGGGGGTCACGGCGGCCGAACGGAGACCCGCATATGACGCGAGCATGACAAGTAACGCCCCGGGTGCCGGCGCTTCCCTCATCCGGGCCCTCCGGTCCTCCGGAAGCCCCGGCCCACTCGGCCGCCGAGCGAAAGATTGACCGAACTTTGGGCAACCCACAAGGGTGCTGACGGCCCGGTAACACGACCGCCACACCGGTGACATCCTGATCAGCATGACGATCTTGGCCGACTACCGGTGCCCCCGCTGCGCGCTCACCCGCCCCGTCGCCACCGCTCCCTGGTGCTGCCCGCGCTGCCGCGGCCCCTGGGACCTGGACTTCACCGCGGGCCGGGTCGACCGGGCGGAACTGGCCGGACGGGTCGGCTCGCTGTGGCGGTACGAGGAGGCGCTGCCGCTCGCCGGGCCCGGCTGCTCCCTGGGTGAGGGCCGCACCCCGCTCGTCCCGCTCACCGACACGGTTTCGGCCAAACTCGACTTCCTGATGCCGACCCTGTCGTTCAAGGACCGCGGCGCGGTGATGCTCGCCGAACTCGCCCGGCGGCTGGACCCGCGCCGGGTGGTCGCGGACAGCAGCGGCAACGCGGGCACGGCCGCCGCCGCGTACTGCGCCCGGGCCGGGCTGGAGTGCACCGTCTACGTCCCCGAGTCGACCTCACCGAAGAAACTGGAGCAGATCCGGGCGCACGGGGCCCGGCTGGAACGCGTCCCCGGAGACCGGGAGGCCACCGCCCTGGCCGCCCGCGCCGCCGCCGGTGAACCCGGTGTCTTCTACTTCTCCCATGTCTTCAACCCGTACTTCCAGCACGGCACCAAGACCTATGTCTACGAGCTGTGGGAGGACCTCGGCGGCCGGCTGCCCGACACCCTCGCCGTCCCGGTCGGCAACGGCACCCTGCTGCTCGGCGCGGCCCTGGCGATCGAGGAACTGGCCGGAAACGGTCTGATCGAGCGCCGCCCCGCCCTGCTCGCCGTCCAGGCCGCCGCCGTCTCCCCGCTCGCCACCGCCTTCCACGCCGGCGCCGAGGACCTGCCCCCGGACGCCCCCGTATCAGCACCCACCCTCGCCGAGGGCATCGCCATCACCCACCCGCCGCGCGCCCACCAGATCCTGGCCGCCGTACGCGCCTCGGGCGGCACCTTCACCACGGTGGCCGAGGACGAACTCCGCGCCGCCCAGCGCGACCTGGCGGCCCGCGGCCTGTTCGTCGAATCCACCGCCGCCGCCTGCTGGGCCGCCACCACCGCCCACCCGCGCCCCGGCAGCACGGTCGTCCCCCTGTGCGGCGCGGGCGCCAAGACCGGACTGGCGGCCTGAGGAGCGGAGGCCGGGAGCCCGGCGGGAACCCGACGGGGGCCTCAGCGGTCGAAATACGGCGCCAGGGGCGCCGAGAGGAACGGGAACTCCTCCGTGACGTCCACCCGGGCCGCGAACTTCTCCGCCACGCCGGTGGTCCGGTCGGTGTAGGTGAACACCACGTCCACCAGGGTGCGTACGCCGCTGAGCGGTGAGCGCAGGACGTCCACGCCGCTCAGCGAGGAGTTACGGGCGAACTGCCGGGTCGCCCGGGCGTAGATCAGCGGATAGCGCAGGGTCAGGTAGTTCAGCGCCCGGTGTTCGTCCGTCGCGCCCGCGTTGTCGGCGAGACCGCCGATCCGCTGGAGCAGCTCCCCGGCGGCCTCCTGGAAGGCGGCCTGGTCCAGCTCGTCCGGGCACGGGATCTCGGCCAGGAGGGCCTCGGTGTCGAACGAGTAGAGCTGGTCGAACACCACCATGGGCACGACCAGTCCATTGCACCGGTCCGGCGGCGCCGGCGGCCCGAGCCGTCCGATCACCGCATCGGTGTCGGTCGGGTGCGGGCTGGGACGCATCGCGGCGAGCAGCAGGTCGAGGTCGGTCGCGGTCCTGCGGC
Source organism: Streptomyces sp. NPDC046887 (assembly GCF_040644755.1). Taxonomy (NCBI): domain Bacteria; kingdom Bacillati; phylum Actinomycetota; class Actinomycetes; order Kitasatosporales; family Streptomycetaceae; genus Streptomyces; species Streptomyces sp. NPDC046887. The sequence continues at coordinate 203,266 of NZ_JBEYXH010000002.1, forward strand.
ACCAGCAGATAGGTGTCGATCTGCTCGATCGTCATCACCCAGCACATCAGCCGGGCGAGATAGCGGTTGGCCGGGTCGGTGAGCACCGCGTGCGCCGCCTGATGGTCGGTCATACCGGCGGTCGGCGCCTGCCGAGCGGCCTGAACGAGCTCCTTCTCGATCCCCGTACTGGGGAATCTGGCCTCGACCCGCCCGACGGCGTAGACGTACCGGGGTCCGCTCGGCACCGCCGCCGCGGACGGGCCGGAACGGGACGGGCCGGATGCGGTCCCCTCCGTCGCGGGGTTGGCTTCCTCAGCACTCATGCCGATCTCCCTCCATCGCGGGGCTGGCTTCCTCGGCACTCACGCCGGTCTCCCTCCATCGCGGAGTCAGGTGCGCGGCGGACGGGTGGAGGAGAACCGCATCCACCGGTTGAGCGCCGCGGCCCGCCCGAGGCACCCGCCGCAGGGCCGGATGCCCGCGGTCGAGGTGGCCCGCTTGATCGCGTCACCCAGGCCGATCCCCTCCGCACCGTCCGCATCGCCACCGACCAGGAATCCGGGCAGCCGCACTTCGTGCCGGGCGCGGCCGACCGCTTCGGCGGTGCGCTCCCGGCCGTGCGGAGGGTTCGTGGCACTCATGGGCGGACCTCCATGACCGGTGCGGACATCTCTCGCGCCAGCCGGGCCGCGTCCAGCAGCGGCGGCACCACGCATCGACGCGCGGAGCGGTCGCCGAGCAGGGCACGGCGCGGTACGGCCACCGGGGCTCCGGGGGCCAGGGACCAGGCGAGTGCGAGCGCCCCGGTCACCAGTGCCGCCGACAGGCTGGTACCGCCGAGGTCGGCGAAGCCCCCGCCCGGCGCCAGGCTCCGTACCGGCATACCGGGCGCGCGGACGCCTCTGCGGGCGACCGAGAGGCCCAGGTTGCCGTCGGGCAGGGGAAGGCCCTCCGCGTCGCACGAGGTGACGGGTACCACCGCGGGGTGGGACACCAGGGGCGACCCTCCCACCCGGCCGTCGTTGCCCGCGGCGACCACCACCAGGACTCCTCGTCCGGCGGCATGGTCGAGCGCCGACGACAGTACGCGCGAGGGGCGCCCGGCACCGTCGAACCCCGCACTGAGGTTGATCAGCCGGGCACCGGCCGCGACGCACCCGTACACGCCCTCGGCCACCTCCGAAGGACCCGTCGACACCGGCCCCTCACCGTTGGACGCACTGGTGAACACGGGTCTGACCAGGACGCGGCACCCCGGGCACACCCCCGGCGCACCCGAGTCCCGCCGTGCGGCGAGCACCCCGGCGACCGCCGTACCGTGCCGGGTGGCAAGGGAGCCGGCGGCCTCCGAGCGCAGCCGGAACCCGTCCCCGAACCCCGGATGCGAGGCGTCCACCGGCCCGTCGAGCAGCCCGATCAGCACCTCCGAACTGCCCTCGCCCTCCGCCATGACCCCGTCCAGCCGAGTCGTCCGCGACCAGGCCGCCGCCGTCGTCGGGTCCGCCGTCTCCGGCCGCCCGGCTAGCCGCTGAAGTGGCACGGCGGGGTGGGCCAGCCTGCGCAGGCCGCGGTGAGATGGGCGCACTCGCAGTAGCAGTTGTCGTCGCCCGGCCGGCACGCGGCCACGCACTCCTGCGCGATGTTGAGGCACGCCTGCTCACCCATCGGCACGATCCGCCCCGTGGGGACCGGAAGCCCCGGCCGAGACAGCGGAAGGGGCCGGGAGGCACCGGAAAGCGCGCGGGTAGCGGTGAATCCAGGCAGGCTCATACGACTTCACCCTTCCTGCCTTCGAAGGGGTCCCGAGCTTCGCCGGGCCGCTGATCGACCGTACGGAGCGGACTCGCCGCCCTCCCCGCATCACGTACCGGCCCGGTCCCTTCCCAAGCTACGCCCGCCCACCGGCGCGGGCACCTCGGCAGCGAGCGGCGCTCAGCAGCAGGCGCAGCCCACGACGACCACCGACCGCTCCCCCACCCCGCCTCCCGTGACCTCCACCCGCGCGGCCGCGGCCCCACCGTCGCCCGCACCCCGAGCACCAGCAACGGCATCCCCGACAGCGTCACCGGCAACGGCCCCTCACCCCGCCGGCCACCGGGCGAGGAAGCCCCGTACCCCCTCCCGTACCCATCGCACCGAACGGGACGGCGGCAGCGCCCCGACCAGGGCGCGGCGCTCCTCGGCGGTGATCAGCCCGGCGGCCTGGAGCTGCGGCACCATGACCGCGTGGTCGGTGAACGCCCAGTGCGAGGCCCCCGCGAGCTGCCGCCGCCGCACCGGGACGCGGCTGTGCGCCCGTACCGCCGCCCAGGCCGCGTCAAGCCCCTGGTCGGCGAAGCCAGCGCAACCGTCCTGAGCCGGACATCCTGGTGACGACCGCCGACTACGAGGGTGACCGCACCTGGTACGCGCCGACGGACGTCCAGCTGGTCATCGAGGTCGTCTCCCCCGAGTCCGCCCACCGCGACCGCACCGTCAAGCTCCGCAAGTACGCGGAGGCGGGCATCCCGCACTACTGGCGCGTCGAGGACGAGGAGGGCGCGCCGGTCGTCCATGTCTACGAACTGGACGCCCCCACGAGCACCTACGTGCCCGCCGGCATCTTCCGGGGCACCCTGGAGCGCCCCGTACCCTTCCCCCTCACCATCGACCTCGACGGCCTCGTCCCGCCACGCGACTGACGATGTCTCGAAGGGTGCCTCAGGAGACCGGCTCGGCCCTCCGCTGCTCGCCCATCTCTCCACGCTCCAGGCCCCGGGCCTCGTAGGCCAGCCGCCAGAGGGTGCTCCGGCAGACCAGTTCCTTGAGCGCGGCGCCCGGGCGGCCGGCGAGGTGGAGGCCCCTCACGGTGTCGTCCCGGCGGGCGGTCTGGATGATGCCGCTACGGCGCCCCAGGCTGAGGCACTGGCCGGTGAACAGCACGTCCACGGTCGCGGGCAGGCTGCCCGCGATGCGGCTGAGCACCGTATCGGCGGCCGCCGGGCCCAGCTGCACCGCGGCCTGGCAGCTCATCCGGAAGTCCAGGCCCGCCGGTGCCGCCGCGTCCCCGGCCGCGACGATCCGCGGGTCGTCCACGCTGGTCAGTGTGGTGTCGGTGCGCAGCCGACCCAGGGCGTCGGTGCTCAGCCCACTGCGTGCGGCCAGGTCCGGGACGCCGAACCCGGCGCTCCAGACGGTCACCCGGCTGGGCAGCTCGCGGCCGTCGCCGAGCCGTACGGCTTCGGGGGTGACGGCCGTCACCTCGGTACCGGGGCCCGCGAGCACGGTGACGCCGAGCCGGGCCAGCCGCCTGGCGACCGCCCGCCGCCCCCGGGGGTGCAGATACGGGCCGAGCACCCCGCCGCAGACCAGGGTCACCGTGCGTCCGGCTTCCGCCAGTTCGGCGGCGGTCTCGATGCCGGTCGGTCCGGCCCCGACCACCGTCACGGGCGCCCGCGCGGGCAGGGTGTCCAGGGCCGGCCGCAGCCGCTCGGCCTCCTCCAGGGTGGCGATCGGGAACGCGAACTCCGCCGCCCCGGGCACCCGGGGGTCCGCGCTGCCGCTGCCCACCGCGTAGACCAGGTAGTCATAGCCGACCGTGCCGCCGGACGCCAACGCCAGGCGCCTGCCCGCCGCATCGATCCCGGTCACCGTGTCCACCTCCAGCCGCACCCGCTCGGCCAGCACCCTCCGGTACTCCACCACCGCGTCGTCCGTCCCGCCCGCCAGCTGGTGCAGCCGGATCCGCTCCACGAACGTCCGGCGCGGGTTGACCAGCGTCACGGTCACCTCGTCGTGCCGCGCCAGGCGGTTGGCCGCCATGACTCCGGCGTAGCCGCCGCCGACCACGACGACCTCGGTGTTCTCTGCCACGGTGTCCTCCTCCGTTGCCGGGTGCTCGACATCAGGACTCCGGTCGGCGGCCGGTTGTGACATCACCCGGGGCCGCTGTGGCGCGCATCACGCACGGGCGGGCGGGCCCCTCACCCGGGTGGCAGGCCCCCCATGAGCTCCTCTCCTGCGAGGCGGCCATACGGGGCCGAGCCATGATGATCCCCAGGTACCGACATCGGACATCGCCAGGAGGCCGAAAACCCATGAAGGATCAGCGTGTTGTGGTGGTCACGGGCGGCGGGACCGGGATCGGCGCGGCCACCGCGCGGCTGCTGAGGGACGCCGGGCACCAGGTCGTCGTCTCGGGGCGACGGCCCGAACCCCTGCGGCGGATCGCCGAGGAGACCGGGGCCCTGGCCTGCCCGGCCGACACCACCGACCCGGACGCCGTGCGCCGTCTCGTCGAGACCGCGGTGGAGCGGTACGGCCGCCTCGACGGGCTGGTGCTCAACGCGGGCGTGGGGCGCGGCGGCGGCGTGGGCGAACTCTCCGACGAGGACTGGGAACTGGTCCTGCGCACCAACCTCACCGGCCCCTTCCTCCTCATGCGAGCCGCCCTTCCCCACCTCCTCCAGGCCCGGGGTTCGATCGTCGCCGTCGCCTCCGTCTCCGCCCTGCGCAACGGCGTCGGCAACGCCGCCTACGCCACCTCCAAGGCGGCACTGCTCCAGCTGTGCCACTCGGTGGCGGCCGACTACGGGCCCCGCGGGGTGCGTGCCAACACCGTGTGCCCCAGTTGGGTGCGGACGGAGATGGCCGACCGCCGGATGACCCGCTTCGCCGAGGAGGCCGGCCTGGGACCGGACAACCTGGACGCGGCCTACGAGGAGGCGACCCGCCTGCTGCCCGCGCGCCGCCCGGGTGAGCCCCGCGAGGTCGCCGAGGCGATCGCCTGGCTCCTCTCCCCGGCCGCCTCCTTCGTCAACGGCGCGACCCTCACCGTGGACGGCGGCGCCACCACCCTGGACCCAGGGACCGTCCCCTTCGCCTTCCACGTCAGCCCGCGCGAGGCGGGGGCATGACGGTGCCGACCGGCTGTCCATCCACACGTTGTGTACACATGCGTCAATCGGTACCCTTGGGCGCATGACACAGCCGCTGCCCATAGAGTCCATCCGTGATGTACGCGCACACCTGGCCGAGGTAGTGGAGCGCGCCGACCGCGACGACGTACCGACGGTGATCACGCGCCGAGGCAAGGAAGTGGCCGCCGTCGTCTCCATCGAGGTGCTGCGCAAGTACCAGGAGTGGGAAGAGCGCGAGATCAACCGGATCATCGACGAGCGCATGGCCAACCCGGCACCCGGTGTCCCGATCGAGGACATCATCAGGGAGACACGGGCACGCAGTGAGTGAGTACCGCACGGTCTTCCGGCCCGAGGCACAGGCCGAACTCCGCAAGATCCCTCGGGACATGGCACTGCGGATCCTCGCAAAGCTAACCGAGCTGGAGAGCGATCCTTTCGGTTTCCACACGACCGCACTCGTGTCCCAGCCCGAACGCCGCCGCCTGCGAGTCGGCGACTACCGCGTCGTCTACACGATCGACAACGGAGAGCTGGTCGTCTGGGTCGTCCACGTCGGACACCGCTCCACTGTGTACGACACCTGACCCCTTCACCTCAGGTACGCCGGCACCGAGAGGACCCTTCGGTTGTCGGCCTCCGAGGGCGGCAGGTCGAGCTTGGTGAACATGTTCGAGCCGCATGGGGACGTTCCGGGCCGACCGCCGGGTGGAGCCGGCCCGGAAGGGACCGCCGGGCGGAATCAGTCGTCGGGGAAGGGGACGGGAAGCGGGTCGGGGATCACCCCGATCAGCACGACCGAGCCATTGATCTGGCTGACCGCGTCGATCGCCGAGCCTTCGGCGTAAATGGCGGCGAGCAGCGGAACGAACATCGCCTCCAGTTCCGGGAATCCCTCAACGGCGTCCCCCAGAACCTTTTCCAGAGCCGAGGCCGCGCTCGTGACCATCGCGACGGCGTAGGGGTTCAGGTGGATCTTGTAGCCCAGATCCAGGAACCCGTACAGCTCGCACCAGACATTCGGACCACTGTCGTCCAGGATCTGCGGATCAGCCGCACGCAGCTTGGCCTGTATCGCCTCGTCCGGGACGATGGCCGGCTGCGCCCTCGCCTCCAGGGCCCGGCGCGCCGACGCCTCCAGATCGAGGTCGGCCTCCAGTCCCCTGCTCTCCGCCTGTTTGCGCGCGAAGACGTCCCGGATCTCCTCGACTCTCGCCTGGACCTGTTCCTTTCCGACTTCTGCGGAGCTTTCCGTCATGATCCTCCTCACCCTTGCGCGGGCTTTTCACCGACGCTGCCCATTCAGCCCGACCGGCGATGTCCCGCGCACCGCCCGAATCGGCCAACTCGGCATTTCCGCACCGGACGTCCGGAATACGCGCCCGGAATTCGGGCGGGAGGGGGCATGGAGGAAGAGAAGTGAGGAGGAAGGTACGAAGGGGGCCTGTCGGGTGCTTTTCCGGCCGCGGGCGGTGAGGTGGGGCCCATCGCGTCGCCGGGTCCCGGCAGGGGAAAGGCCGAAGGGGTCGGACTCACAGAGCCCGACCCCTCCTGGCATGCATTTTTGAATCGACGTCTAACCCGGAGTACGCACGCAACTACACGTTGAACCTGAACTCCACCACGTCGCCGTCCTGCATCACGTACTCCTTGCCCTCCATGCGGGCCTTGCCGGCGGCGCGGGCGTCGGCTACGGAGCCGGTGGTGACGAGGTCGTCGAAGGAGATGACCTCGGCCTTGATGAAGCCCTTCTGGAAGTCGGTGTGGATGACACCGGCGGCCTCGGGGGCGGTGGCGCCCTTCTTGATGGTCCAGGCGCGGGACTCCTTGGGGCCGGCCGTGAGGTAGGTCTGCAGGCCCAGGGTGTCGAAGCCGACGCGGGCCAGGGTGGCGAGGCCGGGCTCCTCGGCGCCGACGGACTGGAGGAGCTCCATGGCGTCCTCCTCGTCCAGCTCGGCGAGGTCGGCCTCCAGCTTGGCGTTGAGGAAGATCGCCTCGGCGGGGGCGACCAGGGCGCGCTGGGCGTCCTTGAAGGCCTCGTCGGTCAGCTCGTCCTCGTCGACGTTGAAGACGTAGAGGAAGGGCTTGGTGGTGAGGAGGTGGAGGTCGTGGAGGAGCTCGGTCTTCTCGGTGCCCTGGAGGTAGCCCTGGGAGAAGAGGGTGTCGCCCCGCTCCAGGATCTCCTTGGCGGCCTCGACGGCGGCGACCTTGGGGGCGATGTCCTTCTTGATCCGCGACTCCTTCTGGAGGCGGGGCAGGACCTTCTCGATGGTCTGGAGGTCGGCGAGGATCAGCTCGGTGTTGATCGTCTCGATGTCGTCCTTGGGCGAGACCTTGCCGTCGACGTGCACGACGTTCTCGTCCTGGAAGGCGCGGATGACCTGGCAGATCGCGTCCGACTCGCGGATGTTCGCCAGGAACTTGTTGCCGAGCCCCTCGCCCTCGGAGGCGCCGCGGACGATGCCGGCGATGTCCACGAAGTCGACGGTGGCGGGGAGCACCCGCTGGGAGGAGAAGATCTCGGCCAGCTTGGTGAGGCGGGGGTCGGGGACGCCGACGACGCCGACGTTGGGCTCGATCGTGGCGAACGGGTAGTTGGCCGCCAGCACGTCGTTCTTGGTCAGGGCGTTGAACAGGGTCGACTTGCCGACATTCGGCAGGCCGACGATTCCGATCGTGAGCGACACGGTGGCGACTTCCCTCGGAGTGAAGCGGTGCGGGCGGTGGAACGACTGCCCAGTTTACGGGCGTGTCGCGGTGGGCCTGGACGGTGTGGGGCGGCGGTGGTGGCGGGGGCCGGGGGTCGAACGCAGTACCAAGGTCGGCTCAAAGGCGTGTCCCAGCCCGGTATGGCGGCCCTCGGCGACCTACGTTGTGCGGGTGGAGCAGCCCAGGAACCGCCCTCCCCAGCGCCGCCGGCAGCCGTCCGGGGCGCCGCTCGGCACGGCCGTACGCCCGGCGGGGCCCGCACGGCCCCGGCAGCCCGCCGCCCGGCCCGCGGCGGGAGGTGGGCGGCCCGGTGGCGCGGGGCCGGTGGGCAAGCCGGGCGGCGGACCTCGGCGGCCCGGCGGGCGACCGGGGCGGCGGTCCGTACCGCCGGTGCTGCTCGCGCTGCGCCGGCTGCCCTCGCCCCGGCTGACCGGACTGGGCGCCGGGCTGTTCGCCTGCTGCGCGATGTTCGTGCTCGGCTGCCTGGACCAGCTGCTGCTGGGCGGCTCCCCGGTGGCGTACGGGCTGCTGTTCCTGCCGGTGAGCGCGCTGACCGCGCTCTGGGTGCGCTCGGCGGACCTGGTCACCGCCCCGATCGCGGTGCCGATCGCCTTTGTGGTCGGGGTGGTACCGATCGCCGGTGGCGGGGGCTTCGGGGGGCGCGCGATGGCGGTGATCACGGCACTGGCGGTGCACGCGGGGTGGTTGTACGGGGGGACGCTGGTGGCGGGCGTCATCGCCTCCGTACGGAAGGTACGGCAGCTGGGCAGGCGGCAGCGCGGGGCGGTCACCACGGGCACCAAAGGCACCGGGACCGCCGCTCGCGCCGCTCAGCGCTGAGAGACGGCCTAGACCTGGCTGGCGGCGGCCGCGGTCATCGCGGCGCCGACGATGCCGGCGTTGTTCTGGAGCTGGGCGGGGACGATCTCGGCGCGGATGCCCTTCAGCAGCGGGACGAACTTCTCGGCCTTGCGGCTCACCCCGCCGCCGATCACGAACAGCTCGGGTGAGAACAGCATCTCCAGATGGGCCAGGTACTTCTGCACCCGGTGCGCCCACTCCTCCCAGCTGAGCTCCTTGTCGTCCTTGGCCTTGGTGGAGGCGCGCTTCTCGGCCTCGTGGCCGTGCAGCTCCAGATGGCCCAGCTCGGTGTTGGGGACCAGCTTGCCGTCGGTGAAGAGGGCGCTGCCGATACCGGTGCCGAAGGTGAGCACCGCCACCAGGCCCTTGCGGTCCCGTCCGGCGCCGAACTTCACCTCGGCCACCCCGGCGGCGTCGGCGTCGTTGAGGACCGTCACCCGCTGCCCGCCCAGGCGCTCACCGAGCAGGGCGGCGGCGTCCACGCCGATCCAGCTCTTGTCGACATTGGCCGCGGTACGGATGGTGGAGCCGGTGACGACACCCGGGAAGGTGACGCCGATCGGTCCGGACCAGCCGAAATGGTCGACGACCTCCGCGACGCACTCGGCGACGCCGTCGGGCGCCGCCGGATGCGGGGTCAGTACCTTGTGCCGCGGCTCGGCCAGATCGCCGCGCTCCAGGTCCACGGGAGCGCCCTTGATGCCCGAACCGCCGATGTCCACTCCGAAGACGTTCATGGGGATTACGTTACGGGGCGGGGTGGGAGGGGGGCGGACGGTAGGGGGCTGTGGGCGGATCAGCGGGTGGAGCGGGCTCCGGCGGCCAGGGCGGCGGCCTCGGCGCGCAGGTCGCGGCGGAGCTCCTTGGGGAGCGAGAAGGTGATGGACTCCTCGGCGGCCTTGACCAGCTCCACGTCCTCGTAGCCCCGCTGGGAGAGCCATTCGAGGACACCCTCGACCAGGACTTCGGGGACGGAGGCGCCGGAGGTGACGCCGACCGTGGAGACGCCCTCCAGCCAGGCCTCGTCGATCTCCTCGGCGAAGTCCACCAGGTGGGCGTCGCGGGCACCGGCGCCGAGGGCGACCTCGACCAGCCGGACGGAGTTGGAGGAGTTCTTGGAGCCGACCACGATGACCAGGTCCGCGTCCGCGCCCATCTGCTTGACCGCGATCTGGCGGTTCTGGGTGGCGTAGCAGATGTCGTCGCTGGGCGGCGAGATGAGCTGGGGGAACTTCTCCTTCAGCGCGTCCACCGTCTCCATGGTCTCGTCCACGGACAGGGTGGTCTGGGAGAGCCAGACGACCTTGGAGTCGTCCCGGACGGAGACGTTGGCGACGTCCTCGGGCCCGTCGACCAGGGTGATGTGCTCAGGGGCCTCGCCGGAGGTGCCGATGACCTCCTCGTGGCCCTCGTGGCCGATCAGGAGGATGTCGTAGTCCTCCTTGGCGAACCGGACGGCCTCCTTGTGGACCTTGGTCACCAGGGGGCAGGTGGCGTCGATGGTGGCGAGCTTCCGCTCGGCCGCCTCGGTGTGGACGGTGGGTGCCACACCGTGGGCGGAGAACATCACGATGGAACCCTCGGGCACCTCGGCCGTCGCCTCGACGAAGATGGCGCCCTTCTTCTCCAGGGTCTGCACGACGTACTTGTTGTGGACGATCTCGTGCCGGACGTAGATCGGCGCGCCGTACTGCTCCAGAGCCTTCTCGACGGCGATCACGGCGCGGTCCACACCCGCGCAGTAGCCGCGCGGTGCGGCGAGAAGGACGCGCTTGTCGTTCGACGGGCCGGCAGGCGTTGCAGTCATGCCTCCCATCGTAAGGGCGGTGGCCGGTGGATCACGGGCGGAGGGCGTGTGGGTCAGGGGTGGGAGGGGGGCGGGGGACGACACTGGCTGCCATGGCGGGCACACCTGGGCGCGGAGCGCGAGCGATGGACGGCGGGGATGGCGGGAACGGGGGATATGGAGGGGGCGGGGGATATGGAGGGGGCGGAGACGGGGGGATGGGGGCGGGCGGGGGGCATGGGGGGCTGAGGCGGACGCTGGGGTTTCGGGACCTGGTGGTGTACGGGCTGCTGTTCATCGCGCCGATGGCGCCGGTCGGCGTGTTCGGCACGCTGGACGCCAAGTCGGGCGGCGCGGTGGCGCTGGTGTATCTGGTGGCGACGGTGGCGATGGCGTTCACCGCGTTCAGCTACGCCCAGATGGTGCGGGTGGCCCCGCAGGCCGGGTCGGTCTTCGCGTACGCCAGGAAGGGGCTGGGTGAGGGTCCTGGGTTCATCGCGGGGTGGATGGCCATGCTGGACTATCTGCTGATCCCGGCGGTGGCGTACCTCTTCGCGGGGATCGCGATGGAGGCGCTGGTGCCCTCGGTCAACCGCTGGGTGTGGACGCTGCTGGCGGTGGTGGTCACCACGCTGCTGAACCTCTGGGGGGTGCGGGCGGCGGCCCGGGTGGGGTTCGCGGTGCTGGCGCTGGAGATCGCGGTGCTGCTGGTCTTCGTGGTGTCGGCGGTGGTGGTGCTGGTACGGGACGGGGCCGAGCGCGGCTGGCTGACCCCGCTGACCGGTGACGCCTCCTTCTCCATGGCGGCGGTGCTGGGCGCGGTGTCGGTGGCCGTGCTGTCGTATCTGGGCTTCGACGCCATCGCCTCCTTCGCGGAGGAGGTGACCGGCGGGTCGGCGAAGGTGGCGCGGGCGGTGCTGTTCTGCCTGGTGCTGGCGGGGACGCTGTTCGTGGCGCAGACCTATCTGGTGGCGCTGCTGGAGCCGGTGTCCTCGGCCGAGCTGGCGGCGGAGCCGGCCCGGCAGGGCTCGGCGTTCTATGACGCGGTGGACGCCTCGGTGGGCGGCTGGCTGCATGATCTGGTGGCCGCCAGCAAGGCGATCGGGGCGGCGTTCGCGGCGCTGGCCGGGCAGGCGGCGGCCGGCCGGCTGCTCTTCGCGATGGGCCGGGGCGGGCGGCTGCCGCGCGTGCTGGCCCGTACCGACGGCGGGGTGCCGCGGATCGCGCTGCTGATCGCCGCGTCGATCACCATGGCGGCCGCGGTCTGGGCGGCCCAGCGGGACGACGGCCTGGACCATCTGGTGTCGGTGGTGGACGTGGGCGCGCTGACCGCGTTCGTGCTGCTGCACGCGAGTGTGGTCGGCTGGTTCGCGGTCCGCCGGGCCGGTGCGGGCGAGCGGGTGGAGTGGCTGCGGCATGTGGTGGTGCCGGTGGTGGGCGCGGTGATCCTGGTCGCGGTGATCGTGGAGGCGGCGACCTCGGCGCTGGTGGTCGGTTCGCTCTGGCTGGCGGTGGGACTGGTGGTGCTGGCGGTGCAGTGGGGGCGGAGGGGGCAGGACCAGGTGTTGTAGGGGGGCGCGCGGGCTGGTGGGGGCGGAGGGGAGCTGTAGGGGACAGGACCGGGAGCGGAGGGGGCGCGCGGGCTGGTGGGGGTGTCGGTGGTGGCGCGTACGCTCGCGGGCATGGGTCTTTCTACGTCGGCGGAAGCGCCGCTGCCGGTGGGTGAGGTGTCGCGGCTCATCGGGGGCTGGATCGACCGGCTCGGGGTGGTGTGGGTGGAGGGCCAGATCACCCAGATCTCCCGCCGCCCGGGGGCCGGGGTGGTCTTTCTGACGCTGCGCGACCCCTCGTACGACATCTCGGTCGGGGTCACCTGCTACCGGCAGACCTTCGACGCGGTGGCGGACGTGGTCGCGGAGGGCGCGCGGGTGGTGGTGTGCGCCAAGCCGGAGTGGTACGCCCCGCGCGGGCAGCTCTCGCTGCGGGCGACCGAGCTGAAGCCGGTGGGCATCGGGGAGCTGCTGGCCCGGCTGGAGCGGCTGAAGCGGACGCTGGCGGGTGAGGGGCTGTTCGCGGCCGCCCGCAAGAAGCCGCTGCCGTTCCTGCCCCGGCGGGTCGGGCTGGTGTGCGGGCGCGCCTCGGCGGCCGAGCGGGATGTGCTGGAGAACGCCCGGCGGCGCTGGCCCGCGGTCCGCTTCGAGGTGCGCAACGTTCCGGTGCAGGGGGCGCGGGCGGTGGCCGAGGTGGTGCGGGCGGTCCGGGAGCTGGACGGGCTGCCGGAGGTCGAGGTGGTCATCGTGGCCCGGGGCGGCGGCAGCGTGGAGGACCTGCTGCCGTTCTCCGACGAGCAGCTGGTACGGGCGGTGGCCGACTGCCGTACGCCGGTGGTGTCCGCGATCGGCCATGAGCCGGACTCCCCGCTGCTGGACCTGGTCGCCGATCTGCGGGCGTCCACGCCGACGGACGCGGCGAAGAAGGTGGTGCCGGACGTCGGCGAGGAGCTGGACCGGGTGCGGGCGCTGCGGGACCGGGCGCTGCGGACGGTGCGGGGGCTGCTGGACCGGGAGGAGCGGGGCCTGGCGCACGCGCTGGCCCGGCCGGTGATGGAGCGGCCGGTACGGATGGTGGAGGAGCGCCGGGCGGAGGTGGAGGCGCTGGTGGCGCGGAGCCGCCGGGTGCTGGGCCATCTGCTGGACCGGGCGGACTCGGAGCTGTCGCACACCCGGGCCCGGGTGGTGGCCCTCTCCCCCGCGGCGACGATGGAGCGCGGGTACGCGGTGCTCCAGCGGGTGGACGGCGGGGTGGTCCGCTCGGCGGAGGAGGTGGCTCCGGGTGAGGAGCTGCGGGCCCGGGTGGCGGTCGGGGAGTTCCCGGTGCGGGTGGGCGCCGACGGCGACGCCGATCCCTCGGGGGCCGGATCCTGGGGGCCGGGATCCGCGGGGCCGGTGGGGCCGGGATCCGCGGGGCCGGGCGGTGTCGTACCCGGCCCGTAGGCTGGTCGGCATGGCTGAGACGACGGGCGCGACGACCGAGATGACGGAGGCGAGGGACGCGGTGAGCGCGGCGGAGGACGTGGCGGCGGCGGACGCCGGAGCGGCGGGTGCCGGGGAGCGGGCGGCCGCGATCGGGTACGAGCAGGCGCGCGACGAGCTGATCGAGGTGGTGCGCAAGCTGGAGGCGGGCGGCACCACGCTGGAGGAGTCGCTGGCGCTCTGGGAGCGCGGCGAGGAGCTGGCCCGGGTGTGCCGGCACTGGCTGGAGGGTGCCCGCGCCCGGCTGGACGCGACGCTGGCGGAGCCCGAGCGGGAGGAGTGAGAGGGGGAGGGGGAGCGCCTGGGGGGTGGCGTACAGGCCTTTAGTTGAAACTTAAATATATCTGGGTGTAGGGTGAAGCCGCCAGAACGCACCCGTCGCCTGAAAGGCACCCGACCATGTCGCTCGTACTCGACGCCGCCGCCCAGGACCTGCTCTTCCGCGAGGCCCGCACCGCCAACACCTTCACCGACGAGCCGGTGACCGAGGAGCAGATCCAGGCGGTCTACGACCTGGTGAAGTACGGGCCGACCGCGTTCAACCAGACCCCGCTGCGGGTCGTGCTGGTCCGCTCGGCCGAGGCCCGCGAGCGCCTGGTGCCGCTGATGGCCGAGGGCAACCAGCCCAAGACCGCGGCCGCCCCGCTGGTCGCCATCCTCGCCGCGGACAACGAGTTCCACGAGGAGCTGCCGACGCTCCTCCCGCACTTCCCGCAGGCCAAGGACCTGTTCTTCGCGGAGCGCCCGGCCCGTGAGCAGGCCGCCGGCCTCAACGCCGCCCTGCAGGCCGCCTACTTCATCGTCGGCCTGCGCGCCGCCGGGCTGGCCGCCGGCCCGATGACCGGCTTCGACTTCCCGGGCGTCCAGAAGGAGTTCCTGGACGACGACCACACCCCGCTGATGATCGTCAACATCGGCAAGCCCGGCCCGGACGCCTGGTTCCCGCGCGGCCCGCGCCTGGCGTACGAGGACGTCATCACCTCCGTCTGACCGACGCCCCGTTACGGACGAACGGCCCGCCGCCCCGGGAGAGGGGACGGCGGGCCGTTCGCATGAGTGCGTGCGGGTCAGGCGCCCGGGGCCTTCGCGGTGGGGGACGGTCCCGCGGGGGCCGGGGTGGGGGCGGCGCCCGGGCGGAGGGCGGCGGCCATCTCGGCGAGCCGCTTCTCGCCCGCGGTGCCGGCCACCACCGTGGTGACGCCCTTCTCGCGGAGCACCAGCGCGTCGTACTTGGGTCCCTCGAAGCGCTGCCAGCGCTGACCGGCGACCTCCCGCACGGCGCCGGTCTCCCGGGCGCCGTGGGTGACCTCGTCGATGTACTTGACCGGCGCGGCCGTGGACTGCTCCACCGCCACGTACTCCCGGTCGGGGGTCAGGTAGCCGAGGTGCCAGGCGTTGCCGCTCTGCCGCTCGTACGAGACCGAGGTGGGCCGCCAGTCGGCGGGCAGGCCCTTCGGGGACAGCACCGGGTACGGCGCCGCCCGCTGGGCGGTCACCAGCTCCACGCTGTAGTCGACCGGCTTGATCGGGTCCGCGTTCTCGTCGTGCGGGACGAAGAGATAGATCACACCTGCCGCGGCGAGGATGACCGCCATCGACTGGAACATCCCGCGCACTGTCTGCTTGCCTCGCATACCTGCCACGGGTCTATGGTCGCATCAGGGGTAGCTGCTCATCCGTGGGGCCCTCTGCTCAGTTTGTCGACCTAGCGATAGAGTCACAGCACCCTCTTCTTACCTGCGGCCGTCGCCGTACAGAAAGGTGCGTCTCGATGACCGAGAACCATCTGCCGTCCGAGCTTGAGGTCTCCCCCGAGGCCCCCGACCGCAACCTGGCCCTGGAGCTGGTGCGGGTCACCGAGGCCGCCGCGATGGCGGCGGGCCGCTGGACGGGCCGGGGCGACAAGAACGGCGCCGACGGTGCGGCGGTGCGCGCCATGCGCACCCTGGTGCACACCGTGTCGATGAACGGTGTGGTCGTCATCGGCGAGGGCGAGAAGGACGAGGCGCCCATGCTCTTCAACGGCGAGCGGATCGGCGACGGGACCGGCGCCGAGGTGGACATCGCCGTGGACCCGATCGACGGCACCACGCTGGCCGCCAAGGGCATGCCCAACGCGATCGCCGTGCTGGCCGCCGCCGACCGGGGCACCATGTTCGACCCGTCCGCGGTCTTCTACATGGACAAGCTGGTCACCGGCCCGGAGGCCGCGGACTACGTGGACATCAACGCCCCGGTCTCGGTGAACATCCGCCGGGTCGCCCGGGCGAAGAACTCCTCGCCCGAGGACGTCACCGTGGTGATCCTGGACCGGCCCCGCCACGAGGGCATCGTCAAGGAGATCCGGGAGACCGGCGCCCGGATCAAGTTCATCTCCGATGGTGACGTGGCCGGTTCGATCATGGCGGTGCGCGAGGGCACCGGCGTGGACATGCTGATGGGCGTGGGCGGCACCCCCGAGGGCATCATCAGCGCCTGCGCGATCAAGTGCCTGGGCGGGGTGATCCAGGGCAAGCTGTGGCCGAAGGACGAGGAGGAGCGGCAGCGCGCCCTGGACGCGGGCCACGACCTGGACCGGGTGCTCACCACGACCGACCTGGTCAGCGGGGACAACGTGTTCTTCGTCGCCACCGGCATCACCGACGGCGAGCTGCTGCGCGGGGTGCGCTACCGGGCCGAGACGGCCACCACCTCCTCGCTGGTGATGCGGTCCAAGTCGGGCACCATCCGGCAGATCGACTCCACCCACCGCCTGTCCAAGCTGCGGGCGTACAGCCAGATCGACTTCGACCGGGCGAAGTGACGGCCGCCGGCTGAGACCCCGGGGCACGGATTCCCGGCTCCCGGACTCCCGGATACGCGAGGAGGCGCCCCCGGTGTGCGGTGGGGGCGCCTCCTCGCGTATGCCCCTGCCGACCGGGGGCGGGTGGTCAGCCGGCGGCGGCGATCTGGTGGCTGTCGCTCGCGGCGGCCTTGCGCAGCTCGACCTCGCGGCGCCGCCGCCGGGCCAGCACCACGCGGCGCTCGGCGGCGGTGAGGCCGCCCCACACCCCGTACGGCTCGGGTTGCAGCAGGGCGTGCTCGCGGCACTCGATCATGACCGGACAGCGGGCGCAGACCCGCTTGGCGGCCTCCTCGCGCGCCAGCCGGGCCGCGGTGGGCTCCTTGGACGGCGCGAAGAACAGACCGGCCTCGTCCCGGCGGCAGACCGCCTCCGAGTGCCACGGGCCGTCCTGGTCCTCGCGCGCCGGCAGACGCTCGGAGGGGGCGGATGCGGCGGCCTGGAGGGGCTGATGCGGCAGTGGCAGCACGGTCTACTCCTGACGACGACGGCGGCGAGCGGCCTCGCGAGTGAGAAGAGGCGATCGAGCAAGCCCTACCCATCGTGCGTGCGCCTAAGCGCTGCGTGGCCCGCGGGCCCGCGCGTCAAGCAGGCGTCCGGCCGAAACGCGCCGACGGCGCGCGGGAGTTCGCACCGGCGCGCGCCAACTCCCTTACGCGGGACTCCCGTACGCGGAGGGGATTCAGTGGCCGAGGTGCTTGCGCATCCGGGCGTGCAGGTCGGCGACCCGCTTGCCGCGCTTGGCCTTGGCCTCGATGTTCCCCAGCACGGCGAAGCCGTTGACCACGACCACCGGCGCTTCGGGGTCGACCGCCTCCAGCGACTCCACCTCGAAGTTGCCGAGCACACCGCTGCCGGTGCCGCGCAGGGTGACGTTCTCCGGCACCCGCACCTCGACGTTGCCGAAGACGCTGGTGGCGTTGATCGTGGTCAGCCGCTGGGTGAAGACGGCCTCGGTGAGGTCGATCTCCACGCTGCCGAAGACGGAGACCGCCTGGGTGCGCCGGCCGACCCGCCAGCGGCCCTTGCGGGTGGAGCTGGACAGCACGGCGATCAGCTTCTCGGCCGGACCGTTGTCGCCGCCGGGCTCGTACGCCGCGGTCTCCCGGCCGGACGGGCGGCGGGCCGGCTCCGCGGCGCGGGCGGCCGGGGCGCCGGGGAGGTCCCGTACCAGCGGCTCCAGCTCGGCCATGGTCTTGGCGCGGTAGACGGCATCGATCCGCTCCCCGTGCTCCTCGGCGTCCAGCCGCCCCTCGGCCAGGGCGTCGCGGAGGATGTCGGCGGTGCGGTCCCGGTCGGCGTCGGAGGCGCGCAGCGACCCGGCCGGGTCGGCGGCGGTGGGCCGGGCAGGGCGGTCGGACGGCTGCGGGGGCTGCTTCTGGAGGTCCACCGCCCCAGCGTAGCGAAACGCGATAGATCGCGACAGGGGATGCGCGCGTACCGGTCCAGGTGAGGGTTGCCTCACCTGAAGGGGCCGGAAGGGGCGTCCTACGCTGGAGGGTGCTCCCGCCAATGGAGGCGGCGGGCTGTCTGCCGAGTGAGGAATGGCCGCGATGCCAGAGTTTGCGTACTCCGATCTGCTCCCGCTGGGAGAGGACACCACGCCCTACCGGCTGGTGACGTCCGAGGGTGTGTCCACCTTCGAGGCCGACGGCCGTACCTTCCTCACGGTGGAGCCGGAGGCGCTGCGCAGGCTCGCCGAGGAGGCGATCCACGACATCCAGCACTATCTGCGCCCGGCCCACCTGGCCCAGCTGCGCCGGATCATCGACGACCCGGAGGCCTCGGCCAACGACAAGTTCGTGGCGCTGGACCTGCTGAAGAACGCCAACATCGCGGCGGCCGGGGTGCTGCCGATGTGCCAGGACACCGGCACCGCGATCGTGATGGGCAAGCGCGGGCAGCACGTGTTCACCTCGGGCCGGGACGAGGAGGCGCTGTCGCGGGGCGTCTACGACGCGTACACCCGGCTGAACCTGCGCTACTCACAGATGGCGCCGCTGACCATGTGGGACGAGAAGAACACCGGCTCCAACCTCCCGGCCCAGATCGAGCTGTACGCCACCGACGGCGGGGCGTACAAGTTCCTCTTCATGGCCAAGGGCGGCGGCAGCGCCAACAAGTCGTTCCTCTACCAGGAGACCAAGGCGGTCCTCAACGAGGCCTCCATGATGAGGTTCCTGGAGGAGAAGATCCGCTCGCTGGGCACCTCGGCCTGCCCGCCGTACCACCTGGCCATCGTGGTCGGCGGCACCTCCGCCGAGTACGCGCTGAAGACCGCCAAGTACGCCTCCGCGCACTACCTGGACGAGCTGCCCGCCGAGGGCTCGGAGCTCGGCCACGGCTTCCGGGACAAGGACCTGGAGCAGAAGGTCTTCGAGCTGACCCAGAAGATCGGCATCGGGGCGCAGTTCGGCGGCAAGTACTTCTGCCACGATGTACGGGTGGTCCGGCTGCCCCGGCACGGGGCCTCCTGCCCGGTCGCCATCGCCGTCTCCTGCTCGGCCGACCGCCAGGCCGTCGCCAAGATCACCGCCGAGGGCGTCTTCCTGGAGCAGCTGGAGACCGACCCGGCACGCTTCCTCCCGGACACCACCGACGCCCAGCTGGACGAGGCCGGCGAGGTGGTGCGGATCGACCTCAACCAGCCGATGGACGCCATTCTCGCGGAGCTGGCGAAGTACCCGGTGAAGACCCGGCTCTCGCTGACCGGCCCGCTGGTGGTGGCCCGCGACATCGCCCACGCCAAGATCAAGGAGCGGCTGGACGCGGGCGAGGAGATGCCGCAGTACCTCAAGGACCACCCGGTCTACTACGCCGGTCCGGCCAAGACCCCCGAGGGGTACGCCTCCGGGTCCTTCGGGCCGACCACCGCCGGGCGGATGGACTCCTATGTGGAGCAGTTCCAGGCGGCGGGTGGTTCCAAGGTGATGCTGGCCAAGGGCAACCGCAGCAAGCAGGTGACCGACGCCTGCGGGACGCACGGCGGTTTCTACCTGGGCTCGATCGGCGGCCCGGCGGCCCGGCTCGCCCAGGACTGCATCAAGAAGGTCGAGGTCGTCGAGTACGAGGAGCTCGGCATGGAGGCGGTCTGGAAGATCGAGGTCGAGGACTTCCCGGCGTTCATCGTGGTGGACGACAAGGGCAACGACTTCTTCCAGGACCCGGCGCCGCAGCCGACGTTCACCTCCATTCCGGTGCGGGGCTGAGACCTTAAGACTCGCGGCCCCCGCCTGCGTACTTCGGTACGTGGGCGGGGGCCGGGTCGTGCGTCAGGCGAACCGCTGCTTGGCGGTGCCGTCGCAGGGTTGCAGGCGGACGGGGTCCTTGGCGGCGGCCAGGGTCAGGCAGAGCCCGGTCGCGGCGGCCGGGCGCAGGGTGCCGGAGACCTGGACGAACCGCTGGTTGGCCGCGCCGGAGCAGTTCCAGAGCACCAGCGCGGCGCCCGCGGTGTAGGTGCCACCCGGCACATCCAGGCAGCGGTCATGGGTGAGCGCGGTGTGCAGCGAGCCGCGCCCGATGTCGTACCACCACTGCTGGTTGCGGCCGCCGTGGCAGTCCCAGCCGCCGACCGCGGTGCCGTTGCGGCTGCGGGCGGCGGTGACATCCAGGCAGCTGCCGGTCGCCTCGCCGCGCAGCGGGCGGAAGGCGTCGTCCCAGGCGCCCGGGTACAGCACCGGGCTGCCGGTGGAGGCGGGGTCGGCACAGCTCGCCTCGCGCACCCCGGCCGCGTCGAACTGGGTGAGGCAGGAGGCGAAGGCGGCGTGGCCGCCCGCGTTGGGGTGGAAGGACTGGCGGACCGAGTTCTCGTCCGGCAGGCCCGGCTTGGTGAGGTCGATATAGAGGCCGCGGGCCCAGGCGCCGTCCATACAGACCTCATGGCCGTGGAAGAGCCGGGAGTTGTCCAGGAAGTGGGCCCCGGTGTTCGCCGCCGCCTGGCGCATCCCCCGTTCGAAGGCGGGGACGGCGGTGTTGCGGCCCCAGACGGTGTCGGAGTCGTAGCCGAGGCCGCCGCAGGCCAGCTTGCCGGGGAAGTTCGGGTTGTCGGGGAAGTCGGGGCCGATCGGGCTGGGGTAGCCCATCAGGACGAGCTTGTAGTCGCCGTCGGCGTATCCGGCGCCGCTCATCACGGTCCGCAGATCGCGTACGGTCCGCTCGACCTTGGGGATCAGCGCGTCCACCCTGGCCTGCCAGCCGGGGGCGTACTTCGGCTCGCAGGGGCCCTGGAGGGTGAGGTAGCGGACGACGCAGTCGGTCATCACCGGGCCGAACTGGAGGTCGTCGTTGGCCCCGGCGACCAGCACGACCATCGTGATGCGGGTGTTGCGGGCCTTGATCGCCAGGTTGTCGCTCTGCACCAGCTCGTCGGCGTACTGCTTGCTGCCGCCGATCACGATGTTGGCCGAGCTCGCTCCGGAGCAGGAGACGTTGTAGGTGACGTCGGCGGGGATGCCGGTGCGGTGGATGGCGGCGTCGGGCGAGCGGTGGCACCAGTTGCCGGGCCGGTTGGTGGCCGGGTCGTAGCTGCCGACGCCCTCGCCGGAGATCTCGCTGTCGCCGAGTGAGATCAGCCCGGTCTTGCGGTCGGCCATCGGGCGCTCGGCGGGTGAGCCGTAGAGGGCGGTGGCCTCGGCCGCCCGGACGGCCTCCAGCTCAGGGGGCAGCGGGGTGGACGCGGCGGTGGGGCTTCCCTGCGGGGCCGTGGCGCCGGGCGGTGCGGCGGTGGCGGTACCGGTGGCGGTGAGGGTGGAGCCGAGGGCGGTCGCGAGCGCGGCGGTCGCCGCGAGCGTCCATCGGAGTCTGCGCCTGGTGCGCGTCATTGCGCCTCCTGGAAGTGGGGTTACCCACGGTTTTTACTGGCGGGTAAGCCCACTTGGGAACAGAGCGATCCAGACAACTGCTCACCGGGGAGGAGAGTGGCGGTGAGCGGTGGCACGGTGGGTACGGCGGCCACCCGCCGCGAGACGGACGGTATGAGGAGGAGCGAGGATGAGCGAGCAGTCGGCGGAGTTCCGTACGGAGCACGACTCCATGGGCGAGGTGCGGGTCCCGGCGCACGCCAGGTGGCGGGCGCAGACCCAGCGGGCGGTGGAGAACTTCCCGATCTCCGGGCAGCACCTGGAGCGCGCCCACATCGAGGCGCTGGCCCGGATCAAGGCCGCCGCCGCCAAGGTCAACGCCGAACTGGGAGTGCTGGACAAGGAGGTGGCCGAGGCCATCCAGGAGGCCGCCGCGGAGGTGGCCGAGGGGCGCTGGGACGAGCACTTCCCGGTGGACGTCTTCCAGACCGGCTCGGGCACCTCGTCCAACATGAACACCAACGAGGTGCTGGCCACCCTGGCCGGTGAGCGGCTGGGGCGCGGCCCGGACGCGGTCCACCCCAACGACCACGTCAACGCCTCGCAGTCGTCCAACGACGTGTTCCCGTCCTCGATCCACATCGCGGCCACCGCCGCGGTGACCAAGGACCTCGTCCCGGCGCTGGAGCACCTGGCGGCGAGCCTGGAGCGCAAGTCGGCCGAGTTCGCGGACGTGGTGAAGTCGGGCCGCACCCATCTGATGGACGCCACCCCGGTGACGCTGGGCCAGGAGTTCGGCGGCTACGCGGCGCAGGTGCGGTACGGGGTGGAGCGGCTGCGCGCCTCGCTGCCCCGGCTGGCGGAGCTGCCGCTCGGCGGTACGGCGGTGGGCACCGGCATCAACACCCCGCCCGGCTTCTCGGCGGCGGTCATCGCCGAGGTGGCCCGCACCACCGGGCTGCCGCTGACCGAGGCCCGCGACCACTTCGAGGCGCAGGGCGCGCGGGACGGGCTGGTGGAGACCTCGGGCCAGTTGCGTACGATCGCGGTCTCGCTGACCAAGGTCTGCAACGATCTGCGCTGGATGTCCTCCGGGCCGCGCACCGGGCTGGCCGAGATCCATCTGCCCGACCTGCAGCCCGGCTCCTCGATCATGCCGGGCAAGGTCAACCCGGTGATCCCGGAGGCGGTGCTGATGGTGTGCGCCCAGGTGGTGGGCAATGACGCCACGGTGGCGACGGCCGGTGCGGCGGGCAACTTCGAGCTCAATGTGATGCTGCCGGTGATGGCGAAGAACCTGCTGGAGTCGGTCCGGCTGCTGGCCAACGCGGCGCGGCTGCTGGCCGACCGCACGGTGGACGGCATCACCGCGGACCGCGAGCGGGCCCGGGAGTACGCCGAGTCCTCGCCCTCCGTGGTCACCCCGCTCAACAAGTACATCGGATACGAGGAGGCCGCGAAGGTGGCCAAGAAGTCCCTTGCGGAACGGAAGACCATCCGTCAGGTGGTGCTGGAGTCGGGTTATGTGGAGCGCGGGGACCTCACTCTGGAGCAGCTGGACGAGGCGCTGGACGTGCTGCGGATGACGCACCCGTGACGGGGGGATGACCGGCGCGGTGCCGGGGGGGGGATCGCGGGTGTGGTCCTGGGCGGGGATCGCGGGTGGAAGCGCGGCGGGATCGCGACGGCGGGGGGTACGGGGGCCCGCCGGTCGTGATCCGTATCGCGGCGCGGTCGGGCTCCCGCGCCTAGGATCTGCTCATGACAGCCGAAGCCGATACCACGACGGGGAGCGGTACCACGACGACGAGCGGTACCACGAGGATTGTTCCGACGAGGACGGAGACGACGACCGGGCCGGGGGCCGGGCCGCGCTGGGCGCCGGGGACGCAGGTGCTGTGGCGGTACCGGGACAACGCCGACGGCCATGTGCACATCTGCCGCCCGGTCACCGTCGTCCAGGACACCGAGGAGTTGCTGGCGGTCTGGATGGCGCCGGGCACCGAGTGCGTCAAGCCGGTGCTCGCCGACGGCCGCCCGGTGTACGAGGAGCCGCTGGCCACCCGCTACACCGCCGCGCGCACCACCGCCCGGGCCCGCTGGGCCGGGGCCGGGGTGCTGAAGCTGGCCCGCCCGGACGAGCCGTGGTCGGTGTGGCTGTTCTGGGAGCAGGGCTGGCTGTTCCGCAGCTGGTACGTCAACCTGGAGGAGCCGCGCACCCGGTGGTCGCGCGGGGTGGACTCCGAGGACCATTTCCTGGACATCTCGGTCTATCCGGACCGCAGCTGGCTCTGGCGCGACGAGGACGAGTTCGAGCAGGCGCAGCGCAGCGGGCTGATGGGCCCGGAGCAGGCCCGGCGGGTGCGGGCGGGCGGCGCGGCGGCGCTGGAGACCGTACGGGCCTGGGGGTCGCCGTTCGCGGACGGCTGGGAGGACTGGCGGCCCGATCCGGCCTGGCCGGTACCGCGGCTGCCCGCGGACTGGGATCATGCCCCGGATCACGCCCCGGCGCACACGGCGCCATGAGACCCTTGATGCGCCCCTGGGGTGCAAACGTAGGATCGCCTTCCGCGATGTTGTAGCGCAGTAACGACTGAGCAGAGTGCAGGAACTGACCGTAAGTCATTCAGAAGTCATTCAAGAGGGGGTGGATCGTGTCCTATCCGTGCCCGGAACCGTCCCCTTCTGTCGACGCCGCGTTCAGAGCGGGTATAGCGCCTGGTACAGCGCCTGACAGAGCGATCGCACCGCACTACCGGCCCGGACGGACGGAATCGCACGCGTGACGGAGCAGCCCACCTCCCATGAAGGCCGCCAGCCCCGTGCTGCCCGGCCGCAGGAACGCACCCGGCCGCGGCCGCAGACGCCGCCTCGGGCCGCCGGAGTGCCCGCGCAGCCGTCGGCCCCCGGTGAGGCGATAGGTGAGCCGGCCGCCGGGGAGGGCGCCGGCGCCCCCGCGGTGGCCCGGGCCGCCGCCGCGAGCCTGCCGCGGGCGGATTCGGGGGCGGGAGCGGGGGCCGAGGAGGGTTCCGGGACGGTCGGTCGCGGTCAGCGGGGTGGGGGCGGTGCTGCGGCGGGGGCGGCGGCTGGTGGTGGCGGTGTGGCGGCGGCGTCGGGTGGTGCGCCTGCGGCTGGTGGTGGCGGTGGTGTGGGTACGGCGTCGGGTGGTGTGTCGGTGGCCGGTGGTGGCGGTGCTGGGTCGGGTGGTGTGTCGGTGGGCGGTGGTGGTGCGGTGCCGGACGGCGGGGCGGAGGGTGGGGACAGCCTGCTGGACCCGGCGGGCGCGGTACGGCGGGAGGCCGACCGGCTGCGGTTCGTCGGTGCCGCCACCCGGCGGATCGCCCGGGGCATCGACCTGGACGAGATCGTGCTCGGGCTGTGCCGGGCCACCGTGCCGACCTTCTCCGACGCGATCCTGGTCTATCTGCGCGACCCGCTGCCGGTCGGCGACGACCGGCCGGTGGACCCGTTCGTGCTGCGGCTGCGGCGCACGGACCGGCTGCGTTTAACCGAAGACGGCGGGGAGTTGTCGCTGACCGCGGCCGACCCCGACGACGAGCTGGACCTCGGTCCGGCGTCCGAGCTGTGCGAGGTGCGCACCGGCGGGGCGCTGGCCGAGGTGCTGCGCGGGGTGCGGCCGGTGTTCGGCGACTCCGCCGCCGCCCGTGCCGCCTTCCCGGAGCTGCTGGGCGACAACCGGTGCGTGCCGACCGGTCACCGGGCCATCCTCGCGCCGCTGCGGGGGCGGCGCCGGGTGATCGGCGCGGCCGTCTTCCTGCGCCGCCCGGACCGCTCGCCGTTCGAGCCGGGCGACCTGCTGGTGGCCGCGCAGCTCGCCACGCACACCGCGCTGGGCATCGACAAGGCGGTGCTGTACGGCCGGGAGGCGTATATCGCGGACGAGCTCCAGCGCACCATGCTGCCGGAGAACCTGCCGCAGCCGACGGGTGTGCGGCTGGCCTCGCGGTATCTGCCGGCGGCGGAGACCGCGCGGGTGGGTGGCGACTGGTACGACGCGATCCCGCTGCCGGGCAGCCGGGTGGCGCTGGTCGTCGGCGATGTGATGGGCCACTCGATGACCTCGGCGGCCATCATGGGCCAGCTGCGCACCACCGCGCAGACCCTGGCCGGGCTCGACCTGCCGCCGCAGGAGGTGCTGCACCACCTGGACGAGCAGGCGCAGCGGCTCGGCGAGAACCGGATGGCAACGTGTCTCTACGCGGTGTACGACCCGGTCGCGCACCGGATCACCATCGCCAACGCGGGCCATCCGCCGCCGGTGCTGCTGCATCTGGGCGGCCGGGCCGAGGTGCTGCGGGTGCCGCCGGGGGCGCCGATCGGCGTGGGCGGGGTGGACTTCGAGGCGGTGGAGCTGGACGCACCGGCCGGGGCGACCCTGCTGCTGTACACCGACGGGCTGGTGGAGTCCCGGATGCGGGACGTCTGGGCGGGGATCGAGCAGCTGCGGGAGCGGCTGGCGACCACGGCCCAGTTGACCGGGCCGGATCACTCGCCGCCGCTGGAGGCGCTCTGCGACGACGTGCTGGACATGCTGGGGCCGGGCGACCGGGACGATGACATCGCGCTGCTGGCGGCCCGGTTCGACGGGATCGCGCCGAGTGACGTGGCGTACTGGTTCCTGGAACCGGAGGACGCGGCTCCGGGCCGTGCTCGTCGGCTGGCCCGCCGGGCGCTGGCCCGTTGGGACCTGGAGGAGTTGTCGGACCAGGTGGAGCTGCTGGTCAGCGAGGTGGTCACCAACGCGGTGCGGTACGCGGAACGGCCGGTGACGTTGCGGCTGCTGCGGACGGATGTGCTGCGGTGCGAGGTCGGCGACGACTCGCCGCAGTTGCCGCGGCAGCGGCGGGCGCGGGACACCGACGAGGGTGGGCGCGGGCTGTTCCTGGTGAACCGGTTGGCGCGGAGGTGGGGGGCGACGCGGCTGTCGACGGGGAAGGTGGTGTGGTTCGAGCTGTCCACGTAGGGCGGGCTTCGCCGCCGGTGTCCGGGCCTGCCCGCTGCTGGGTGGGCTCTCCCCCAAGGACTTCGTCCAGGGGGTACCCCCACCGCGCGCGACCCTGCGTACCCCCACCCGGCCGGTGGGCGGCTGACCCGTTTCGCCGTGGCTGATACCCCCGGACGGTTGATGGGCCCCGTGCGTTACGGGGCCCATCGGGTGGTTCAGGGCTCGACCGGGTCCAGGGTGATGTCGCCGTTGCCCGGGTCGCCGGTGGTGCCGTCGGTGGTGCCGCCGGGGTCGCCCGGGTCGCCGGTGCCGTCGTCGGTGGGCTCGTCGCTGGGGGTGTCCGAGGGGGACGGGTCGTCGCTGGGGGTGTCGGAGGGCGAGGGGTCGTCGCTGGGGGTGTCCGAGGGGGACGGGTCGTCGCTCGGAGTGTCGGAGGGCGAGGGGTCGTCGCTCGGGGTGTCCGAGGGGGACGGGTCGTCGCTCGGAGTGTCGGTGGGGGTGGGCGGGCCGGGGTTGACGGTGTCGGCGACGTCCAGGTCGAAGCGGGCGTCGGAGCCGCCGCCGAGGGCGCCGAGGGTGTAGTCGGCCCAGATACGGGCGGGGAAGCCGCCGCCGTTGGCGCGGCCGGACTGGGCGGTGCCGGTGAGCGAGACCTGCCCGGTGCCGTCCGGCTTCTCGCCGAAGAGGGCGACCACGGTGGTCAGTTCGGGTGTGTAGCCGGCGAACCAGGCCGACTTGTTGTTCTCGGAGGTGCCGGTCTTTCCGGCCGCGTCGTAGGCCTGGGTGTTCGCCTCGAAGCCCGAGCCGTTGTCCACCACGCCGGTCAGGCCCTCGGTGACGGTGTCGGCGGTCTGGCGGCTGACCACCTGTTTGCCGACGGGGTCGGTCTTCCGGTCGAAGGTGCGGTCCTTGTGTTCGGCGGACCGCACGATGGACGGGGTGACCTTCTTGCCGTGGTTGTTCAGGGTGGCGTAGACCCCGGCCATGTCCCAGGTGGAGGCGCCCATGGTGCCCAGGGACATGGCGGGCGTCTTCGCGAAGGCCTCGCCGTCGGGCACGCCGAGGTCGAGCGCGGTCTTCTTCACCAGGCCCGGGCCGACGTCCACGATCATCTGGGCGAACACCGAGTTGATGGAGCGGGCCAGGCCGGTGCGGACCGAGGGGTTGTCGTAGCTGACGCCCAGGTCGTTCTGCGGATTGAAGGGGATGTCGCTGCCGACCACCGGGCGGCGGCTGGTGCCGTCGTAGACGGTCTCCAGGCCGATGGGCCGGCCGTCCTGGGTCTCCGAGCCGTTCTCCAGGGCGGAGGCGAAGACCAGGGGCTTGAAGGTGGAGGCGGGCTGGTAGTCGCGGCGGGTGGCGTTGGACGTCCAGTGCTCGGTGGCGCCGACACCGCCGTAGAGGGCGACCACGCCGCCGGTCTTCGGGTCCACGGAGGTGGCGCCGGCCTGGACGGTGGCGTCGACCTTGCTGCCCTTGCGGTCGAGGTTGTCCTCCAGCTTCCGCTTGACCGCCTTCTCCAGCTGCTTCTGGCGCTTCTCGTCGATGTTGAGGGTGATGGTCCAGCCGCCGGCCTTCAGCTCGGCCTCGGTGATGCCGCCCTGCTCGACCAGCTCCTTGTTGGCGGCCTCCACGATGTAGCCGCGCTGGCCCTCCATGCCGAGGGGGGCCTTGGGCTGCTTCGGCACCGGGAAGGTCATCCCGGCGCGCTCGGTGGAGGTGAGCCAGTTCTCCTCGACCATGTTGTTCAGTACGTAGTTCCAGCGCTGCTTGACCTGGGTGCGGCCGTTCTCGCCGGCCACCGCCCAGTCGTACTGGCTGGGGGCCTGGAGCAGCGAGGCGAGGTAGGCGCCCTGCTCCACGGTCAGCTCGTCGGCGTCGACCCGGTAGTAGGCCTGGGCGGCGGCCTGGATGCCGTAGGCGTTGCGGCCGTAGTAGCTGGTGTTCAGGTAGCCGGCGAGGATCTCCTCCTTGCTCATCCGCTGGTCGACCTTGAGGGAGATCACCAGTTCCTTGAGCTTGCGGGTCGCCGTCTGGTCCTGGTTCAGGTAGTAGTTCTTCACGTACTGCTGGGTGATGGTCGAGCCGCCCTGCTTGCCCTGGCCGGTCACGGTGTTCAGCAGACCGCGGGCGGTGCCCTTGATATCGACGCCGGAGTCCTCGTAGAAGGACTTGTTCTCCGCGGCGACGAACGCCTTCTCGACGTTGTCGGGGATCTTGGTGAGGTCGACTATCTCGCGGTTGACCTTGCCGGTGCGGGCGAAGACCTTGCCGTTGCTGTACTTGTAGACGTTGGACTGGCGTATCGCGTCGGCGTTGGCGCTGGGCACCGGGACGAGCAGGTAGACCACGTAGAAGGCCGCCATCGCCAGCAGGCAGAGCCCGAGGAAGGTGCCCAGCAGCCGCCGCCAGGTGAAGAAGCGGCGCTTGCGTTTGGCCGCGCCCCCGGTCTCCGCACTCGCTGCACCCATCGCTCCGTTGCTCCGCTCTGCTCGGTTCCTGCTCAGCGCTCGGCGGCGCCTGGTCCTGTGTGCCGGTGTGCCGGCCGTCGTGCGGCCGGTGGATGTCCGGTGGTGCCCCCCGCACCCGGTGCCGCCTCGCCGGCCGCCGCGCCCCGCGCCGCGGATCCGCAGCGGATCAGCTCAGCAAACTAACACCAGGGAAGACGTCAAAGGTCGACGCATCCGGTCTTTTCCGGACGTGAGAATCAGCACCGCTTCCAGTGGAACCGACTCCTCAAGGGGCTTCGGGGTTGCGCGCCGGAGGGGATTCACTGTTAAAGTGCTATCAGATTGATAAGTCGGTGCTAGTGATCGTCGGAACGGGAAGCGGGGGACGGTTGTGTCCATGGGAGACAAGAACAAGGCGCCGGGCAGGGCGGACGCGCTGGTGGGGGATGTTCCGGAGATGCCGGAGCCGCGGGTGCGGGAGTTCGCGGCGCGGTCGATCGGGGGCGGGCTCGCCCTGCTGCTCGGGCTGGCCGGGCTGGCCGGCGGGGTGCTGATGGTGATCGCCGGGGCCTCGGCGGACCTCGGCAACGGCGCCAAGGCGGGGCTGATCACCGGGGGCATCCTGGTCGCCCTGGCGGCCTTCCTCGCCATGTGCGGGCTGAACATGGTCGCCCCCGGCGAGGCCCGGGTGGTCCAGCTCTTCGGCCGCTACCGGGGGACCATCCGCACCGACGGGCTGCGCTGGGTGAACCCGTTCACCTCGCGGGCGAAGATCTCCACCCGGGTGCGCAACCACGAGACGGCGGTGCTGAAGGTCAACGACGCCTACGGCAACCCGATCGAGCTGGCCGCGGTGGTGGTCTGGAAGGTGGAGGACACCGCGCAGGCCCTGTTCGAGGTGGACGACTTCCTGGAGTTCGTCTCCACCCAGACCGAGGCCGCGGTGCGGCACATCGCCATCGAGTACCCGTACGACGCGCATGACGAGGCGGGTCTCTCGCTGCGCGGCAACGCGGAGGAGATCACCGAGAAGCTCGCGGTGGAGCTGCACGCCCGGGTCGAGGCGGCCGGCGTCCACATCATCGAGTCCCGCTTCACCCACCTCGCGTACGCCCCGGAGATCGCCTCCGCGATGCTCCAGCGCCAGCAGGCGGGCGCGGTGGTCGCGGCCCGGCGGCAGATCGTGGACGGCGCGGTCGGCATGGTCGAGGCGGCGCTGGACCGGCTCACCGAGCGGGACATCGTGGAGCTGGACTCCGAGCGCAAGGCCGCCATGGTGTCCAACCTGATGGTGGTGCTCTGCGGTGACCGCGCCGCCCAGCCGGTGCTGAACGCGGGCTCGCTGTACCAGTGACCCCGGACCGGCAGCAGCGCAAGCAGGTACTCCTCCGCCTCGACCCGAAGGTGTACGACGCGCTGGCCCGGTGGGCGGCGGACGATCTCCGCAGCGCCAACGCGCAGATCGAGTTCCTGCTGCGCCGGGCGCTCGCGGAGGCCGGCAGACTGCCGGACTCGCCCGCCCCGATCGCCCGGCGCGGGCGCCCGCCGAAGCGGCCGGAGCCGCCGGCCACTGACGAATGAGCTTGAGGTACGGAGCGGAGGCGCCCAAGAGGAACGGGCGCCTCCGCCTCGTATGCAGTGGGTGTATACGCAGGTCGTAGAGTGACCGCATGTCCATCGGCCACGCCCTGCTCGGCCTGCTCGAATCCGGCCCCCGGCACGGGTACGACCTCAAGCGCGCCTTCGACTCCGCCTTCGGCCAGGGCCGCTCCCTGCACTACGGGCAGGTCTACGCGACCATGTCCCGGCTGCTGAAGAACGGCCTGGTGGAGGTGGAGGGCATCGAGCCCGGCGAGGGGCCGGAGCGCAAGCGGTACGCGATCACCGACGCCGGGATCACCGATGTGGCCCGCTGGCTGGAGCAGCCGGAGAAGCCGGAGCCGTACCTCCAGTCCACCCTGTACACCAAGGTCGTCCTCGCCCTGCTGACCGGGCGCCCCGCGGCCGGGCTGCTGGACACCCAGCGGGCCGAGCATCTGCGGCTGATGCGGGAGCTGACCCGTCGCAAGCAGGACGGGGACCTGGCCGACCAGCTGATCTGCGATCACGCCCTGTTCCATCTGGAGGCCGATCTGCGCTGGCTGGAGCTGACCGCGGCCCGGCTGGACGAGCTTGCGGGGGCGGTACGCGGGGGCGAGGGGGGATGAGCGCTCCTCCGCTGCTCACGGCGCGGGGGCTGACCAAGGCGTACGGGCCGACGGCCGCGCTGCGGGGCGCCGAGGTCACCGTCCGGGCCGGTGAGGTGGTCGCCGTGATGGGGCCCTCCGGATCGGGCAAGTCCACCCTGCTGCACTGCCTGGCCGGGATCGTGCGGCCGGACTCCGGGAGCGTCGTCTACGACGGCCGGGAGCTGACCGCCCTCTCCGACGCCGAGCGCAGCGCCCTGCGCCGCGGTGACTTCGGCTTTGTCTTTCAGTTCGGGCAGTTGGTACCCGAGTTGAGCTGTCTGGAGAACGTCGCGCTGCCGCTGCGGCTGGGCGGGAAGCGGAAGCGGGCGGCCGAGGCCCGGGCCGCCGAGTGGCTGGAGCGGCTGGAGGCGGCCGAGCTGGCGAGGCAGCTGCCGGGGGCGCTGTCCGGTGGGCAGGCGCAGAGGGTGGCGGTGGCGCGGGCGCTGGTGACCGGGCCGCGGATCGTCTTCGCCGACGAGCCGACCGGGGCGCTGGACTCGCTGGGCGGTGAGCGGGTGATGCGGCTGCTCGGCGAGGCGGCCCGGGACACCGGCGCCGCGGTGCTGCTGGTCACCCATGACATCCGGGTGGCCGCCTACTCCGACCGGGAGATCACCGTCCGGGACGGGGCGGTGCACGACCCGGCGGCCCTGGCATGAGCGCGCTGAGCGAGCTGGTGCTCGGAGTGCGGTTCGCGGTCGCGGGTGGGCGGTCCGCCTGGGCCCGCACCCTGATGACCGCGCTGGGCACCGGGGCGGCCGTGGTGCTGCTGCTCATCGCCGCCTCGGTGCCCAGCGTGCTGGCCGGGCGGGACGGCCGCCACCAGGGCCGGGAGGTCACCGTCAGCGAGTCGGCGCCCCGTTCGCCGGGGTCGTTTCTGTACGCGGACGCCTCCACTCTCTTCGGCGGCACGCCGGTGCGGGGGACGCTGCTGCGCCCGGACGGGCCGCGTGCTCCGGTACCGCCGGGTCTGGACGCCCTGCCCGGGCCCGGGGAGATGGCGGTCTCCCCCGCGCTGGGCCGGCTGCTGGCGGCGCCGGAGGGGCGGCTGCTGCGGGAGCGGCTGCCGTACCGGACGGTGGCCCGGATCGGCGGTGCCGGGCTGGTGGGACCGGCCGAGCTGGCGTACTACGCCTACGGCTCCGGGCTCGGCGAGCGGACCGCGGACGGGCGCGCCGACTCCTTCGGGCACAACATGGGCGCCGATCGGCCGTCCAGCGCGGTGCTGCTGCCGCTGACCACGGTGGCGCTGGTGGTGCTGCTCCTTCCGGTGCTGGTGTTCACCGCCGCGGCGGCCCGGTTCGGTGGGGAGCGGCGGGACCGGCGGCTGGCGGCGGTACGGCTGGTCGGTGCCGATCCGGCGATGGTGCGGCGTATGACGGCGGGTGAGTCGCTGGCCGGGGCGCTGCCCGGGCTGGTCGCGGGGGCCGCGCTGTTCGCGCTGGTCCGCGAGGCGGCCGGGTGGTTCACGGTCTGGGATGTCAACGCCTTCCCGGCCGATCTCGCCCCGCATCCGGCCCTGGCGGCCGCCGTGCTGGTGGCGGTACCGCTGTGCGCGGTGGCGGCCTCGCAGACGGCGCTGCGCGGGGTGGCGGTGGAGCCGCTGGGCGTGGTCCGGGGTACGGGGCCGGTTCGGCGGCGGCTTTGGTGGCGGCTGGTCCCGATCGCCGCCGGGCTGGTGGTGCTGGTGGTGCCCGGCCGCACCGGTCCGGTGTCCGCCTGGGACGCGGCGGCGGTGGCGGCGGGCGCGCTGCTGACGCTGGCCGGGGTGGCGGCGCTGCTGCCCTGGCTGATCGAGGCGGTGGCCCGGCGGCTGGGCGGTGGTCCGGTCTCCTGGCAGTTGGCGGTGCGCCGGTTGCGCGTGGACGGCGGGCGGGCGGCCCGGGCGGTGAGCGGGGTCGTGGTGGCGGCGGCCGGGGCGATCGCCCTGCTGATGCTGTTCGGCGCGGTGCAGAGCGACTTCATGCGCCCCACCCAGCTGCACACCGCCCGCGCCCAACTCGGGCTGTTCTCGCTGCGGACGGACCATCCTGAGGAGCCCCGGCGGCTGCTGGAGGAGCTGTCGGCGACCGAGGGGGTCACCGGGGCCAGTGCCGCGCTGACCGGCTCGGTGCGACGACCGGGACCGCTGGAGCCGGGCGAGTCCTTCGCCCCGACCACCGCGCTCACCGTCGCCGACTGCGCCTCACTGCGGGAGCTGGCCCGGCTGCCCTCGTGCGCCGACGGGGATGTGTTCCTGGCCCGGGTGCACGGGGTGGAGGGCCCGGATGACGACTACCTGGCCGAGACCGCCCGGCCCGGGGGGTGGGTGGATGTGGGGCACGGGGCCTCCTCCTGGGGTATCCCCGCCACGGCGCGGACGGTGGAGGGGCGGCGTGATCCCCTGGGGCGTATGACCTTCGGTGTGCTGGCCACACCGGGGGCGCTCGACCCGGCCGCACTGCCCGAGCCGGGCCTGTCCGCCGCGGTCTTCCTGGACCGGTCGGTCCCGGACGCCGCCGAGCGGGCGCGGAACGCGGTGGCCCGGGTCAGTCCGCTGATCCGGGTGGACACCGTGCAGGACCTGGCCCGCGACCGGCAGTTCACCTCGCTGCGCCGGGGGGTGCTGGTGGCGGCGGCGCTCACCATGGCGGTGGTCGCCCTCTCTCTGCTGGTCGCCACCGTGGAGCAGTTGCGCGACCGGCGGCGGCTGCTCTCCTCGCTGGTGGCCTTCGGCACCCCGCGCCGGACCCTGGTCTGCTCGGTGCTGTGGCAGACCGCGCTGCCGGTGGCGCTGGGGATGGCCTTGGCCGTCGCGGCCGGTACGGGGCTGGGCGCCCTGGTGCTCCGGCTGATCGACCGGTCGGTGACCGGCGCCGAGTTGCTGGTGGCCTGGCCGGTGGCCGCGGTGGGCGCGGCCCTGGTCGCCGCGGTGACCCTGCTGAGCCTGCCCGCGCTCTGGCGCCAGATGCGGCCGGACGGTCTGCGTACGGAGTGAGGCCGGGTGCCGGTCGGCCGCGCGCCTTCGGCGGTACGGGGTCGAGTGCCGGGGTCGGGGGCGGTACGGGTCGGGTGCCGGTGGCTGCGAAGGTACGGGGTACGGGGCTCAGCCCTCGGGGCCCAGCATCCGTACCGGCAGCGTGGACATCGCCTCCCGCAGGGCGGCGGCCAGCTCCTCGAACTCGCCCTGCCGGGCGGCGCCCGACCGCATGGCCAGGGCGATCCGGCGGGTCGGGGCAGGCTCGGCGAAGGAGCCGGTGCGCAGCCGCTCGTTCCGGCCGGCCTCGACGGCCACCGCGGTGCGCGGCAGCAGGGTCACCCCGAGGCCACCGGCCACCAGCTGGACCAGGGTGGCCAGCCCGGCCGCGGTGGTGGTGACCGGGGCGTCGGAGCGGCCCGCCTCCCGGCAGACGTCCAGCGCCTGGTCGCGTAGGCAGTGGCCCTCGTCCAGCAGCAGCAGCCGCAGCTCGGCCAGCGCCTCGCGCGGGATGCCGGTCTGGCCGCCCAGCTCGTGCCCCTCGGGGGTGACCAGCACGAAGTCCTCGTCGAAGAGGGGCAGTTCGGTGATGCCCGGGACGCCGAGCGGTACGGCGAGCAGCAGCAGGTCGAGCCGCCCGGCGGCCAGCCCGTCCAGCAGCGAGGAGGTCTGCTCCTCGTGGACCTGGAGGTCGAGGCGCGGATACCGCTGGTGCACCAGGTGGAGGACGGTGGGCAGCAGATAGGGGGCGACGGTCGGGATCACCCCGAGCCGCAGCATCCCGGTGAACGGCGCCTGCGCGGCCTCGGCCTCCTCCATCAGCTCGGCCACCGCGTCCAGCACCGCCTTGGCCCGGGTGGCGAGCCGTTCGCCGGCGGGTGACAGCAGCACCTTGCGGGTGGTTCGCTCCAGCAACTGCACCCCGAGGGCGTCCTCCAGGGCGGAGACGGCACCGGAGAGCGCGGGCTGGCTCATCCCGATGGCCGCGGCGGCGTCCCGGAAGTGGAGGTGCTCGGCGACCGCGGCGAACGCCCGCAGCTGGGCCAGGCTGGGCTGCTTGCTCTTCTGCACGTACTTCCGCTGCCTCACTGCGGACGCCGTCCGGGCGCCTCACTGATAACCGCCGTCGATCAACCCGAACGAGTTTACCCATAGGGCCGATCATTCGCGGGCGCAAGGTGAGGCGGTCGGGCACCGGGTGCCCTTTCGAGTGGCGTACGGCTGTCCGGCCCGCCTGACCGGCGGGAGCGGGCCACCCCCGGCAGGTGGGTCCGTCGGTCGCACCCTCGCCTCGTACGGCGGCCGACCGCCCCTCCGACCAGCCGCGCAATCCACCCCACGTACCCGTGCACCGCACACCAAACTCATAAGGAGGTCCGATCAACACAAGCCAGTCCGGCTATTTCACTGATCAATGCACCGCGTGCCATGCTGGGGCTCCGTCCAACCCCGGAAGTCCTGCCCAGGGGCTTCCCAGCTGCAAGGAGAGCGTGTGCTCACTGTCGGTGACCAGTTCCCCACGTACGACCTGACCGCCTGCGTGTCGCTGGAGAGCGGCAAGGAGTTCGAGCAGATCGACCACAAGTCCTACGAGGGCAAGTGGCGCGTGGTGTTCTTCTGGCCGAAGGACTTCACCTTCGTCTGCCCCACCGAGATCGCCGCGTTCGGCAAGCTGAACGAGGAGTTCGCCGACCGCGACGCGCAGATTCTCGGTGCCTCCGGTGACTCGGAGTTCGTCCACCACGCCTGGCGCAAGGACCACGCCGACCTGCGTGACCTGCCCTTCCCGATGCTCGCCGACTCCAAGCACGAGCTGATGCGGGACTGCGGTGTCGAGGGCGAGGACGGCTTCGCGCAGCGTGCCGTGTTCATCGTCGACCCGAACAACGAGATCCAGTTCACCATGGTGACCGCCGGTTCCGTGGGCCGTAACCCCAAGGAGGTCCTGCGGGTCCTCGACGCCCTGCAGACCGACGAGCTGTGCCCGTGCAACTGGAAGTCGGGCGAGGAGACCCTCGACCCGGTCAAGCTGCTGGCCGGTGAGTGACCCATGGCCCTCGACGAGCTGAAGTCCGCCGTACCGGACTACGCCAAGGACCTGAAGCTGAACCTCGGCTCGGTCATCGGCAACAGCGACCTCCCGCAGCAGCAGCTGTGGGGCACCGTGCTGGCCTGCGCGATCGCCTCGCGCTCGCCGCGGGTGCTGCGTGAGCTGGAGCCGGAGGCCAAGGCCAACCTGTCGCCCGAGGCGTACACGGCCGCCAAGTCGGCCGCGGCGATCATGGGGATGAACAACGTCTTCTACCGGACGCGCCATCTGCTCTCCGACCCGGAGTACGGCAACCTGCGCGCCGGTCTGCGGATGAACGTCATCGGCAACCCGGGCGTGGAGAAGGTCGACTTCGAGCTGTGGTCGCTCGCCGTCTCCGCGATCAACGGCTGCGGTATGTGCCTGGACTCGCACGAGCAGGTGCTGCGCAAGGCCGGTGTGGAGCGGGAGACCGTCCAGGAGGCCGTGAAGATCGCCTCCGTGCTCCAGGCGGTCGGCGCGGTGCTGGACGCCGAGGCCGTCCTGGCCGAGTAGTACCCCGGTCGTCCCGGACCGCGGACCGTAGGGACCGGGGTGTAAAGGGGAGAATCGACGAGAGGCCCGCCGGCGGCATGCTGGCGGGCCCTCTCGTCGTACGTGTCCTGTTCAGACCCCGGGGGGCGGGGCCTCGGGTGCCACCGGGGGGCCCGCCGCCACGTCCGGGGGCACCCGGCGCATGGCCTGCTCGTTGCTCCACTTGCGCAGATAGCCGACGACCGTGTTGGTGACCGCCACCAGCGGCACCGCCACCACCGCGCCGCCGATCCCGGCGACCAGTCCGCCGGCCGCGACCGCCAGCACCACCCCGAGCGGATGCACCCGCACGGCCCGGCCCAGGATGAAGGGCTGGAGCACATGGCCCTCGATCTGCTGCACCGCCAGCACCACCAGCAGCGCCATCAGCGCGGTGAACACGCCCTGGGTGACCAGGGCGACGACCACCGCCAGGGCGCCCGAGACGACCGCGCCGACCAGCGGGATGAAGGCGCCCAGGAAGACGATCACGCCGAGCGGGACGGCCAGCGGCACATCGAGGAAGTAGACGCCCAGACCGATGAAGATGGCGTCGATCATGGCGACGATCACCGTGCCGCGGACATAGGCGGTGAGCGTGGTCCAGGCGCGCGGTCCGGCGCCGGCCACCCCGGTGCGGGCCCGGGCCGGGACCAGCCGCAGCACCCACTGCCACACCTTCCTGCCGTCGTAGAGCAGGAAGAGGGTGGAGAAGAAGGCCAGCAGCATGCCGGTGAGGAACTCCACCAGGACCGTCACACCCTGGAGGCCGGCCGAGGTGATCTCCTCGGTGTTGGTGCCGATGGTGTCCTGGAGGTTGGCGGCGATGTCGTTGATCTGCGCCTCGGTGACATGGAACGGGCTGTCCAGCAGCCATGCCTTGAGCTCGTCGATGCCGTCGGTCACCCGGGCGGAGAGGTCGCCGATGTTGTCCAGCACCTGCCAGACGACGAACCAGCCGATCAGCCCGATGAAGACGAAGCCGAGGATGGCGGTGACCGCGGTGGCCACCCCGCGCGGCAGCCCGCGCCGGACCAGCCGGGCGACGGTCGGCTGGAGCAGCGCGGTGAACAGCAGCGCGGCCACGAAGGCCAGCACCACCAGCTGGATCGCGCTGATCACGCGCATCAGCACCCAGAGGGTGCCGGCCAGGACGAGCAGCCGCCAGCCGGCCTCGGCGGCGACCCGCATCCCCCAGGGGATGGCGTCCACCGGCTCGGGCGGGGCGGCGACGGCGGGAGCGTAGGAGGGTGGGGCGGGGACGTTGCCCGGTGCGGCGGAGGGATCGTCGGTGCGCGGCTCGTCGCCGTGCGGATCCTCGCCGTGCGCGGCGGCTCTGCGCTCTTCCAGCCGCTTCCCCATCCGGGTCAACCCGGCGCCCGTCCGGCCGAGCCACCCTGGCACTTTCGACATGACCTACTCTCTTCCCCCCGCGCGTCCCCCGAAAAGTACGCACCGACCGTACACGCACGGAGCCCCCCGCCGCCGGACACGTGCCGGGTGGCGAGGGGCTCCGGGGAGAAGCCGGAAGGCTCTAGTACCAGTTGTTGGCCTGCCAGAACGACCAGGCGCCGCAGGGGCTGCCGTAGCGCTCGTTCATGTAGCCCAGGCCCCACTTGATCTGGGTGGCCGGGTTGGTCTGCCAGTCGGCGCCGGCGGAGGCCATCTTGGAACCGGGCAGCGCCTGGACCAGGCCGTAGGCGCCCGAGGACGGGTTGGACGCCTTGTAGTTCCAGGTGGACTCGTGGTCCACGATGTTGCTGAAGCACTGGAACTGGTCGCCCGGGACCATCTGCCGCGCCATCGCCTGGACCTCGGAGACCGAGTAGGAGGACTGCGGGGCGAAGGAGGACGAGGAGCGGATCTCGCTCCGGCTGGAGCGCTCCTTCGCATCCTCGCGCTCGGCCTTCTCCTTGGCTTCCTTCTCCGCCTCGGCCTTGGCCTTCGCCTTGGCTTCGGCCTCCTCCTTGTCGGCGGCGGCCTTCTTGGTGTGCGCGTCCTTGGCGGCCTGCACCCGGGCGGCCTCTTCGGCGGACTTCTGCGCGGTGGAGTCGGCCTCGGCGGCCTGCGCCTCCGCCTGCTGCGTCAGGGACGCCACCTGGACCTGGGCCTGCTGGCCGGCGGGGATCTCCGCCAGAAGCGTCGTGTCCGCGGCGGCGGCCTCAAGGTTGTCGCTCACGGGCTGGGCGGTGCCGCCCGAGGCCACTCCGACGACGGCGCCCACAGTGGTGACCGCGGTGGCCGAAGCCACTGCGAATCCCCGGACCGAGATCCGGCTCACACGGTTTCCTTCCAGCGTCGCCCGCTGCGGTGACCTCGCGGGCGCGATCGTGCCCCTGGCGCTGGTCCCCGAACTGCTGTGTCACGGGGGACGCGGACCCGGTGGGCGACTCCCGTGGCGGGAGCGCCGCGTGGTGCTGCGGGCGGCATACGGCGAGCGGCTGTTGAGTTGTCACGAGGTGCCGTATGCGGGGCCTGACGGAAGCAAGACTTTGCCCGACCATGACACCGCAAGGCAATTCCCCGTTGCGTGGGAAAGCTCACACCCCTTGCGTCACAGGAGTTTTGGGCGTTCGGCCGCACATGGCGGTGCCGCCCGGCTAAGCTCTTCCGCTTTGCCGGGCGGCACCCCTCGCACTTCCCCTCACTTCCCTCGCCGATGGCCAGTTCCCGCCATATCAGGCGGAAATGACATCGAATCGGTCCGGAGGGGAGGGAAACGGTCAGATCTGTCCGTCCTCCAGCATCTCGGTCACCAGGGCGGCGATCTGCGACCGCTCGGAGCGGGTGAGGGTGATATGCGCGAAGAGCGGATGCCCCTTCAGTTTCTCGACCACGGCGACGACTCCGTCGTACCGGCCGACCCGCAGGTTGTCCCGCTGGGCCACATCATGGGTGAGCACCACCCGCGACCCGGCGCCGATCCGGGACAGCACCGTCAGCAGGACGTTCCGCTCCAGCGACTGGGCCTCGTCCACGATGACGAACGCGTCGTGCAGCGAGCGGCCCCGGATGTGGGTGAGCGGCAGCACCTCCAGCATGCCGCGGCCGAGCACCTCCTCGATGACCTCCCGGCCCGCCACCGCGGACAGGGTGTCGAACACCGCCTGCGCCCAGGGGCTCATCTTCTCGGCCTCGGTGCCCGGCAGATAGCCCAGCTCCTGGCCGCCGACGGCGTACAGCGGGCGGAAGACCATCACCTTCTGGTGCTGTCTTCTCTCCAGTACGGCCTCCAGGCCCGCGCAGAGCGCCAGCGCCGACTTGCCGGTGCCGGCCCGGCCGCCCAGCGAGACGATCCCCACCTCCGGGTCGAGCAGCAGGTCCAGGGCGACCCGCTGCTCGGCGCTGCGGCCGCGGATGCCGAAGGCCTCGCGGTCCCCGCGCACCAGCCGTACCGAGCCGTCCGTGCCGACCCGGCCCAGCGCCTTGCCGCGCTCGGACTGGAGCACCAGCCCGGTGTGCACCGGCATGGCGGCCGCCTCCGGGACGTAGAGGGTCTCCTCCCCGTACAGCAGGTCCACCTGTTCGGCCGTCAGCGGCAGCTCGGCCATCCCGGTCCAGCCGGAGTCGGTGATGGCCAGCTCCGCCCGGTACTCCTCGGCGAGCAGCCCGACCGAGGACGCCTTGATCCGCAGCGGCAGGTCCTTGGAGACGACGGTGACGTCGTACCCCTCGGCCTGCAGGTTGCGGGCGACGGCCAGGATGCGGGAGTCGTTGTCGCCAAGGCGGTAGCCGGCCGGCAGGACGCCGGGGTCGGAGTGGTTCAGCTCCACCCGCAGGGTGCCGCCGAGCTCGCCGATGGGCAGCGGGGCGTCGAGCCGTCCGTGCCGGACCCTCATATCGTCCAGCAGGCGCAGTGCCTGCCGGGCGAAGTAGCCCAGTTCCGGGTGGTGCCTCTTGGCCTCCAGCTCCGTGACCACGACGACGGGGAGCACGACCTCGTGCTCCTCGAAGCGGGTCACCGCGTTGGGGTCGGCCAGCAGGACGCTGGTGTCGAGTACGTAGGTGCGCCGGTCGTCGAAGCGGCGCTTGGTGCTTTTCACCACGGTGAGGACAGACCCCCTCTTATAGAGGCTCTTGTAGACCGGTGAGGTCGCGGTGGGACCGCGACGGCCTCGGGATGGGCCCCTACCGGCCCCGGGGCGCGTGTTTCCGGCCGTCCGCGGGGTGCGGGCGGTGCGGAGGGCGCGGACCGGGTACGGGGTGTGGACCGGCTGCCGGTGCCGCCGCCGGGCCGCCGGACCGCCGCCTGCGGGGCGACCGGTACCGGGAGGGCGCGGGACACGCTCCCTCCGGCTCGGCCGTCCGGGTGCGGCGGACGCGACGGGCGCGGCGGATGCGGTGCGTGCAACCGGTGCAAAGGGCCTCCCGGGTGAGCGGTCTTGAGTCCCGCTCACACTGGAGGGGATATTCCCTCCTCGGCGCTACGCCATGCCATGGCATATGACGACGCGTCGGTGAACGGAGGGTGACCGGAGCCGGGGGTACGTGACCGGGGAGTCCTCGGGGGTGGGCTCAGGTGCCGTAGCGGCGGTGGCGGGCCGCGTAGTCGCGCAGCGCGCGCAGGAAGTCGACCTTGCGGAAGGCCGGCCAGTGCACCTCGCAGAAGTAGTACTCCGAATGGGCGCTCTGCCAGAGCATGAAGCCGGACAGCCGCTGCTCGCCGCTGGTGCGGATGACCAGGTCGGGGTCGGGCTGGCCGCGGGTGTAGAGGTGCTCGGAGATGAGGTCGATGTCCACCACCTCGGCCAGCTCCTCGAAGGAGGTGCCGCGGTCGGCGTGGTCCAGCAGCAGCGAGCGGACGGCGTCGGCGATCTCCTGGCGGCCGCCGTAGCCCACGGCGACGTTGACGAGTATGCCGGTGTGCTCGCGGGTGGCCTCCTCGGCCTCCTTGAGCACCTTCTGGGTGCGGGCGGGCAGCAGGTCCATGGTGCCCACGTGGTGCACCCGCCAGCGGCCGTCGGCGGCGAGCGCCCGCACCGCCCCCTCGATGATGCCGAGCAGCGGGACCAGCTGCTTCTCGGGGCGGTTCAGGTTGTCGGTGGAGAGCATCCAGAGGGTGACGACCTCGACGTCGGTCTCGTCGCACCAGCCGAGCAGTTCCTGGATCTTGCTGGCCCCGGCCTGGTGCCCCTGCTCGGGCGTGCCGCCGGAGGCCTTGGCCCAGCGGCGGTTGCCGTCCAGGATGACGCCGATGTGCTTGGGCACCTGGGCATGATCGAGGCGGCCCTCCACCCGGCGTGCGTAGAGCCTGTACACCAGGTCGCGAAAGTTCACCCGATCTCACCTTCCGGTTGCCTACGGGTCCGCTCTGGCGTCGACCCGGGGAGAACAGGGGAAACGGCCCGAGGTCGCAAGGCCCGCGCGATCCGGCGGCGCCGCGGCCGTCCCCGAAGCCGCCACATTACTGCGCGGGATGGGCGGCGGCCCAACCCGGCCGGTCACAATCCTGCGATAAGGGGTTGGTCAGAGGAAATGAGCAGTTTGGGCGAGGGGCGCCCATGTCCCCGGCCGAGCGTGATCGGCCGGGGAGGGTCGTGATAGGCAGAAAGACGTGACAGACACCCCCGTACACCTGCCCTCCGCCGACCGCTACGAGACGATGGAGTACCGCCGCACCGGGCGCAGCGGTCTGAAGCTGCCCGCCATCTCCCTCGGCCTCTGGCACAACTTCGGCGACGACCGCACCCTCTCCTCCCAGCGGGCCATCCTGCGCCGCGCCTTCGACCTCGGGGTGACCCACTTCGACCTGGCCAACAACTACGGGCCGCCGCCCGGGTCCGCGGAGCTGAACTTCGGCAAGCTCTTCGCCCAGGACTTCCGCCCGTACCGGGACGAACTGGTCCTCTCGACCAAGGCCGGGTATCTGATGCACCCCGGGCCGTACGGCGAGTGGGGCTCCCGCAAGTACCTGCTCTCCTCGCTGGACGCCTCGCTGCAGCGGATGGGCGTGGAGTACGTCGACATCTTCTACTCGCACCGCTTCGACAAGGACACCCCGCTGGAGGAGACCATGGGCGCGCTGGCGTCCGCGGTCCGGCAGGGCAAGGCGCTGTACGTGGGCGTCTCCTCGTACAGCAGCGAGCAGACCGCCGAGGCGGCCCGGCTGCTGCGCGAGATGGGCGTCCCGGCGCTGATCCACCAGCCGTCCTACTCGATGATCAACCGGTGGACCGAGGAGGACGGGCTGCTGGACACCCTGGAGGCGGCCGGGATGGGCTGCATCTCCTTCGCCCCGCTGGCCCAGGGCCTGCTGACGAACAAGTACCTCACCGGCATCCCGGAGGGCTCCCGCGCCACCCAGGGCAAGTCCCTGGACCCGAACCTGCTCTCCGAGGAGGTCGTCCGGCGGCTGCGCGGCCTGGCCGCCATCGCCGAGCGGCGCGGCCAGTCGCTCAACCAGCTGGCGCTGAACTGGGTGCTGCGCGACGAGCGGATGACCTCCGCGCTGATCGGCGCGTCCAGCGTGCGGCAGCTGGAGGAGAACCTCGGCGCGCTGTCGGCCGCCCCGCTGACGGCGGAGGAGCTGGCGGAGATCGACTCCTACGCGGTGGACACCGAGGGGACGAACATCTGGGCGGCCCGGAGCTGAGCCGCCGGGGAGGAAGAGTGGGGGAGACAGAGAACGGGCCGGTCCGTGGGGGGGATACGGACCGGCCCGAGGGGGGGTTTCCACCATAACCCTTCGTAAGTGATGCTGCGTGCCACGACCCGCCGCGACTACGCTCCGAAATCGGGAGACAGCGGGGGTGGGGCCGCGTCCGGACGCGGTGCCGGCCTGGATCACGGCTGGGGGCGGGAGGACGTCCGTCCGCCGCAGGAGTGACCCGGTCAACGCGGCGCACCGTTGACGGCCCCGGTGGGGCGGGGAGCGGCCCGCAGCAGGGTGATGCCGTCCCGGGTGGCGACCTCGCGGTAGCCGTACCGCTTCTTCGCGGCGGTCAGCTCGGCCTCCTGCCGCTGGATCGGATAGGGCCAGTGGCCCGTCCGGTACGGCCAGGCCTCGGGGGCGCGGCGGTCGAAGGCGATCCACTCGGCGGTCGGCCGCGGCAGCCGCCCGGGCCGGTACTCGTACAGCCGCCCCTCCACCGGGAAGGTGGGGAAGACCACCACCGTGCAGCGGGAGGTGAGCTGCGGCACCAGCCGGTTGGAGGCGGCGACCGACGCCCCGTCCGGGATGCGGGCGAGCAGCTCGCGGGCGGCGCTGATGTGCGGGGTGGTGCGCCAGGTGGCCCGCTGGGCGAGCTGGGCCAGCGGGAAGGACGGCAGCAGGACGGCGGTGACGGCGAGCACCGTGGCGAGCGGGGCCCGGAGGTGGCGGGTGGACGGGAGCCCGTCGGGCCGGTCGGGGGACGGGAGCCCGTCGGGCCCGGCGGCCCCGGGGTGCTTCTCCCGCCGCGTCGGGGTGAGGGCGTCGATCAGCCCGGCGAAGACCACCGGCATCAGTACGGCGCTGTAGTGGAAGGCCGTCCCCCAGTGGAAGCCGTTGTCCGACAGCAGCCGCCAGGCGAGGGTGGGCACCGCGATCAGGGCCAGCGGGGAGCGGAGTGCCAGCAGCGCGGACGGTGCGAACACCATGACCAGGGTGGTGGCCTTGGTGTCGGGGCGGAGCAGGTCGAGCGGGGCGTGGGCGAGGGTGGAGAGCAGCGAGCCGTAGGCGCTCTCGTCCAGGTTGCCCCCGTGCGCGTAGCCGCCGGCCGGGTGGAACGCCGGGAGGAGTACGGCGATCTCCACGGCCGAGCCGAGCACCCCGGCGGCCGCGGTGAGCAGGCCGAGTCCGCGGGGGCCCTTCCAGGCGATGTACCCGCCGATCGCGGCGAGGGTGAGCCCGAGGTCCTCCTTGACCAGGAGCAGCGGCGCCGCCCAGGCCACGGCCGCCCGCCAGCGCCGCCGCCCCAGTGCCTCCAGGGCGAAGGCGAGCAGCGGTACGGCGAGGGCCACCTCGTGGAAGTCGAACGCGGCCGCCGAGGAGATGCCCCAGCTCAGCCCGTACCCGGCGGCGACGGTGTGGGCGGCGCCGGGGCCGAGCGCGCGGCCGGCCCAGCGGGTGAGCGGGACGACGGCGAGGGCGAGCAGCGCGGACTGGGCGACCAGCAGGCAGAGCGGGGAGGGCCAGAGGCGGTAGAGTGGGGCGAGGGCGGCGACCAGCGGGTGGAAGTGGTCGCCGAGCAGGTTGAAGCCCTCGCCGCGCAGGGGGACCACGGGGGCGCGCAGCTCCGCGTAGGCCCGGACGGCCTGCTCGAAGATGCCCAGGTCGTAGCCGGTGGTGCGGAGGAGCAGGTGCCGGC
Source organism: Streptomyces sp. NPDC046887 (assembly GCF_040644755.1). Taxonomy (NCBI): domain Bacteria; kingdom Bacillati; phylum Actinomycetota; class Actinomycetes; order Kitasatosporales; family Streptomycetaceae; genus Streptomyces; species Streptomyces sp. NPDC046887. Next base: position 247,665 of record NZ_JBEYXH010000002.1, read on the forward strand.
GGACGGCGACGGTGGCGTAGAGCGCCCCGAGGGCGGCGGCCCAGGCCCAGGGCACCCAGGGGGCGGTCGCCTTCGCGGGTGTGGTGGGGGCGGCGGGTGTGCTGGGTGTGCTGGGTGCGGTGACGGCTGCCGGGGGGATCTCGTCCGTGGATGTCCGCATAGGCCCGCATGCTAGGTGGGGGTTCCCCGCCGTTCCGGGAGCCGAGCCGGTGCCGGGCCGGTGCCGTGTCAGGGGTGGGCGGCGAGCGCTCCGAGGAGCAGGCCCAGCAGTGCGCCGCCCAGCATGAAGGGGCCGAACGGGATGGCGCTCTTCCGGTTCGCCCGGCGCAGGGCGATGAGCGTGAGGCCGTACACCGCGCCGAGCAGGAAGCCCGCGAAGGCGCCGGCGAACAGCACCGGCCAGCCGTACCAGCCGAGCGCGGTGCCGAGGGCGAGCGCCAGCTTGACGTCACCGAAGCCGAGACCGGATGGGTTGAGGAGGAAGAGCACGGCGTACCCGGCGCCCAGCACCAGCCCGCCGAGCAGCGCCCCGGGCCAGGAGCCCCCGTGCCCGGGGAGCAGGGCCGCGCCGCCGAGCAGGGCGGCGAGCCCGGCCGCCAGGGGGAGGGTGAGGCGGTCCGGCAACCGGTGGACGGCCAGGTCGACCGAGGCCAGCAGCACCGCGACCGGGACCGCCGCCAGCCAGGCCACCAGCTCGGGCCGTGGGCCGGTGGCGGCGGCGAGCAGCCCGGAGAGGAGGGCGGAGGCGAGGGCGGGGAGGGGGATGGGGATAGGGATGGGGATGAGGGGCGGGGTCGGTGTGGGGACGGGCTCCGATGTGCTCGCCGGTCCGGCGGGGACGGGCTGTGCCGTCCGGCGGGTGCGGTGGGTGCCCTGGGTCCGGCAGGTGGGGCAGGGGGTGGGTGAGAGCCAGCCGCGGGCCGGGCCGGTGAGGGGGTGCCCGGTGGGGCAGGCGGTGCGCCAGGGTGCGCCCGGCGCGACGGAGAGGCGGTACGCGGCGCGGGGGACCAGCAGGCCGGTGGCGGCGCCCCAGAGGAGGGCGGCGGCGATCAGCGTGGCGTACACCCGGCCGACCCTAGTTCCGATGCGGGCGGGCGGTCTTGGGCCCGGGGGCCCACTCCCCCGCCGCCCGGACCCGCGCTACGGTCACGCTCATGGCTGGCGGCGGTGGCACCGGTGGTGGGCGGCGGAAGTGGCGGGACGGTACCGGGCTGCTCGCGGTCCCGGGGCGGGAGGACCCGGTGCGGACGGTGATCGCCGCCTCGTACCGGAGCAGACGGCGCGGACTGCTCGGCCGGGACGGGATCGAGGGGGCGGCGATGCTGCTCACCCCGTGCGGGAGTGTGCACACCTTCGGGATGGGGTTCGCGATCGACGTCGCCTATCTGGACCGGGGGCTGCGGGTGCTGGACGTGGTCACCATGGCGCCCGGGCGGCTGGGGAGGCCCCGGCTGCGGGCCCGGCATGTGCTGGAGGCGGAGGCGGGGGCGCTGGCGGGGTGGGGGGTCGGTCCAGGGGTGCGGCTCTCTGTTACGGAGGGCCTGGGCCCAGCAGGGTGAAGGCCCCGTACGCCGCGGAGGCCAAGGCCAGCCCGGACATGACGAGGACGGTGGTGCGGTCCCGGAGCCGGGCGAGCGCGAGAGCGGCGGGCAGGAGCAGCGGGAACGCGGGCATGATCAGACGGGGGCGGGAGCCGAAGTAGGCGGCGCCGACGAGTGAGACGGCGACGATGCCGAGCGTGTACGCCAGGACCGGGAGCGGGAGCCTCGGGCGCACGCGGAGGCAGAGCCAGACCACCCAGCCGAGCAGGGCGAGCGCGGCGAGCAGTCCGATGCCGGCGAGGGGGGTGGGGCCGGTGAGGTTGGCCCAGACGAAGCGGGCCAGTGCCCTGCCGCCGTCGATGCTGTTGCCCCAGGCCGCCTGGATGTCGAAGTAGGCGGTCGGTCTCCCCTCGCGGACGGCGACGTAGAGGACATAGCCGAGCCAGCCCAGTGGTGCGATGGCCAGGCCGACGGCCAGGCGCGGCGGCAGCCGGCGTTCCCGGATGACGGTGACGAGGGCGGTGATGCCGATGGCGGCGATGAGGGCGGCGGCGGAGGGGCGGGTCAGTCCGGCCAGGGCACAGAGCAGGCCGGCCCGGATCCAGTGGCCGCGCAGCACCGCGTACAGCGACCAGGCGGCGGCCGCGGTGAACAGGGTCTCGGTGTACGCCATGGACTGGACGAACGCGGTGGGGTACACCCCCCACAGCACGGCCAGCAGCACCCCGGCCCGCCGCCCGGCCACCTCGGCGCCGACCGCGTAGATCCCCCAGGCGGCGAGGAGCGAGGCCGTCCAGGCGACGGCGAGCCCGGCGGTGCCTGCGTCGAGCGGCAGCACGGTGGTGAGGGCGCGCTCCAGGGCCGGCAGCAGGGGGAAGAAGGCCAGGTCCGGGTGGACGGTGCCGTCCGGCAGCACCGCCTGGTAGCCGTACCCGTGCTCGGCGATCCTGGCGTACCAGATCGAGTCCCAGCGGCCGCTGAGCCGGTGCAGCCCGTCCTTCCCGGTCCCCGCCGAGGCCACCGCCAGCACCACGAGCCCGACCACCCGGGCCGCGGCGTAACCGAGCAGCGCGGGGGCGGCGGCGCGGAGGGCGCCGGGGGCGGTGCTGCTGACGGGGGTGGCAGGGGCGGAGGGGGCGGTGGTGGTGGGCGGGGGCATGCGGTCGATTATGGGCACGGGCGGGCGGGCGTTCGAAATCGCGCCGATGGCGGCGGGGGCTTGGGGCCGGGGGCCGGGGCCGGCTGCTCGCGCCTTCGCGGCGGCTGCTCGCCCCGGCCGCGTGGCTGTCGCCGGGGGGCGACTCAGTCGCGAGGCGCGGCTCAATCGCGGGGGAAGGAGACCTCGACCCGGCGGTTCTTCTTGCGGCCTTCCTCGGTGCTGTTGTCGGCGATCGGATACTGCTCGCCGTAGCCCCGGATCTCGTAGGAGACCTGCTCGGAGGCGAGCTGCGGGGCGAGCACCCCGTGCACGGCGTCGGCCCGCTTCTTGGAGAGCACGTCGCCGGAGGTGGACGAGCCCAGGTTGTCGGTGAAGCCGAAGACGCGGACCTTGGTGGCGCCCTGCGTTCTGATCTCCTGCGCGATGGCGGAGATACGGGCGTTGGCCTCGCGGTTGAGATTGGCGCTGTTCTTGCCGAAGAGCACCTCGGCCTGGAGGGCGAACTTGAGGTTGGTGCTGGTCTCCTCGCGGCGCTCCTCGCCGCCCTCGGACTCCACGATGGAGATGAGCGGCAGCACCTTGGCCGTGGCGAGGGTGGCGCCGTCGCGCATCTTGAGCCCGGGCGAGTTGCCGTCCACCTCGGGCGGCGCCACGTTCGACTCCGTCCCGGGCGGTGGTCCCATGGGATCCGCGCCGGGTGGTGGCGTGACGGTGGCCTGGGCCCCGATGGGCGGGGTGACGGGGTCGTCGGCGGAGGCGGTGGGGGCGGCGGTGAGTTGGACGGCGGTGACGAGGAGCAGGGCCGCGAGGAGGGGGGCGGGTCTGGGGGTCATGAGAGCTCGATGGTGGCGGGGGGCATGAGGGGCATCTGGAAGTCGACCTGGGTGGTGGACGCGGGGGGCGCGGGGAACTGGGCGAAGATGCTGACGCTCTCGCCAGGTCTGACGGCGCTGATACCGGTGGTGGTCAGCGGATACCCCTCGGTGTCGCGCAGTACGTAGTAGCGCTTCTTCTCCGTCTTGTCGACGAGGGTGGCGCCGGCGAGAGACGGACCGGTCTTCTTGACGTCCACCTCCTCGCCACTCCAGTTGATGGGAGCGATCAGGTCTTCGGAGGTGGTGTTCTTCAGGGTCCCGGTGACGGTGAGAAATCCTCCCGCGTCCCTTTGCGCCGTGTGAAGGGTCACGGAGAACCCGTTTGCGCCTTCGATGGAGGCGAGGGTCCGGCTGGTGTCAGGCGGTGCGGCGTCGTCCGGCTTCTCCGGCGTCGGCTGTCCGCTCGGCACGGAGTTTCCGGTGTTGGTCTGCCGAGGCGCTTCCGGGGCGCCGTCGGAGCCACCGCTCTCCCCGCACGCGGACATCAGGAGGGCCAGCACGGCAACCGCCGTCCTCATGGTCACCTTGCGCGCCACCAGTCGGTACCGACCAGCCATCAGATGGGCATCCTTCACAGTCTGTCCCGGTCATCCCTCGGAAAGCCGGACGTCGAATAGGTCTGACATCGTCGGAAGGTCGGCGGGGTCCAGGTCGAGAGTCCCGTCGTCGCATTCCAGCTTCTCGGGTAGCGGGCCCTCACCGTCGTCCCCGTCAAAATTGCAGCGGGGCTCGACCACGGCCGTTGCGCCGGCCACGGCCTTCTTGCCCTCCGCCGCGGGAACGACCAGGCCTCGCACCGACTCCGAGGATTGCACCTCGACGGAACTCCCCCATCTGCCATCGGCCAACGCCGCGCATCCGGTGACGGTCGCCTGGTTCTGGGCGGCGAAACCCGGCGCGGCGCCGCAACCGTCACCCCTGCTTCCGACCGGGACGCCGAGGAGGACATCGCGCAGATTGGCGGCCGTGAGCTCGACGTCGTCGCGGGACTGACGGGCCGCCGCCAGCGCCGCGGCGTCAGCGGCCGACTGGGCTCCGTTGCGTACGGCACCGGCATGGCCCACCACGAAGAAGCCGAGCGCGAGAAAGAGCAGGCTCGCCACCACGAAGATGTAGAGGGGCGAAGCCTGCCCGTTCTCGGACGGCGACCTGGTGTGGGCGATCAACCGTTGATGATCTTGTTGACCTTGGTGACCAGACCCGTGGCGATGGTGTTCCCCACCCCCGACCCCACCAACGCCGCGATGATGATCCCCACCAGGATGATGATCCCCACGTACTCCACCGCCCCCTGCCCCCGGTCCCCCCTGCGGCGCAGGGCGGTGGTCGTGGTGTCGGCCCAGGTGGACAGGTGGAGTCGGGCTCGGGTGGTGGCCCTCAGGATGGGGTTCGGCATGGTGGTCGCCTCCGGGTCGGTGCCGGTCGTCGGCGCCGGGCGGGCCGGCGGCGGGAGCACCGTATGGCCGGGGACGGGGGGTGGGCATGGGTCCGGGGGCCCAAGGGTGGGCCCAAGCACGGAGGGCGCGGAGAGCGAGGAAGGCGCGGAGGTCAGCCATGGGCTGCGGCCTTCCCGAAGGCGTGCCAGAGGGCGATGGCCTGGCCGCGGTTGTCGGCGTTCAGCTTGGCGAAGATGCGGTTGATGTGGTTCTTGACCGTCTTCTGGCTGATGAAGCAGGTGGTGGCGATCTGCTGGTTGGTCATGCCCGACGCGATCAACTCCATCACCTCCACCTCCCGTTGGCTCAGTAATGAATGTGCCACAACTGCTTGCGCTTGCGAAGGGGTTTGGGGGAAGTGGTGGGCGGTGGAGGGGAGTTCGCCGGGAGTGGAGGTGGGATTCGTTGCAGAAGCACAGGAAGGGGTGCCGGCGGGGGCGGGGGTGGCGCGGACGGCGGTCAGCAGGGCGGTGGAGGCGGTGGGGGTGAGATGGGCGCGGCCCACGCTGGCGTCCCGTACGGCGGCGAGGAGTTGCTCCGCGGTGAACTCGCCGTGTACGAGGTAGCCGCTGGCGCCGAGCCGCAGGGCCTCATGGACGATGTCGATCTCCCCGCTGTAGGTGGTCATCAGGACCGGGGCCAGCGGGACGAGGTGGGGCAGCGCGGTCAGGCCGTCGACGCGGGGCATCCGGACGTCCAGCAGGATGACGTCGGGGCGGTGGCGCCGGGCCTCCTCGTGTGCCTCGCGGCCGTCGGCCGCCTGCCCGGCCACCACGAAGTCGGGATGGGCCGAGAGCAGCGCGGTCAGCCCGGCCCGGACCACCGGGTTGTCGTCGGCGATCACCACCCGGAGGGGGTCGTCAGACATGGTGCGGCCTCCTGGGGGGAGAAGCGGCGGTGAGGGAGTGGACGGGGAGTTCGAGGCGCACCTCGGTGCCCTTGGCCGCCTGGCCGCGGCCGATACGGATACGGGCGCCGATGGACGCGGCGCGTTCCACCATGCCGACCACCCCGAAGTGCCCCGAGCGGCGCAGGCCGTCCAGGGTGGTGCCGGCGGGCAGCCCGGTGCCGTCGTCGTAGACGCTCATCCGGAGGATGCCGCCGTCGACGCCGGCCGTGACGGCGATATAGCTGGGGCGGGCGTGGCGGTGGGCGTTCTCCATGGCCTCGGCGGCGACGGCGACCAGCTGGCGGGCGACGGACGGGGGCACCCGGGGCGGGCCGGTGAGTGGTGGGGCCGGTGGGCGGTAGGCGGCGGTGACGGTGTGCCGGGTGCCGAAGTCGGCCGCCCGGGCGGAGAGTTCCGCGGCCAGATCGACCCGCCCGTCCAGCCCGGCCTCACGCCGCAGGTCGTCCAGGAGTTCGCGGGACTCGGCGGCGGCGCGGCGGGCCGAGCGGGCGACCAGTTCGGCCTGCCGGCGCAGCGCGGGCGGCTCCCCCCGGTCGGCGGTGGCCGCGAGACCGTCCGCCGCCAGCGCCAGACCGTGCAGGGTCTTGGCGACCGAGTCGTGCATCTCCCGGGCCAGCCGGGCCCGTTCGGCCTCGACCGCGCCATGGGCGGCCAGCCGGGCCCGGGCCTCGGTGAGCGCCTGGCTCGCCGCGCCGAAGTCCAGGATGAGACCGCGCAGGGTGGAGCCGCCCGCGCCCGCGATCACGCACAGCCCGGGGAACAGGAGGGAGGAGGGTTCGAGGGCGACCTCGCGGTTGACCCCGTAGGCGAGCAGGAGCAGCAGCGACTGGAGGACGGCGAAGAAGGCGGCGCCCCGCCAGCCGTAGAGGAGCCCGGCCAGGAACGGGGTGCAGAGGGTGACATAGGCGAGTACGGACTCCGGGGAGGCGGTGGCCAGCAGCAGCGCCCCGAACAGGGCGTCGGCGGCGAGCACCGCCGGGTGGCGCAGCAGTATCCGGCCGAACCGCTCCCAGTCCCGTAGCACCACATAGGACACCATGAAGGTGACCAGCACCGCGGCGCCCACCAGCCACTGGCCCAGCCCGGGCGCGGCGCCGTCCAGGGCGAACGGGACGGCCAGCACGATCATCGCCAGCCGGAAGCCGAACACCTGGCGGCAGAGCGCCTGGAGGGCGTTCAGCTGGAGGGAAACCTCCACAGAGGGCTGAGGGGCGGGGCGCGACCCGGATCCCAGGGGGAGCATCGGGGGGTCACCTCCGTCCTTGGCCGGCGGGCCGCCGTACACGGTGCTCAGCCGCCGAGCAGCTCGGTGAAGTCGACACCGGAGCCGTAGTAGAAGCTGAGCGCGATCAGGATCATTGTGGCGGGGAGCATCACCAGCGTCACCACGAGTGTGGTCTTCGGCACCGCCTTGGCCGCGGTGCGGCGGGCGTTCTGGGCGTCGGTGCGGCGCATGTCGTTGGCGATCTGGATGAGGGTGTCCACGATCGGCGCGCCCAGCTCCTCCCCCTGCTGGAGCGCGGTGACGAACATCGAGACCTGGTCGGAGGAGTTGCGCCGGCGCAGTTGGTCGAAGGCCTCCCGGCGGCTGACGCCCATGTCCATCTGGCGCAGGGTGACGCGGATCTCGTCGGCCCACGGCCCGGCGTACTTGTCGGCGACCCGGTCCAGCGCCTGGCGGAAGCCGAGTCCGGCGGAGACCACGACGGCGAGGACGTCCAGGAAGTCGGGCAGGGTGCGTTCGATGTCGTCCCGGCGGCGCCGGATGGCGATCCGGAGCAGCACGTCGGTCCAGGTGAGGCCGTAGAGGAGGACGATGACGGCGGTGGCCCACTGGCCGCGGAGGAGGAGCGCCAGGCAGGCCAGGACGCCGAGGGTGCCGTAGACGGCGCGGCGGGCGGCGTAGCGGTCCACGGTCATCCCGCCGGGGTTGCCCGCCATGTCGATCCGGCGGCGCAGCGCGTCGACCCGCTTGGGCCCCATCAGCCCGAGCACGGCCGGCGCCCAGCGCATACCGAGCCGGTCCACGCCGGAGCCGACGGCGGTGGTGCGGGTGGCGCCGACCTCCAGGGCGAGGACCAGGTCTCCGGGGAGTTTGGCGTCGGCCCGGTACATCCGGACGCCCGCGAACGCCCCGTACACAGACAGGGCGGCGACGGCGGCGAGCAGCAGTCCCACGACGGACTCCTTTCCCTCAAAAGGCGGGTCAGACGCGGACGCGGGAGAGGCGGGCGATGACGGCGTAGCCGAGGGCGTAGAGGGCGAAGGCGAGGACGCAGCCGATCTGCCCGGCGGCCGAGCCGGTCATCTTCTCCAGGGCGCCGGGCTGCATCCGGTTGATCAGCAGCAGAAAGCCCAGGCCCAGCAGCGGCAGCGCCACGGCGGAGACCCGGACCTGGGAGAGCAGGGTGGTGACCTCTCGCCGGGTCTCCTTGCGCTCCTCCAGGGTGGTGGTGAGGTTGCGCAGTGAGGAGACGACCTGGCCGCCGGCCCGGTTGGAGAGCACCAGGGTGGAGACCAGGACCATGAGTTCGCGGGAGGGCAGCCGGTCGGCGAGGTCGCCGAGGGCGTCGTCCAGGCTGTGCCCGAGGGCGAGTTGGTCGGCGACCTTGCGCAGTTCCTCGCCGGCCGGGTCGTCCAGCTCGTCGGCGGCCATGGCGATGGCGGTGCGCAGCGCCAGTCCGGCCTGGGTGGCGTTGGCCAGGACACGGGTCAGCTCGGGGAGTTGGTTGATGAACGCCTCGGTGCGCTTGCGGCGCTGCCAGGCGAGGAAGGCGGTGGCGCCCCAGATGCCCGCGAGGGCGGCCAGCACACCGAAGAACGGGGCGAACACGGCGCTCATCGCTAGGTAGACGCCGAGCAGCGCGATGAGCGCGTAGGCGGTGTACTCGCCGGGGGTGAGGTCGAGTCCGGTGGCGGCGATCCGGCGTTCGAGGCGGCGCCCGTAGCGGGTGGTGCGCAGCCGGCGGTCCAGGCGGGTGAAGCGCCGGCGGCGGCCCGCGGGTCCGGGCAGGGCGGTCTGGGACATCCGGTCGACCAGGGCCTGGCGCTGGGCGGCGCCGGACGCGTAGACGTGCACACCGACCACGCCCAGCAGGCAGGCGAGGACAGTGACGCCGAGGGTCAGCAGCGGAAGGTTCATGGCGGAGGGTTCCCGGAGCGGTGCGGTCAGAGGCGGAGATTCCCGAGCGATGGGGTCAGAGGAGGGACGGGGGCGGCGGGCGGCGCAGGGCGAGTTGGGCGTCGGTGTGGGCGACGCCGAAGGCCGCGGGGATGACCTCGCCCTTGAGATAGAGGCGTTCGGCGATCCGGCGGGGCAGCGGGTGGTAGGTGAACCGGCCGTGCACCCGGCCGTCGGCGGTCATCGGCTCGGCGGCGAAGTGGCAGACGGTGGCGATGCGGTAGTCCTCGCGGCCGTGCGAGTCCACGATCGCCACCTCGGTGATCTTGCGGGCGCCGTCGGCGTGCCGGGTGAGCTGGACGATGACATCGACCGCGCTGTTGATCTGGTCCTTGATCGCGGCGAACGGCACCTCCACCTCCGACATCGAGCCGAGGGTCTGCAACCGCATCAGCGCGTCCTCGGCGCTGTTGGCGTGCACGGTGGCGAGCGAGCCGTCATGGCCGGTGGACATGGCCTGGAGCATGTCCAGGGTCTCCCCGCCGCGGACCTCGCCGACGATGATCCGGTCCGGCCGCATACGCAGCGAGTTGCGGACCAGGTCGCGGATGGTGACCCGGCCCTTGCCCTCCACATTGGGCGGGCGGGCCTCCAGGGTGATCACATGGGACTGCTGGAGCTGGAGTTCGGCGGAGTCCTCGATGGTGACGATCCGCTCGCCCTCCGGGATGAGCCCGGAGAGGGAGTTGAGCAGGGTCGTCTTGCCGGTGCCGGTGGCCCCGGAGACGATCACGTTGAACTTGGCCCGGACCAGTCCGGCGAGCAGCATCACCATGTGCTCGTCCAGGGTGCCGAGACCGACCAGCTCCTGGAGCGAGAAGGCGCGCGGGAAGCGGCGGATGGTGAGGATCGGCCCGCTGAGGGAGAGCGGCGGGATGATGACGTTGACCCGCTCCCCGGACGGCAGCCGGGCGTCCACCATCGGATTGGACTCGTCCACCCGGCGGTTGACGGTGGAGACGATCCGCTCGATGGTCTGCATCAGCTGCTCGGTGGAGGAGAACCGCATCGGCAGCTGCTCCAGCCGCCCGCGCCGCTCCACATACACCTGCTCCGGCCCGTTGACCATGATCTCGCTGATGGAGGCGTCTTCGAGGAGCGGTTCGAGGATGCCGAGGCCCAGGGCCTCGTCCACCACCCGGCGGATCAGCTGGGAGCGCTCGGCGGAGGACAGGACGGGGCCCTCGCGGCTGATGATGTGCCCGAGGACGCGTTCGAGCCGGGCCCGCCGTTCGGCCGCGGCGAGCGCGGACATCTCGGCGAGGTCGATCTCCTCCAGCAACTTGACCCGGTAGACGCCGACCAGGTGGTTCTCCTCGCCCCGGCTCCCGCCGGCGGGCTCGGGCGGCGCGGCAAGACGTGCGCGCAGGCTCATGTCCGCTCCCTGTGGGTGGTCGGCGGTCCCGGTCGGTGGGTGGTGGGCGGTGCGGCCCGGTGGACGGGGGGCGGTCCCGGCCGGTGGATGGTGGCCGGTGCGGCTCGGTGGACGGTGGGGGGCATCGTCACTCGTCCGGGTCGGGGGCGGTGACGGGCATGGTGGTGGTGCGTACGGCGCTGGGCAGCGTGAACAGCGGCAGGACGGCCGGGATGGGTACGGTGGCGGTGGCCGTCACCTGGTCGGCGCCGGCGCCGGCGGGGGCGCTCACCTGGGGGTCCAGCCAGCCGCTGACGGCGGCCTGTCCGGCGGCTTGGCCGTCGCCGCCCTGGGAGGCCACCCTGGCAGCCGCCCGGGCCGCGGTGCCGGCCTGCTGCATGGCGTACGCGGCGATGCCGAGCTGGAGGGCGGCCAGCGCGGCGATCAGCAGTACGGCGATCCAGCCGGCGAACTCCAGCGCGGCCTGCCCGGAGTCCCGGCCCGGGCACTGTTTCGCGGTCTCGCGGCTCACGGGATGTCCACCTCCTCGGAGGCCACCGCCGCCGTGCCGTTGACCGGCACCGGGACGTCGAAGCCGGGGAACAGGACCGGCATGTTCATGGTGACGGTGGCGGTGTAGAGGTCGCCGCTCTCGCCGCAGGCGGCGCTGGCGCTCCAGGAGCCGTTGACGGTACGGGCGGCCGCCGCCTGGCAGGCACCCGCGCCGGACACCGCCCCGGCCCGGGCCGCCTCGTCGGCGGCGTTGCCGGCCAGTGCGAAGGTGTAGCCGACCAGGGCGGTCTGCCAGAGCAGGGCGATGGTGCCGAGGACGATCGGCACCATTCCGGTGAACTCCACGGCGACCTGGCCCCGGTCGCCCCGGAGGACGCGGCGGAGACGGCGGGCGGGCGGGAGGCCGGGCCCTCGGCCGCCCCGGAGCACGCGGCGCGGAAGGCGGACGTCCGGGCCGCCGGGTTCGGCCACACCAGCCGCGTGGCCGCCGGCCCCCCGGAGCACCCGCGCCACACGGGAAGGGCGCCCCCCTCCCCGTACCGCCCCCATCGCCCTCACCGGTGCCGCCCCCGTCGCAGCCCCACCGAGCCGCGGTCGCCGCGGAAGCGGGTGGCGGCGCGGGGCTCGGCGTCCGGGGCCCGCACCAGGCCGAGTTCGGCGGCGAGGGCCCAGAGTGCCTGCTTCACCGTGGACTTGGCGTCCAGGTCGTGCATCCGGCCCGCGTCCACCACCGACTGGAGTTCCTTGAAGTGGGCCGGGACGGTGGTGCGGGCCACCCGGGTGCCGGTGACCTTCTGCACCAGCGGCGGCTGGATCTCCGTGGACCGCACCTGCCGGTTGACCACGGTGAGCGTCTCCTCCGCCTTGCGGATCTGGAGCCGGTCCCAGAGCCGGACCATCCGCTTGGCGGCGCGCACCGCGACCACGTCGGGGGTGACCACCAGCAGCGCGGTGTCGGCCATCTCGACGGCGGCGGCGTTGGCGGTGTCCATATGGGTGCCGCAGTCCACGACGACCACCTCGTAGCGGGTGCGCAGGGCGCTGAGTATCTGCCGTACGGAGCGGTCGGTGACCTCCTCGCCGCGCTCGCCGTCGGCGGGGGCGAGCAGCAGGGCGAGCCCGGAGGGGTGGGCGAACATGGCGTCCTGGAGGACCCGGGGCGAGATGTCCTGGATGGTGGCGAGGTCCACCACCGAGCGGCGGAACCGCACGTCGAGGTAGGAGGCCACGTCGCCGGACTGGAGGTCGAGGTCGGCCAGGGCGGTGCTGTGCCCGGAGGCGCGGGCGGCCAGGGCGAGTTGGACGGCGGTGACGGTGGTGCCGACGCCGCCCTTGGCCCCGGTGACGGCGACGACGGTGCCGCCGGGCCCGGTGGGTGACTCCCCGCCGTGCCCGAGGTGGCGGCGTACCCCGCTGGACCAGCCGGCCGCCGACTGGACGCGCTGGGCCAGTTCCTCGTACGAGAGCGGGAGCCCGACCAGGCCGCGGGCGCCGGAGTCCATGGCGGCCGAGTACAGCCCGGGGCTGGTGTCGCCGGTGACCAGGACGACCCCGACCGCCGGGAAGCGCAGGGCAACCTCGCGGATCAGCTCCAGGGCCGGGACGGGGCCGATCCGCTCGTGGACCAGGACCACCTCGGGCAGCTCGTCCAGGGACTCGGCGGCGAGCCGGGCGAGGGTGTCGATGAGGGAGGTCGAGTCGCCGACCGGGCCGACGGGTTCGGCGTCCGGGAGCTGGCTGAGCAGGGTGGTGACGGAGCGGGCGGCGTCGGCGTCCCCGACGGCCGGGAGGATGCGTGTGGTCATCCGGCCCTCACTTGTTCTTGTCTTCGTCGAGGGTGTAGGTGCGTTCGCCGGCGGCCACGGCGGGCGGGCCGTCCTTGGGCAGCAGGGCGAGGCGGACGTGTTCGGCGAAGGACTCGGCGTAGGCGACGCGCTGGGCGTCGGCGGTGCTGAGGGCGAAGGTGATGGGGACGGCCTCGCTCTGCCCGACGGTGCGGTTGCCGTCCCGGCGGGCGTCGATCGGGGTGAGCTTGCCGACGTCGATGACCCGGGCGCCGGCCACGATCAGCCGGGACTCGGCCACCGCCTTGTCGCCGCGCCCCTCGTCGTCGAAGGTGGCGAAGATGTTCACCGAGGCGCCGGCGGTGATCTTCCCGGCGACTCCGGTGGCGGCGTCGATCATGATGGCGATCTCCTGCTGGCCGGATGCCAGGGCGGGGCGGTCGGCGGCCATGTCCCGCTGGAGCAGCGAGCCCTCCTTGAGGTCAGAGACGGCGATCTTGCCGTTCAGCGCGCGCAGATCGGTCACCGCGCTGTCGGAGAGCCAGCGCTCGGGCATGCTGATCCGCTCGAACCGGTCGGCGGTGAGCGGGGTGTACGCCGGGATGTCGGCCTTCACCCGGTACGCGCGGACCTCCGGCCCCACCTTGGAGTTGACGTCGCTGACGACCCAGACCACCCCGGCGAACGCGGCCAGCGCGCAGACCACCGAGAGGACCAGCAGGACGACGCCACGGCGCTGACGTGAGTTCATGGGCGGGGCAACCTCGGAGGGAGTGGGTCGGCGGCACGGCGGGTGGCGGCGGGCGGGCTCGTCGGGGTCATCCGGGGCCCTGCCGTACGCCGCGGGTGAGCGCCCGCCGCCCGGGCGCGGGCACCAGCCGGGCCCCGGAGGCGGCGGGGGCCGGGGTGCGCCGGGGGTCCTCCTCGGCGGCGCCCGGTACCGGGGCCGCGCAGAAGCCGCAGCGGTCCCCTATCAGGTCCGCCCCGCACCAGGAGCAGACCTCCCGGCGTACCGAGGCGACCAGCCGGTAGAGCATCGACAGATCGGGCAGATACGCGGCGAACTCGACCAGCTTCGGCGTCCCCCACCATCCGGGCGAGCTCTCCGGCGGCCCGGCTTCGGCCACCTCGCCGACCCGCCAGGCCGGGGCGAGGGCGTCGGTGACCCAGGTGGCCGTCGACTGCCCGCGGGCCACCAGCAGCGAGGTGGCGAACTGCGGTCCCGGCAGCTCCGCGTCCGCGCCGCCGATCCGCACCAGCCTCGGCGTGGGGTTGGCCAGCACGGCGAACTGGGCGCCGGGCATCCAGGAGCGGGCGTGCGAGCCGAGGTCCACCGGCAGCCGGTCCAGCCGGGCCACCGAGTGCAGCAGGGCGCCCGCGTACACATAGTGCGAGAGTAAGCGGGCGGCGGAGGCCAGCACCCCGGGGCTGACGTCGCAGACCGACAACTGGCGCAGCTGGCGCACCAGTACGGCCAGCCCTAGCGGTGGCAGATCGCTCTTCAGCAGGGCGATGCGGTCGCTCTCCAGCAGCGAGCGGACGGTGTGCAGCCGGCGCTCGTGGGCGGCCAGCAGGGAGGACGGGTAGAGCACCAGGAGATGGCCGTGCTGCTCGACCAGCACCTGTGCGTCGGCCACCGCGGCGTCCAGCGGCTGGGCGTCCGGCGGCGGGAACAGGGCGGCGGTCGGCGTCTGGTGGTCGGTCGGCGGCAGCACCAGATCGGCGCTGGTGACGGCGATGGCGGTCGGCACGGTGGTTCCCCGTTCAGCTCCGGTCCACCGGCATGCCGGTGGCCCCGCAGACAACTGCACCCGGGCTCTGGGCCTGTTGCGGCCTGTGGCGGGCCATGGCGGCCTGTCTCTCCCTGCTTCTTCCTGCTCACTGCGGGTCATACACGTCATGCACTCTAACCACGTCTCCGTGGCCGGAGAACAGCTTTCGATCGCCGGCTGAGGAGGAGCGGTGATCCCCGGTGGTGACCAATGCGGACGAAGCCGTCAGGAGTTGACTCCCGTACCAACTTCCGTCCCTGTCAGAGGCCTTGACAATCACATTGGTCTGGACCAACTTAACGCCATCCCCACCTTCTCTCCCCCGGCCATCCCCACCTTCTCTTCCTCCGCCATCCCCACCCTTCTCCGTAGGTCCCGACGGGCTCCTCCCCGCCCCCAGGGGCCCCTCCCCCACGAAAGGCTCCCCCGTGGACGACCGCACCGACCGCACCGATCACACCCCCATACCCCCACGCCGCCGACGGCTGCTCGGCAGCGGGCTGGCCCTCGCCGTCGGCGCCGGGTTCGCCCTCGTCGGCCCGATCGCCGGCACCGCCCAGGCCGCCGACATCAACGTCGCCAAGAACCCCGGCTTCGAGTCCGGGCTCGCCAACTGGAGCTGCTCGGCCGGGAGCGGGTCCGCCGTCTCCTCGCCGGTGCGCTCCGGTACCGCCGCCCTGCGTGCGGCCCCCGGCGGGCAGGACAACGCCCGCTGTTCACAGCAGGTGAAGGTCAAGCCGGGCTCCACCTACACGCTGAGTGCCTGGGTGCAGGGCGGCTACGCCTATCTGGGCGCGACCGGCACCGGCACCACCGACGTCTCCACCTGGACGCCCGACTCCACCGGCTGGAAGCAGCTGTCCACCCGCTTCACCACCGGCGCCAACACCACCACCGTTACGGTCTACACCCACGGCTGGTACGGCCAGTCCGCCTATCTGGTGGACGATGTCTCCGTGCTCGGCCCGGACGGCGGCGGGGGCACCGACCCGGAGCCCGGCGTCCCGGCCACCCCGGCCGGGCTGACCACCGGGGCCACCACCACCAGCTCCGTCGCCCTGAGCTGGAACGCCGTCTCCGGCGCCACC
This sequence comes from Streptomyces sp. NPDC046887, assembly GCF_040644755.1. Taxonomy (NCBI): domain Bacteria; kingdom Bacillati; phylum Actinomycetota; class Actinomycetes; order Kitasatosporales; family Streptomycetaceae; genus Streptomyces; species Streptomyces sp. NPDC046887. The sequence continues at coordinate 263,278 of NZ_JBEYXH010000002.1, forward strand.
GGCTACCACGTCTACCGGGACGGTACGAAGGTCCAGTCGGTGAGCGGGACCTCGGCCACCGTGACCGGGCTGGCCGCCGACACCTCGTACGGCTTCCAGGTGACCGCCGCCAACACGGCGGGCGAGTCGGCGCGTTCGGCCACCGTGACCGCGCGTACCGCCAAGCCGGGCGGCCAGGACCCGGACCCCAACCCCTCGGTGCCCAAGCACGCGCTGACCGGCTACTGGCAGAACTTCGACAACGGCGCCACCGTGCAGAAGCTGCGGGACGTGCAGGCGCAGTACGACATCATCGCGGTCTCCTTCGCCGACTCCACCACCACGCCCGGTCAGATCGTGTTCAACCTGGACCCGGCGCTGCGCTACTCCTCGGTGGCCGAGTTCAAGGCGGACATCGCGGCCAAGAAGCAGGCCGGCAAATCGGTGATCATCTCGGTGGGCGGCGAGAAGGGCAACGTCACCATCAACAGCGACGCCTCGGCCACGGCGTTCGCCAACAGCGCTTATGCCCTCATGCAGGAGTACGGCTTCAGCGGGGTGGACATCGACCTGGAGCACGGCATCAACTCCACCTTCCTCACCAAGGCGCTGCGCCAGCTCTCGGCGAAGGCGGGCCCGGGGATGGTGCTGACGATGGCCCCGCAGACCATCGACATGCAGAGCACCGGCACCGAGTACTTCAAGACCGCGCTGGCCGTGAAGGACATCCTGACCGTGGTCAACATGCAGTACTACAACAGCGGTTCCATGCTGGGCTGCGACGGCAAGGTGTACTCGCAGGGCTCGGTGGACTTCCTCACCGCGCTGGCCTGCATCCAGCTGGAGGGCGGCCTGGCCCCCTCGCAGGTGGGGCTCGGTGTGCCCGCCTCCACCCGCGGCGCGGGCAGCGGCTATGTCTCCCCCGCCATCGTCAACAACGCCCTGGACTGCCTGACCCGGGGCACGGGCTGCGGCCAGTTCAAGCCGTCGAAGACCTACCCGGGGCTGCGCGGCGCGATGACCTGGTCCACCAACTGGGACGCCACCGCGGGCAACGCCTGGTCGAACGCGGTGGGCCCGCACGTGCACAACCTGCCGTAAAGATCCCTCGGGAGTCACCAGGGAAGGTCGCGGACCTGCTGGACGCAGAGCACCACGAACAGCAGGCCCGCGGCCGTCAGCATGCCGTTGCTCAGCCAGCCGTTGCGCCATTCGGCGGGCGTACGGGAGGAGTTGAGCAGCCAGACCAGGGTGAGCGCCAGGAACGGCATGAAGAAGGCGCCGATCACCCCGTAGACGATCACCAGTCCGAACGGCTGGTCCAGGAAGAGCAGCGCCATCGGCGGGAAGGTCAGCCACAGCAGATACCCCCGGAAGGCCACCGACTTCTCCCGCGCCCCACTCGCCACCTCCTTGGTGGCGCCGTCCGGCCCGGCCGCCGCCTTCCGGGCCTTCATCTGCGCGGTGAAGTCGGCGAACATCAGCGAGACGCCGTGCCACACCCCGATCAGCGAGGTGATGGAGGTGGCGAAGAAGCCGATCAGGAACAGCTTGGCGGTGGCGGTGCCGTACCGGTCGGCGAGCACGTCCCCGAGGTCCAGCAGCCCCTTGTCGCCGGTCGCCAGCGCCACACCCGAGGAGTGCAGCAGCTCCGCGCCCACGAACAGCATGGCGATCACAAAAATGCCGGTGGTGACATAGGCGACCCGGTTGTCCAGCCGCATCACCTTCATCCAGGAGGTGTCGGTCCAGCCCTTGGCGTTGACCCAGTAGCCGTAGGCGGCGAGCGTGATGGTGCCGCCGACGCCGCCGATCAGGCCCAGGGTGTAGATCAGCGAGCCGTCCGGGAGGACCGGGGCCAGCCCGGCGAACGCCTCGCCGAGGTGCGGGGTGACCCGGACCGCCAGATAGACGGTGACCACGAACATCACGCCCACCAGCACCGTCATGACCTTCTCGAAGACCGCGTACCGGTTGAACCAGACGAAGACCAGTCCGCCGACCCCGCAGAGCACGGCCCACCACTTCAGGTCCATCACCTCCGGGAACAGCGCCTGGAGCGGTAGCGCGCTGGAGGACATCGCGGCCGCCCCGTAGACGAAGCCCCACACCGCCACGTAGACCGCGAAGTAGCCGGTGGTCCAGGCGCCGAGGCTGCGCCAGCCGTCGAACAGGGTACGCCCGGTGGCCAGATGCCAGCGGCCGGCCGCCTCGGCGAGCGAGATCTTCACCAGGCAGCCGATCACGGCAGCCCACAGCAGGGTGTAGCCGAACTTGCTGCCCGCGATCAGGGTGGCGACCAGGTCACCCGCGCCGACCCCGGTCGCCGCGACCACGATCCCGGGCCCGATCGACCGCCAACTCGCCTTGCGCATACGGGTGTCCCGCGCGCCGGAAGCCTCCGCGTCCGCCCGCCCCACCGCACCCCCGCCGCCACTGCCGCCGTCCATCTCGCGCCGCCTTCCCTCCGGACCGATGCCCCGGGTGATCGCTCTGCTCGGTATCCGGTCCGTACCCAGCGGCCAGGGCTCTCGCACTCATGTCCGCGGCGACTCCCGGCCGAGATGCCACCTTGACGGGTCCATGCCATCAGCGGACCATGCCTGCCACGGGGTCACCCGCCCCGTACCCCCCACCGCAGGAGACATCCATGCGACTTCGCATCCGCGGCAGGCGCGCGGCCGGCACCTCGGCCGTCCCGGGCGGCCGGCGCGGCAGACGGCCCCTCGCCCTCACCGCGCTGCTCACCCTCGCCCTCGCCGCCCCCCTCACCGCGACCGCCACCACCGGCGACACCGGATCGTCCTCGATACCGGTGGCCCCCGCCTCCGCCGGCGAGGAGGTGATCCGGCAGTACGAGATCCACGGCCCGTCCACCCCCGCCGAGCGCACCGCCATCGCCGCCACCGGTGTCTCGATCGACGAGGCGAGCGGCCATGCCGTCGTGGTCAGCGCCAACGCCGAGCAGGCCGCCCGGCTACGCGCCCGGGGCCACCGGCTGGAGGCTCTGCCCGCGCCGCCCGCGCGCCGTGGTGCCACCGCCGCCGCCCAGCCCTTCGACTTCCCCTCGGCCGACTCCCGCTACCACAACTACGCGGAGATGAACGCCGAGATCAACCAGCGGCTCCAGCAGTACCCGAACATCATGAGCCGCCGGGTGATCGGCAAGTCCTACGAGGGCCGGGACATCGTCGCCATCAAGATCAGCGACAACGTGGCCACCGACGAGAACGAGCCGGAAATCCTCTTCACCCACCACCAGCACGCCCGCGAGCACCTGACCGTGGAGATGGCCCTCTATCTGCTCCGCGAGTTCGGCGCGGGCTACGGCAGCGACTCCCGGATCACCAACGCGGTCAACAACCGTGAGATCTGGATCGTCCCCGACCTCAACCCGGACGGCGGCGAGTACGACATCGCCACCGGCTCCTACCGCAGCTGGCGCAAGAACCGGCAGCCCAACTCCGGTTCCTCCTACGTCGGCACCGACATGAACCGCAACTGGAACTTCAAGTGGGGCTGCTGCAACGGCTCCTCCGGCTCCACCTCCTCCGAGACCTACCGCGGCCGCGCCGCCGAGTCGGCCCCCGAGGTGAAGGTCGTCGCCGACTTCGTCCGCTCCCGCACCGTGGGCGGCAAGCAGCAGATCAAGGCCGCCATCGACTTCCACACCTACAGCGAACTGGTGCTCTGGCCCTACGGCTACACCTACAACGACACCGCCCCGGGCCTGACCCAGGACGACCGCGACGCCTTCGCCACCGTCGGCCGCAAGATGGCCGCCAGCAACGGCTACACCCCCCAGCAGTCCAGCGACCTCTACGTCACCGACGGGTCGATCGACGACTACCTCTGGGGCGCGCACAAGATCTTCGGCTACACCTTCGAGATGTACCCCCGCTCCGCCTCCGGCGGCGGCTTCTACCCGCCCGACGAGGTCATCGAGCGCGAGACCTCCCGCAACCGCGACGCCGTCCTGCAACTGGTCGAGAACGCCGACTGCATGTACCGCTCCATCGGCAAGGAGCAGCAGTACTGCTCCCCCACCCGCTGACGGCCCTCTCAGCACGACGAGCGGCCCCGCCGGAGATCAAACTCCGGCGGGGCCGCTTTCGTGTGCCCGGGGCTCACACCACCAGGCTGAGCGCCGCCGCGACGGCGAAGCCGGCGAGGGAGAGGACGGATTCCAGGACGGTCCAGGACTTGAGGGTGTCGCGTTCGGAGATGCCGAAGTACTTGGCGACCATCCAGAAGCCGCCGTCGTTGACATGTGAGGCGAAGATCGAGCCGGCCGAGATGGCCATGATGACCAGGGCCAGGAAGGGCTGGGAGTGGTCGGAGCCGTCCAGGAGGGGGAGGACGATGCCGGCGGTGGTGACGATGGCGACGGTGGCCGAGCCCTGGGCGACGCGCAGGACGAGGGAGATGAGGTAGGCCAGGACGATGACCGGCAGGCCGATGCCGTGGAAGGTGTCGGAGAGGGCCTGGGCCACGCCGCTGGCCTTGAGGACCGCGCCGAAGATCCCGCCCGCGCCGACCACCAGCAGGATGTTGCCGACCGGCTTGAGGGAGGCGGTGGAGACCGACTCCAGGGACTTGCGGGTCCAGCCGCGGCGGATGCCGAGGAGGTAGTAGGCGAGGAGCAGGGCGATGGTGAGGGCGGTGAAGGGGTTGCCGAAGAACTCGATCACCGAGCGGAGGGGGGAGGGAGCGAGGGTGATGGAGGAGAAGGTGGCGGCCAGGATGAGGACCAGCGGGGTGCCGATGATGGTGAGGACGGTGATGAGGGAGACGGGGGCCTCGTCGGTGCCCTCGCGGTCGGCGGCGACCGCGGCCTTGGCGTCCTCGGCGGCCTCCACCATGTCCTGCGGTACGGGGACGAAGACCCGCTTGCCGATCCACGCGGCGTAGACCCAGGCGGCCAGCACGGCGGGGATGCCGACGGCCACGCCCATCACGATCACCCAGCCGAGCGAGACCTTCAGCAGTCCGGCGGCGGCCACCGGGCCGGGGTGCGGGGGCAGGAAGGCGTGGGTCATCGACAGCCCGGCGAGCAGCGGCATCGCGTAGAGGAGGATGGACTTGCCGGATCGGCGGGCGGCGGCGTAGACGATCGGCGCGAGGACGAAGATGCCCACGTCGAAGAAGACGGGTATGCCGAAGATCAGGCCGGTCAGCCCCATGGCGAGCGGGGCGCGCCGCTCGCCGAAGAGGTGCAGCAGCCGGTGGGAGAGCACCTCGGCGCCGCCGGAGACCTCCAGGATCGCGCCGAGCATGGTGCCCAGGCCGATGATGATGGCCACATGGCCGAGGATGCCGCCCATGCCGGTCTCGATGACCGAGGTGGCGGCCGACTTCTGGACGGTGCCGAAGAGTTCGGTGACCGAGAGCCCGGCGGCGAGGCCGACGGCTATGGAGACGGCGAGCAGCGCGACGAACGGCTGGAGCCGGGCTCTGATAATCAGGAAGAGGAGCAGGGCTATGCCCAGGGCGGCCACGGTGAGCAGCCCGGCGGTGCCGTCGATCAGGGTGAGCAGCCCGCCGGTGTGCGGGGTGGGCGGTGGGGGTGCGTCAGCGGCGAGGAGGTCCACGGTTACCGGTCCTTGCGGTGGGGCGGCGGGGCGTTTTCGGCATGGGTGGGGCGCGGCACGGCGCCGGGGAATGCGGCGCCGTGCCGGGGCGGGGTCCTTCTGAGGAGTGCGGGAGTGCGGAGTGGGGGTCAGCCGAGGACGGCGAGGGCGTCGATCTCGATCAGGAGACCGGCCGGGAGGCCCACATAGACGGTGGTGCGGGCGGCGGGCGGGCCGGCGAGATCCTTGAAGTACTCGTTGTAGATCTCGTTCATCTCGGCGAAGTGCGCGGTGTCGGTGAGGTAGACGCGGATCATCACCGCGTCCTCCCAGCTCGCGCCGCCCTCCTTCAGGATCGCCTCGACGTTGGCGAAGGTCTGCAGGGTCTGCTCGCGCAGGCCGGGCCCGGCGGGGGTCGGGGCCTGGCCCGGGGTGGCGGGCAGGAAGCCGACCTGGCCGGCGACCTGGAGGATGTTGCCCTTGCGCACGCCGTGCGAGAACTTCGCCGGCGGGGTGGTGTGGGTGGGCGGGGTGAGGGCGGTCTGGGCGTGGGACTGCTGGGGGGTGGTCATGGTGCCTCTTCCTTGCCGGGCTCCTGGCCGGCTGTGGTGGGGGTGCTGCCGGAGTAGTCCCGGCTGATGGCGTCGGCGGTGCGGCGCACCAGCGGGAGCAGGGTGAGGAGTTCCTCGGCGGTGACGACCACATTGGGCGCGGACACCGACATGGCGGCGGCGACTCGGCCGTCGGCGCCGCGCACAGGGGCCGCGACGCAGTTGATGGACTCCTCGTGGCCGCCGAGGTCGGTGGCCCAGCCCTGTTCGCGTACGGTCGCCAGCTCCTTGAGGAAGGCGGCGGCGTGCGGGATCGAACGGGCCGTGTACATGGGGTAGTCGAGCTTGGCGGCGAGGGCGCGGCGCTCGGGCTCGGGGAGGTCGGCGAGGAGCAGCTTGGCGACGGCGGCGACAGTGATGGCGACCGGCTTGCCGATGCGGGAGTACATCCGTACCGGGTAGCGGCTGTCGACCTTGTCGATGTACAGCACCTCGCCCTCCTCGTACACCGCGAGGTGCACGGTGTGCCCGGTCTGCTCGCCGAGGCGTACGAGGTGGGGGTGGGCGACCTCGCGGACGTCGAGGTTCTCCACGGCCTCCTGGGCGAGGGCGAAGAGGCGGGCGCCGAGGCGGTAGCGCTGGTCGTCCTGGCGGTAGACCAGGCCGTGCTCGTGCAGGGTGCGCAGCAGTCGCAGGGCGGTGGACTTGTGCACGCCGAGGGCGGCGGCGACCTGCCCGAGGTCGGCGGGGCCGCGGGCGAGCAGCGGCAGGATGCTCAGCGCCCGGTCGACGGTCTGGCTCATGGTGTGGCTACCTCCTGGTCCTCCCCCGTCCAGCCGGGGCCGAGGTGCAGTCTCCCCCAGGCGGCATCGTCCAGGTCGGCCAGCCGGTCGGCGCGGTCGCGGGGCGGCGGCGGGGCGAGGTCGCCGGGGACGGTGAGGGCGGCGGCGGCGGCCAGATGGCCGTGCCGGACCCGGGCCCGCAGCGGCAGTCCGCGCAGGGTGGCGGAGAGGAACCCGGCGGCGAAGGCGTCCCCGGCGCCGACCGGCGCGACCACGTCCACCCGGGGCGCGGGCACCTCCACCGGGTCGGCGCCGACCGCGTACACCACGGCCCCGTCCGCGCCCCGCTTGACCACCAGCACCTCCGGTTCGGGGAGGGCGGCGCGGATGGCGCCGGGGCCGTGCAGTGCGAAGGCGTCGGCGGCCTCGTCCTCGCCGACGAACACCAGGTCGGCGCCGCGCGCCAGGTCGAGCAGGACTCCGGCGCGGGTGGGCTCGGGCCACAGTCCGGGGCGGTGGTTGACGTCGAAGGAGACCAGGGGGCGGCCGGGGCGGCGGGCGGTGAGCGCCCGGGTGAGGGCGAGGCAGCCGGACGAGAGGGCGGCGGTGATCCCGGAGAGGTGCAGCACGCGCGTGTCGGCGAGGTCGGCGGGGCGCAGGGTGTCCGGGGACATCGCGGAGGCGGCGGACCCGGTGCGGTAGTACAGCACCTCGTGGGTGCCGCTGGCCCGGTCGGTGGCGGTGCGGAAGTAGATGCCGGTGGGGCGGACCGGGTCGCGGCGTACGGCGGAGGTGTCCACCCCGTACGCGGCGATCGCGGCCACCAGATGGTCGCCGAAGCCGTCCGCGCCGACCCGGCTGACCCAGCGGGTGCGGTGCCCGGCGGCGGCCAGGGCGCAGGCGACATTGGACTCGGCGCCGCCGATGGTGCGGGTGAAGGAGGGCACCTCGGCGAGGCGGCCGGGGCGGGAGGGCAGGAAGGTGACCATGGACTCGCCGAGGCAGACGACGTCGGTGCCGTACGGAGGCGGGGAGCCCGCGGCGGCTGCTCCGGTGCCGGGTACGGTGCCGACCTCCGAGGCGGCGGCCGTCGGGGCAGCGGCGGACGCCGACGCTCCGGGGCCGGTCGTCGGGGCAGCGGCGGACGCCGGCGCTCCGGGGCCGGTCGTCGGGGCAGCGGCGGACGCCGGCGCTCCGGGGCCGGTCGTCGGGGCAGCGGCGGACGCCGGCGCTCCGGTGCCGGTCGTCGGCTCGGCGGTGGCTGCTCCGGTGCCGGGTGCGGTCACGTCGAGGGGCTCCTCACGGCGGATGCTGGTCGGGGGCGGGATGGGGAGTGGGATGGCGGGGATGGGGGGAGGGTGTGCGGGGTGGCCGGGTCCGTTGACCGGGCGATGAGCCGGATGCTAGACAGCGGTGAGCGTTCTACGCAATGACCGTTGCAGTAAATGCAACACCACCTCGTACCGCACCGGAGGGCACCGTGGCCGCCGATCATCCGCACACCGAGCGCGTCGACCACCGTTTCAAGGCGCTTCCGCCGGACGCCGAGGGGCTGACCGTCGGCGAGCTGGCCGCCGAGCGCCGCAACCTGTTCAGCGGCGGGTTCACCACCCCGGTGCTCGCCCTCTCCGCCGAGTCGGTGGAGCACAATCTGCGACTCCTTGAGACCTACGCCGAGCGGCATGGGCTCGCCTTCGCCCCGCATGGCAAGACCTCGATGGCCCCACAGCTCTTCGACCGCCAACTGAGCTACGGGGCCTGGGGGATCACCGCCGCCGTACCGCACCAGGCCCGGGTGTACCGGGCGTTCGGGGTGCGGCGGATCTTCCTCGCCAACGAGCTGGTGGACGCCGCCGCGCTGCGCTGGCTGGCCGGTGAGCTGGACGCCGACCCGGAGTTCGGCTTCATCGCGTATGTGGACTCGGTACGCGGGGTGGAGCTGATGGACCAGGCCCTCGCGGCGGCCGGGGCGGTGCGGCCGGTGGAGGTGGTGGTGGAGCTCGGTGCCGGTACGGGCGCCCGGACCGGGGCACGTACCGAGGCCGACTGCGCCGCCGTGGCCGACGCGGTCGCCGCCGCGCCCACGCTGCGGCTGGTGGGGGTCGCCGGGTACGAGGGCGAGGTGCCGGACGCCACCGAGGAGCGGGTACGCGCCTGGCTGCACCGGCTCACCGGACTGGCCGCCGACTTCGACCGGGCCGGGCGGTTCGGCCCGGAGGTGGAGCGGATCGTGGTGAGCGCGGGCGGCAGCGCCTGGTTCGACACGGTGGCCGAGGTCTTCGCCGAGCTGCCCGACCTTTCCCGACCGGTGCTGAAGCTGCTGCGCTCCGGGGCGTATGTCTCCCACGACGACGGCCACTACCGCCAACTCACCCCGTTCAACCGGGTGCCCCAGGAGGGCGCGCTCCAGCCGGCCTTCCGGCTCTGGGCCCAGGTAATCTCCCGGCCCACGCCCGGGCAGGCCTTCGTCAACGCGGGCAAGCGGGACGCCGCCCACGATCTGCATCTGCCCGAGGCCCAGGTGGTCCGCTCGGCGCGGGACGGCTCCATCCGCCCGGCCGAGGGGATCACCGTCACCGGGCTGTCCGACCAGCACGGCTGGCTGACCACGGCGGAGGGCGTGGAGCTGGAGGTCGGCGACTGGGTGGGCCTGGGGCTGTCCCACCCCTGCACGGCCTTCGACAAGTGGCAGCTCATCCCGCTGGTCGAGGCCGACGGCACCGTCACCGACTACATCCGCACCTTTTTCTAGGAGTCAGGGCAGGCCATGGACCTGGTGATACGGGATGTGACGGTGGTCGACGGCGGCGGCGGGGCCCCCTACCGCGCCGACGCCGGGATCAGCGGCGGCAGGATCGCCGCCCTGCGCCGGGAGGGCGAGCCCTCGCTGAGCGGGCGGCGGGTGCTGGACGCGCACGGGCTGGCGCTCGCCCCCGGCTTCATCGACATGCACGCCCACAGCGATCTGGCGCTGCTGCGCGACCCCGACCACAGCGCCAAGGCCGCCCAGGGCGTCACCCTGGAAGTCCTCGGCCAGGACGGGCTGTCCTACGCCCCGGTGGACGACCGCACCCTGGCCCAGGTGCGCTCCGCCATCACCGGCTGGAACGGCGACGGCTCCGACGTCGACTTCGACTGGCGCACGGTCGGCGGCTATCTGGACCGGCTGGACCGGGGCTTCGACGGCCAGGGCATCGCGGTCAACGCCGCGTACCTGGTCCCCCAGGGCACGGTGCGGATGCTCGCCATGGGGTGGGAGGACCGCCCGCCCTCCCCGGGCGAGCTGGAGACCATGCGGCGGCTGGTCGCCGAGGGGCTGGAGCAGGGCGCGGTCGGGCTGTCCTCCGGGCTGACCTACACCCCCGGGATGTACGCGGACGACGCCGAACTGACCGAGCTGTGCCGGGTGGTGGCCACCTACGGCGGCTACTACTGCCCGCACCACCGCAGCTACGGCGCCGGGGCGCTGGAGGCGTACGCGGAGATGGTGGCCCTGACCCGGCGTGCGGGCTGCGCCCTGCATCTGGCCCACGCCACCATGAACTTCGGCGTCAACCAGGGGCGGGCCGGGGAGCTGCTGGCCCTCCTGGACGGGGCGCTCGCCGAGGGCGCCGACATCACCCTGGACAGCTACCCGTACACCCCGGGCTGCACCACCCTGGTGGCGATGCTGCCCAGTTGGGCGGGCGAGGGCGGCCCGGACGCGGTGCTGGCCCGGCTGGCGGACGAGGCCGTGGCCGGGGAGATCCGCCGCCATCTGGAGGAGCTGGGCTCGGACGGCTGCCACGGGGTGCCGATCGACTGGGAGACGATCGAGATCTCCGGGGTGTCCGATCCGGCGTTCGCCGCGTACGTGGGCACCACCGTGCGGGCGGCCGCCGAGGCGCGCGGCGAGGCGCCGTGGACCACGGCCCGCCGGCTGCTGATCGGCGACCGGCTGGGCACGACGATCCTCCAGCATGTGGGCCATGAGGAGAACGTCCAGGCGATCATGCGCCACCGGGTGCACACCGGCGGCTCGGACGGCATCCTCCAGGGCGCCAAGCCGCATCCGCGCGCCTATGGCACCTTCCCGCACTATCTGGGCCACTACGCCCGCGAGCTGGGCGTGCTGTCCCTGCCGGAGGCGGTCGCCCACCTCACCTCCCGGCCCGCCGCCCGGCTCCGGCTGCCCGACCGGGGCCTGGTCCGCGAGGGCTACCGGGCCGACCTGGTCCTCTTCGACCCGGAGACGGTCGCCGCCGGCTCCACCTTCGAGCGGCCCCGCACCCTGCCGACCGGCATCCCGTATGTACTGATCGACGGCCGGTTCACCATCGAGGACGGCCGCCGCACCGACGTGCTGGCGGGCCGCGCGGTACGGCGTACGCCGGTGTGAGGGCCGCCCGTCACGCCCCTATGTCTCCCTCCTCGGCGCCCACTGCCTCCCCGGCGCCCACTGCCTTCCCGGCGCCCGCTGCCGTCTCCAGCAGCCGCAGCACCTCGGCGGCGACCAGCTCCGGGGCGCCGATCGGCACCATATGGTCGGCCTCCTCCGCGACCACATGCCGGCCGCGCGGGGAGCGGGCGGCTCGCTCGGCGTTGGCGGCGGTGACCGCCACCCGCACCCGCGGCCCCATCCCGGGCGAGGTGCGGCCCGCCGAGATCACCGTCACCGGCAGATTGCCCAGCTCCGGCGGCGCGGCCTGCATCGCCCGCAGATCCGGCACCACCGACCCCAGCTCGGCGGCCCGGGTGCGCATCGCGGCGACCGTGAACCCCTCGGCCCGCATATCGGCGGCCGCGTCGGGCGGCAGCGCCGCGAGCACCCCCCGGTAGGCGAAGGCCAGCAGCCCGAGCCGGGCCAGCCAACTGCTGGCCAGCTGCCCCACCCTCTCCGCCCGCCGGGTGGCCGGGGCGTACACCAGCTCGCAGTCCTCGTCGGTGGGGTCCACCAGCACCAGACCGGCGATCCGCTCCGGCCGCGCCCCCGCCGCCAGCCGCACCACCGGCCCGCCCCAACTGTGGCCGACCAGCAGATACGGCCCGGGGCCGAGGTGGTCCAGCAGCTCGCCCAGGTCCTCGGCGAGCCTGCTCAGCGGCCGGGGCGCCGGATCGGCGGGGCTGCGGCCGAGACCGCTGCGGTCATAAACCACCGCCCGGGCGGCCTTGGCCACCGCCCGCTGCACCGGCGCCCAGTAGGACAGACCGGCCGCGAGTCCCCCCTCGAAGACCACGGTCACCGGGGCGGCGGAGGGATCGGTGGAGGGGCCGGCGGCCGGATCACCGGAGGAGGCGGCCGGATCGGTGGAGGAGACGTTCCCCGGCCCGGGCAGCTCCCGGTAGAACAGCTCCCGGCCGTCCCGGGTCCGGGCCGTCCGGCCGGCCCCCTGGCTGTGCTCCTGAGACACGGCAACTCCCCTTCCGGCGAGGCGGCGAGGCGGATCGCAAGCCCGACCCCATACAAGTTAGGCAACGCTAACCGACGGGTGAAGCGCTCACACCTCCTCCGGCAGGTCCAGCGCCGCCAGCCATATCTGGTACGCGAAGTCGCCGTCGCCGCACTGCCAGTGGCACTGGAGCAGCAGTATCCGGCCGTCCACCCGCCACTCCCAGGAGCGGCTGCCGTCCCCGTACCGCAGATACCGCCAGTCCTCCTCCGGGGTGCCGAACCGGGCGGTGAGCCGTTGCCTCAGCTCACCGGCCAGCTCGTGGATCCCGTCCGAGACCACCTCCGAGAGGAAGTCGTAGGCGCCCCAGTGCTCTTCGGACACATACCGACTGGCGAGCGTCAGCATTCCGCCGTACCAGCTGTGCTCCCGCAGGTCGTCGTCGTCCTCCTCGGACAGCTCATAAGGGTCGTCCTCGCTGTCGAAGACCAGCGAGCGGGCCAGGAAGAGCCGGGGCTCCTGGGCGAGCAGCCGGGCAGCCACCTCGCCGACATCGCCGTCGAAGGCCTCCGGGTGGTCGACCAACTCCTCCCGCCCGGGCGCCAGGAACGGCGTCGGTGACTCGAAGGTGCCGGGCGGGGCCGTGCCCTCCCAGACGACGGCACCCGAGGCGGCCCGTATCCGGAGCACCGAGCCGCCGTCCGGCGCCGCGACCTCCAGTCGGCACACTTCCCGGCCGTCCGGGTCGACCCGCACCACGGAGCCGTCGTGGTCCAGGAAGGGGGCGGTACCCAGGCCGTGGTCGAAGCCCACCGGCCAGCCGTCGCCGTCGGTGACCGGCTCCCGGTAGGGCATCGGCAGAAAGGCGCCGTCCGGGCGGAGCACTCCCCACTGCCCCTGCCACTCCCTGCGCACCACGGCCGCACCGCAGGCGTCGAAGTGGTCGGCGTAGGTGTACTGAGGGGCGATCACCATGGCGCCGGTGGTGTCGGCGAAGCCGTAGAGCAGGTCGTTGCGCATCCGGACCAGCCCCTGGGCCGTCACCTCGGCCACGTCCCGGCCCTCGGCCTCCAGCACCGGGCGGCCCCGGCCGTCCAGATAGCCCTCCCGGTACCGCCGCCCCTCGTCGAACTCGATGAAGTAGGCCAACCCGTGGGTGTTGTAGGGCTCCAGCCGCTGGTAGCGGGGCTCCACCGCCCACTTCCCGGTCCGGTCGATCAGCCCCCACTTCTCGCCGACCCGCACCCCGGCCAGCCCGTCCGGGCCGAACGGCCGGGCGCCGTCGAAGCGGTCGGGGATCACCAGCTCGCCGGACCGGTCGACATAGCCGCACCGGCCGCCCTCGGCCAGCCGGGCCCCGGCGAGCCCGCAGGCGCTGAATGGGCCCACCGCCTTGTACGGCCCGGAGAGCACCCGCGCACCGGTGGGGTCGATCCAGCCGGGGCCGTCCTCGGTGCGGACCACCGCCGACCCGTGCCGGAACTCGGCCGCCTCCAGGAACCGGGGCGCCACCACCGGCGTACCGGACCCGTCCACATAGCCCCAGCGCCCGTCCCCGTCGCCCTCGCCGCCCTGGAACCGCCCGAGCCCATGGGCGTCCAGCGGGTGCGCGTACCGCCATATCGGCGGGGCCACCCAGCTTCCGGCCTGGTCCACGTACCCCCACCGGCCCTCGGTGTCGGCGGCCGGGGCTATCGGGCCGTGCGGCCCGTCCCTGGCGAAGGCGCCGACCGCCGTCAGATCAGGCTCCCGGACCAGCCGCCCGGCCGCGTCGACCAGCGCGAACCGCCGACCGAAGGGGGCGGCGGCGTCGATCTCCACCGGCCACGGCGGGCCCCCCGCCCACGTAGCGGCGGATGAGGAAGAAGGGGGCTGCATGGCACCACTCCTGAGGGGCGGGGACGACCCGGCTGTCGTCATCACAGACCGTAACCGCCGCCACTGACAACGCCCTCCTCCGTACCAGGAACCGCAGGTGAGAGGGGGTCAGATAGGTGCGTCCTCCGCCTCGCACCGCTGCTCGGGGAACGACCGGGAGCCGCCCGTCCGACCCGCCTCGGCGCGTAGCAGCCACCATCCGGCGAGGGCGGCGAGCGCCGCGAGGACGAAGCCGTACCAGGGGGTGGCGCCCGAGGGGTGGGTCTCATAGGTGAGGGCCGCCGTGAGCACGGCGAGCGCCCGGCCTGCGCGGCCGTCCCATGCGGCGGCGGCGACCGCGCCCAGCCCCCAGAGCAGATACCAGGGCTGCACCATCGGGGAGAGCACCACCAGCGCGGTGAGCGCCAGCCCGAGGCCGTACACCGGGTCCAGTCGGCCGCGCGCCGAGCGCAGCGCGAACAGGGCGACCAGGACGAGCGCGGCCAGCAGTCCGGCGGTCTGCACGGCGGACTTCACCGAGTCGGCCGCGCCCGCGTCCAGGCCGGCCAGGAGGCGCAGCCCCTCCCCCAGGGCCAGCCCGAGGTCGCTGGTGACCGACAGGGCGGTGTGGATGGAGCCGGCGACGCTCTGGGTGCGCAGCCAGCCGAAGCCGGTGCCGGCCGCCAGCGAGGCGCCCGCCACCACGGCGGCGGCGACCAGCCCGGGCGCGAGGAGACCCTTGGCGACCCGGACGGCGGTCGGGCGGCCGATGGCGGCGCGGCCGACCAGGACGCCGATGAACAGCAGCGCCAGCGCGGCCGGCGACTTGACCATCATCGCCAGCCCCACGGCCGCGCTGCCCAGCACCCAGCGGCCGCGCCGGGCCAGCACCACCCCGGTGAGCATCAGTGCGATCATCAGACCGTCGTTGTGGATACCGCCGACGACATGCATCAGCAGCAGCGGGTTCAGCACCCCGAGCCAGAGCGCCCCGGCCTCCCGGCCCTCGGCCCCCCGGCCCCCGGCCTCCCGGCCCTCGGCCCCCCGGCCCCCGGCCTCCCGGCGTTCGTCTCCCGAAGCACCCACCTCGGGATTCGCCAGCCGCCGCACCGCCCACACCGTCAGCAGCAGCGCGGCCAGCGCGAGCAGCCGCAGGGCGAGCACCGCCGGGACGAGGGTGCCGCCGGTCGCCGCGGCCACCGCCTTGGCGAGCAGCAGGAAGAAGGGGCCGTACGGGGCCGGTGTGTCCCGCCAATTACCGCCGACGCTCGCGGCGGCGTCCCCGCCGGGCCCGGCCGGGTCGAGCACCGAGGGCCCGGCCTCGTACACATCGTGGCCCTCCAGCACCATGGCGCCTTGAGCGATGTAGCTGTAGACGTCCGCGCTGTACAGCGGCGGGGTGAGGGCGAGCGGGGCGGTCCAGCAGCCGAGGGTGGCCAGGGTGTGCCGGACGGTGGCGCCGGAGCGGCCGTACGCCCACCAGGCGGCGAGCAGCACGGTGAGCCCGGCGTAGGCGAGGAGGGCGCCGGCGAGCTCGGCCCCGGTGCCGTGCGATGTCCACAGGCCCCAGGGGTCGCGCGCCGGCAGGGTGCCGGCGGTCCAGCCGCCGGCCGCCATCGCGACCGCCCCCGCGAATCCCAGCCACCGCGATCCGGTGGCGCTCCGTGCCCGTGCCCACATGACCGGCCAACCTATCCCGGGTGCCGGGGCCGCCCGGGAGCAGGGGCTACCCGGAGACGCCCGGGGAGGCGGTGCGGCCGCCGGCCCGGGTGAAGGAGGTGTTGACGGCGGTGATCCCGCCGTCGACCCGGAGCGTGGTGCCGGTGATCCAGGCGGCGTCCGCGGAGGCCAGGAAGGCGACGGCGGCCGCGACGTCCTCCGGCTCGCCGACCCGGCCCAGCGGATAGGCGTGCTCGGCCAGCTCCTTCAGGGCGTCCTCGCGGCCCGCCCAGGCCCGGGTGCGGATGGTGCCGGGGTTGATCTGGTTGACGCGTACACCATGGGCGGCGGCCTCGTCGGCGAGGGTGCGGGTCAGCGAGGCGAGCGCCCCCTTGGCGGCGCTGTAGGCGTGGCCGCCGAAGGACTGGTCCGCGTTGATCGAGCCGATGTGCACGATGGCGCCGCGCCCGGAGGCGGCCAGCTGCGGCAGCGCGGCCCGGGCGCAGCGCAGCGCCCCGGTGAGGGTGACGTCCAGGGCGCGGTGCCAGAGCTCGTCGGTGAGGCCGGTGACGGAGGGGACGTCCCCGGTGGGGCCGAGGGCGTTGCCGACCAGCACATCCAGCGTGCCGAAGGTCTCGACGGCATACGCCACGGCGGCCTCCACACTGGCCGTGTCGGCCGCATCGCACCGCAGCGCCACGGCCCCCTCCACCGCGTCCGCCGTCTCCCGGGCGGCGTCCTCGTCCACGTCCGCCACCAGCACCCGCGCCCCCTCGGCGGCCAGCCGCCGCACGGTGGCCGCCCCGATCCCCCGCCCGCCCCCGGTCACCAGCGCCCCGTACCCCCGAAACCGCCCCAGCCCGTACCCGTCCGCCTGCCCCTGCCGCCCTGCCTTCGCGTCTGCGTCCATCCGGCGATGATCACCCGAGGGGCATGTACGGGGCCAGAGCCCGGGTTCACTCGTACGGGGGTATGGACCGGTTCGTCACTGTTCGGTGGGGTGACCTGACAGAGCCGGGGCGGGGCGGAGTGACCTGGGTCACAAAGGTCGGGCGGCTCGGGTGGGGCGGCCGTAAGCTCGCGTGCATGCAGGTGACCCAGTCGACGAAGCTCGCGAACGTCTGTTACGAGATCCGGGGACCGGTTCTCGACGAGGCGATGCGGCTGGAAGCAGCCGGACATCGCATCCTCAAGCTCAACACCGGCAACCCGGCCGCCTTCGGCTTCGAGTGCCCGCCGGCGATCCTGGAGGACATGCTCCGCAACCTCAGCGGCTCGCATGGCTACGGGGACGCCAAGGGGCTGCTGGCGGCACGCCGGGCGGTGATGAGCCACTACGAGACCAAGGGCATCCCCCTCTCGGTCGAGGACGTGTACCTGGGCAACGGCGTCTCCGAGCTGATCCAGATGGCCATGCAGGCACTGCTGGACGACGGCGACGAGGTCCTCGTACCGGCGCCGGACTACCCGCTGTGGACGGCGGCGGTGTCGCTGTCCGGCGGTACGGCGGTGCACTACCGGTGCGACGAGCAGGCGGACTGGATGCCGGACCTCGCCGACATCGAGCGGAAGGTCACCGACCGCACCAAGGCGATCGTCATCATCAACCCGAACAACCCGACGGGTGCGGTGTACGACGACGCGATGCTGCGCGAGCTGACCGAGATCGCCCGCCGGCACAATCTGGTGGTCTGCTCGGATGAGATCTACGACAAGATTCTGTACGACGGGGCCACCCATACGCCTACGGCCGCCATCGCGCCGGATCTGATGGTGCTGACGTTCAACGGGATGTCGAAGAACTACCGGGTGGCCGGCTACCGCAGCGGCTGGCTGGCGGTGTGCGGGCCGAAGGCGCACGCCTCCTCGTATATCGAGGGGCTGACGATCCTCGCCAATATGCGGCTGTGCGCCAATATGCCGGCCCAGCACGCCATCGCCGCCGCCCTGCAGGGGCGGCAGTCCATAGAGGCGCTGGTGAAGCCCGGCGGGCGGCTGCTGGAGCAGCGGGATGCGGCGTACGACTTGCTGGTGCAGATCCCGGGCGTCAGCTGTGTGAAGCCGAAGGGCGCGCTGTATCTGTTCCCGCGCCTGGACCCGGCCGTCTACAAGATCAAGGACGACCGGCAGATGGTGCTGGACCTGCTGCGGGCCGAGAAGATCATGGTGGTGCACGGCACCGGGTTCAACTGGCACGAGCCGGACCACTTCCGGATCGTCACCCTGCCGGCCGCCGCCGACCTCACCGACGCGGTGACCAGGATCGGGAACTTCCTGGACGGGTACGGGCAGCCGTAACCACCCCATAAGACCGCGAACCGCCCGTATCCCACCGGTACACATACAGCGAACGGGCTCAACTTTAGACTGATTCCAATGTAGGATGGACTCCTGTTGAAGGGCAGGAGGCCATCCCCATGTACGAGCCGATCCGCACCAAGTCGGTCCATCGGATGGCCGACGATGATGACCAGTTCCCGCACCGCACCCGCGACGAGGAGCTGCGCATCCAGCTCGCCGGCCATCTCTCCGCGCTGCTCGCGGTGACCGACGAGCTGGGCGACGAGACCGCCGCCGAGCGCATCGCCGAGCAGGTGGCGCGGCTGCGCGGCGCCCCGCCGGCCCGGCACGCCGGGCTCTCCGGCGCCGACCGGACCGAGCTGCACCGCCGGGCGCACGCGCTGGCCGGCCGCGCCCTGGTGGTCGCCGCCTCCCGGGCCGACACCGCCGCCGCGATCCTGGCCGCCGAGCGGATGGACGCGCACACCGCCGCGCTGGAGGCGGCACCCCTGGACGAGCGCCGCACGGTCGGCGCCCACTGACGGCCCCGGTTCGCGACCGGGGAGGCCGCGGACCGGGTGCCACCCACCGAGGGCGGAGATGTTTGCGGCCCCCGGAGCCTGAGGGGGCTTCGGGGGCCGTTCCGCGTGCCGAGCCGTCCGTGATCCACAGGTCAGGGCGGTTGTGGCCGTCTCGGCACGCGGGGTGTGAGGGGGCGGTACGGGACCGCCCGGCGGCGGGTCAGCCCAGTCGGGCCACCAGCGCGCGGTACTCGTCCCACATCTCCTTGGGGGTGTGGTCACCGAAGGTGTTGAGGTGCTCGGGCACCAGCGCCGCCTCCTCGCGCCAGACCTCCGCGTCCACCTTCAGCAGGTAGTCGAGGTCCTCCTCGGGCAGGTCCAGGCCCTCGGTGTCCAGCGAGCCCTTGGCCGGCAGGATCCCGATCGCGGTCTCCACGCCCTCGGCGCTGCCGTCCAGCCGCTCCACGATCCACTTGAGCACCCGGCTGTTCTCGCCGAAGCCCGGCCAGACGAACTTCCCGGCCTCGTTCTTGCGGAACCAGTTGACGTAGTAGATCTTCGGCAGCTTGGACTGGTCCTTGTCCTTGGCCACATCGACCCAGTGCTTCATGTAGTCGCCCATGTTGTAGCCGCAGAACGGCAGCATGGCGAACGGGTCGCGGCGCAGCTCGCCGACCTTGCCCTCGGCGGCGGCGGTCTTCTCGGAGGCCACGTTGGCACCCAGGAAGACACCGTGCTGCCAGTCGAAGGACTCGGTGACCAGCGGGACGGCGGTGGCGCGGCGGCCGCCGAAGAGGATGGCCGAGATCGGCACCCCCTTGGGGTCCTCCCACTCCGGCGCGATGATCGGGCACTGGGAGGCCGGGACGGTGAAGCGGGCGTTGGGGTGGGCGGCCGGGGTCCCGGACTCCGGGGTCCAGTCGTTGCCCTTCCAGTCCGTCAGGTGCGCGGGCTCCTGCTCGGTCATGCCCTCCCACCACACGTCACCGTCGTCGGTGAGCGCGACATTGGTGAAGACCGCGTTGCCCCAGAGGGTCTTCATGGCGTTGGCGTTGGTGTGCTCGCCGGTGCCGGGCGCGACGCCGAAGAAGCCCGCCTCCGGGTTGATCGCGTACAGCCGGCCGTCCTCGCCGAACCGCATCCAGGCGATGTCGTCGCCGATGGTCTCCACCGTCCAGCCGGAGATGGTGGGCTCCAGCATGGCGAGGTTGGTCTTGCCGCAGGCGGAGGGGAAGGCGGCGGCCACGTACTTCGACTCACCGCGGGGCGGGGTCAGCTTGAGGATGAGCATGTGCTCGGCCAGCCAGCCCTCGTCGCGGGCCATGACGGAGGCGATGCGCAGGGCGTAGCACTTCTTGCCGAGCAGGGCGTTGCCGCCGTAGCCGGAGCCGTAGGACCAGATCTCCCGGCTCTCCGGGAAGTGCGAGATGTACTTGGTGGAGTTGCACGGCCAGGGCACGTCCTGCTCGCCGGCCTCCAGCGGGGCGCCGAGGGTGTGCACGGCCTTGACGAAGAAGCCGTCCTCGCCGAGCTCGTCCAGGACCGGCTGTCCCATCCGGGTCATGGTGCGCATGGCGACGGCGACGTAGGCGGAGTCGGTGATCTCGACCCCGATCGCGGAGAGCGGCGAGCCGAGCGGGCCCATACAGAAGGGCACCACGTACATGGTGCGGCCCTTCATCGAGCCGCGGAAGATGCCCTGTTCGCCCTGGAAGACCTCGCGCATCTCGGCGGGGGCCTTCCAGTGGTTGGTGGGGCCGGCGTCCTCTTCCTTCTCGGAGCAGATGAAGGTGCGGTCCTCCACGCGCGCCACGTCCGACGGGTCGGAGGCGGCGTAGTACGAGTTGGGCCGGAGCGTCGGGTCCAGCTTGCGGAAGGTGCCCTTGGCCACGAGCTCCTCGGCCAGGCGCTCGTACTCGGCCTCGGACCCGTCGCACCAGACGACCCGGTCCGGCTGGGTCAGCGCCGCGATCTCGTCCACCCAGGAGGCCAGCTCCCGGTGACGAGTGGGGACAGCAGTGGGAGCCGCGTTATCGCGCGCCACGATTGCTCCTTGATGAGGGGTGTGAGGTTGTCTGCCCCGTGGGGGCTGCGACCCGGATGCTGTTACGTCAGGTTCCCGTTGGCGCTCATCCGGTGCCGACCGCTCTCATCTGATCATCCGATGCGGACGCCCATCTGTCCAGGGGGCCTCTCACGTGAGCATCGCCACTCATATTGCTGCGGCTCGCCGTGTTTCCCTTCGTTCTTGCGGGCCCACCGGCGGCGGCGCACATGATCCACCGGTGATGCGCCGCCGGCCCACCGGCGATGGGGCACATGATCCACCGCCGATCCCCCGCCCGGCCGCCTTCCGACCCTCGGGGTAACCCGACCGGCGTGACCCTGGCCACCTGGACGTGTCCGACCTACGGCCCCGTAGGTAGCATTTCCGCATGACTGCCGCCGCGTCCGAGGTGCCCGCCGTGTCCCAGGTGACCGAGATAGACCCACCGCCGGTGAAGCCCCGCCTCCGGGGCTGGCTGCACGCCGGGATGTTCCCGGCCGTGCTGGTCGCCGGCATCGTGCTGACCGCCTTCGCCGACTCCACCCGCGGCCGGATCGCCTGCGGTATCTACGTCCTGACGGCGTGCCTGCTGTTCGGCGTCAGCGCGCTGTACCACCGGGGCACCTGGGGGCCGCGCGCCACCGCCGTACTGCGCCGGCTGGACCACGCCAACATCTTCCTGATCATCGCCGGCACCTACACCCCGCTCACCCTGCTGCTCCTGCCGGACAGCACCGGGCGGTACCTGCTGTGGGCGGTGTGGGCGGCCGCGGCGGCGGGGATCGCCTTCCGGGTGTTCTGGGTCGGCGCCCCGCGCTGGCTCTACACCCCCTGCTATATCGCCATGGGTTGGGCCGCGGTGTTCTTCCTGCCGGACTTCATGCGCAAGGGCGGCATCGCCGTGCTGGTGCTGGTGGTCGTCGGCGGCCTGCTCTACAGCGCGGGCGGAGTGGTCTACGGCTTCAAGCGGCCCAACCCGTCACCCCGCTGGTTCGGCTTCCACGAGGTGTTCCACTCCTTCACCCTGGCCGCCTTCGTCGTCCACTACGTCGGCATCTCGATCGTGGCCTACCAACACGCCTGAGGTCGGCCGGTCACTCGGCTGGCCCGCCGCCGAACACCTCCGCCACCAGTCGCCGGGTGGCCTGGTGGAACGCCGCCGCCATGGAGAGCGCGGCGTCGTCGGTGTAGTGGAGCGCGGCGGTGAGGGTCCTGCCGCCGCCGGGCGCGCCGTACATCAGCGCCGCATGGCCGGCCATACCGCCGTTGTGGGTGATGACGGTGGAGCCGTCCCCGGTGTCCTGCACGAACACCCCCAGCCCGTAGCCGACCTTGGGGTGCGGGGTGCACATCTCGGTCAGCAGCGGGGCCGGCAGCAACCGGCCGCCCGTCAGCGCGGAGATGAAGGTGTGCAGGTCGCGGGGGGTGGAGATCATGTCCCCGCCGGTGGATATCCAGGACGGGTTCTGGCGGGTGACGTCCACGACCTCCTGCTGCCCGTCCTCCTCGTACCGGTAGCAGCCGCGGCTGTGCGGCTCGGGGATCTCCGGGTCGGCCTCCGGCAGCAGGGTGTCCCTCAGTCCGAGCGGCTCCAGGACCAGCCGCCGCGTCTCCTCGACGAACGAGCGGCCGGTGACCTGCTCGACCAGCAGCCTGAGCAGGACGTAGTTGGTGTTGGCGTAGCTCCAGTCGGCCCCCGGCTCGAACCGCGCCGGCTTGGACAGGGCCAGCCGCGCCAGCTCCTCCGGGCGGTAGGTCCGGAAGCGGCCGTCCACCCACTCCCGGCCCGCGATGGTGGACGCGATCCCCGGCACCACCGTCCCGTCCTCGTAGAACTCGCCGGTGAAGTTGAACACCCCGCTGGTGTGCTGGAGCAGCATCCGCACGGTGATCCGCGGGTCCAGCGGATAGCCGGGCAGCCGGCCCGCCACCGGGTCGTCCAGCCCGATCACCCCCTCGGCCACCAGGCGCAGCACCACCACGGCGGCGAAGGTCTTGGTGTTGCTGCCGATCCGGACGTACGGGTTGGCCGGCGGCGGCTCGCTCCCGCCCGGCTCGCGCGCCCCGGCGGTGCCGATCCACTCCCCTCTCTCGTCGTGCAGGTGCAGGGCCACCCCGGTGAAGCCGGACTCGACCATCTCCTCGATGGCCTTGCGAAGCTCCGGGCGGTCCTGGTCGGCGGTTTCGATGGTCATGGTGGTGCCTCCCGATGGGTGTGCGGACGCGGGTGTGCGGGGGCGGGGATTACAGGCTGCGGGCGGTGATGTCGCCGTACGAGGTGGTGGCGTGGATCTCCAGGCCGGGCCCCTCCTCGGCGTTGCGCAGGGTGTTGCCGATACGGCCGTAGGCGGTGCCGGCGTCCAGCGTGGCGGAGACGCCTCGGGCGGCGCCGACCGTGATGTCACCGTGCTCGGTGCGCAGGGTGACCTTGCCGCGTACCGCCTCGGTGATCAGCAGGTCGCCCTTCTGGGTGCTGATCTCCGCGGGGCCGCCGAGGCGGGCCAGCGAGATGTCCCCGGACTGGAGGGACACCCGGGCGCCGGCGGTCTCGTCCAGCCTGACCGTGGCCTGCGCGGCCTCCAGGACCACATCGCCCAGTCGGCCGACGCCACGGAACTCGGCGAGGGCCGCCTTCGCCTCGACGCGGGATCCGGCGGGCAGCCGGACGGTCACCTCGACCGAGCCGGGGGCGCCGAGGATCCGGCTCTTCGGGGCCGGGGCCGCGATCCGCAGCTCACCGTCCGCGTAGCCGACCTCGATCTGCTCGGCCGCCCGCAGGTCGCGGGCGCTGGAGGCGTCGGCGGGGCGGATCTCGACGGTGGTGTCGGCCCGGTCCGCGGCGATGAACCGGATGTGCCCCGCAGGGATGTCGAGGACGGCCGAGACGGGGGTGGGGGTGGCGAACGTCCGCATGGTGCGCTCCTTCGGTGCGTTGTTTCTGACACCGGAAAAGCTACGTTGCGTTCAGATATTGGGCAAGCTATTCATTGCGCTAGACATACATACATGCAGCTCAAAGCCATCTATTCGTTGCAACGAGAGTGAATACAATGCAACGACAGCGAGGGAAGTCGTTGCAATGAATGAGAGGTGAACGCTATGGTGGGAGCACTCGTTGACCGGACCACCACCAGGGAGACCGACGATGCCGGGAGGCAGACTCACCGAGCAGGAGCGCCGGCAGATCGCGCTGGGGGTCGCCGACGGCCTCGCCTACGCGGAGATCGCCCGAGGCCTCGGCCGTCCGACCTCGACGGTCACCCGCGAGGTCATGCGCAACGGCGGCCCCACCGCCTACCGCGCCGACCTGGCCCACCGCGCGACCGAGCACCGCGCCCACCGCCGGAGGAAGGCCGCGCCCCGGGGGCCCCAGGCGCCGCCGTCGGCGGACGGCCGCGATGCCGAGGCCGTACGCGAGTACGAGGAGACCTTCACGACCGTCTTCATGGCCTCGGGCCTGCCGAAGATGACGGCCCGGTTGCTGGCCGCCCTGTACACCACCGACTCCGGCAGCCTCACCGCCGCCGAGCTGACCGCCCGTCTGCGGATCAGCCCGGCGTCCGTGTCCAAGGCGGTCGCCTTTCTGGAGAGCCAGAACCTCATCCGCCGGGAGCGCGACGAGCGCCGCCGCGAGCGGTATGTGGTCGACGACGATGTGCTGTACCAGTCGACGATGGCCGGCGCCCGGTCCACCGCCCGGCTCGGGGAGGTCGCCCGGCAGGGGGTGGAGGTCCTCGGGCACGGCAGCCCCGCCGCCGTACGCCTGGAGAACATCGCCCGGTTCGTGGACTTCGTCGCCGAGAACATCGCCCGCGCCGCCGACCAGGCCCGGGAGATCCTGCACACCCGGCCGGAGCAGCGGTAGCCCGGGGCCCGTACGTCATGGGGTACGGGCCCCGGGTCGCAGCCGCCCGGCGTTGTCCGGGTCCCTACCGCCGCCCCGCCCCCAGGTCCCCCTTTCCGCAGGCGGTGCCGTCGCGGTCCGGGTCGAGCCGCAGCGGATCGTCCCGGCCGTTGACCTTCAGCCGTCCGTAGTCGTGGTCCGCCAGCCAGTCGCAGCGAGCCGCCGTGGTCGGCCTCACCTGCTTCGGGAAGGCGGTCGGCACGCACACCCCGGCGGTGCCGTAGTGCCGGTCGCAGCCCGCCACCGTGGGGCTGACCGGGGCCGAGTCCCGCTTCTTCAGCGCCTTCTTCGGCGTGGCCGCGAGCTTTCCGGCGAAGTCGTGGACATGCGCCGACTGCTCCGCCTCGGCCGCCATCGCCGCCGGACCGCCCAGGTGAACCCACTTGGCCACCGAGGGCACGCCGCCTGCGTCCACCGCGAAGAGCATGTACCAGCCGGGCGGGGCGAGGTGGGGGTTCTGGGTGACATTGAGGTCCACCGTGGAGCCGTCGACCACGCTCAACGGCAGGTCCACGAACCGCTGGTTGGGGTCGGAGGAGTGGGTGACCGCCGCCGGGCGGATCAGCTCCGCCTTGGCGATCGGCCGGTCCACGGTGATCCGCTGGGTGTCGCCGTAGGTCCACCGGCTGTCGATCAGCGAGGTGATCTCCGGCCGGGGGCCCTTGAAGAGGTACGGCGGGGTGTAGACGGAGACATCGTGGTTGTACGAGCCGTTGCCCGGGTTGTCGCCGACGGCCATCACCCGCCCGTCGGGCAGCAGGAACGCCGAGGAGTGGTAGCCGCGCGGCACCGGGTCGGCGGCCATACCCGGCTGGTAGGTGTCGGTGGCCGGGTCGAACATCGAGGCCTCGAACACCGGGTCGGCCCGGTCGTGCAGCGCGCCGCCGGTCTCCAGCACCTTGCCGTCCGGCAGCAGCACGGCGGAGGCGTACATCTTGCCCTCGTCCCCGGTCTGCGGGCGCTTGCCCTGACCCTGGTCCACCTGGCCCTGCGGGATCGGCGGGCCCGCGGTGTAGGCGGGGCTGGGCTGCTTGAGGTCGATGATGTCGGTGAGCCGGTTGGCCACCGGGTTGGACTCGTTGTTGCCGCCGCCGATGGTCAGCACCCGCTGGTCCTGGGCGGGCGGCAGCAGCACGCTGGCCGACTCGTCGCGCTCGTCCTTCTTCCGCAGCCCGGGCACGTCGGTGATGGTGTTGGCCTGGTAGTCGTAAATCGAGGCGCCGGTGCCGGGGGTGCCGTTGCCGAAGGTGTGGCTGCCGCTGTAGAAGAGCCGGCCGTCCTGCATCAGGATCATCGACGGGTACAGCCCCCAGTAGGACCAGGTCTGGTTGACCTGGTGGATGGGCAGCCAGCGGTTCTCGGCGGCCGAGAACCTCTCCGCCGTCACATTGCCGGTGGAGTCCTGCTTCAGCCCGCCGAAGGAGATCACGTCCCCGTTGCCGAGGATGGTCGCCGAGGGGTACCAGTGCCCATCGGCCATGTCGTTGGTCCGGGTGTAGGTCTCGGTCGCCGGGTCGAAGGTGTACGAGTCCTTGAGCCCCTGGTAGCCGAGGGAGCCGTCCGCCGAGGGGTAGCCCTTGGTGCCGCTCATCACCAGCACCCGCCCGTCGGCGAGCTGGACATGGCCGGAGCAGAACATGTCCGCCGGGGTGGGAATGGTCCTGAAGCTGCCGTTCGCCGGGTCGTAGACCGCCGAGGTGAAGCTCCCGGCGGCGAACCGCGCCGGGTCGTTGCCGGAACCGGCGATCAGCAGCACCTTCCCGTTGTGCAGCACCACCGAGTGCATGGAGCGGACCGGGTTCTTCATCGCCAGCACCTGCCAGGAGCCCTTGGCGCACTGCTCGGCGGTGCCGGTGCACTGCGGCTGCGGCGGTGGTGCGGCCACCTCCTCCATGGCGTAGTCGTCGGTGGTGACACTGCCGGTGCCGAAGACCGAGACGCCCCAGGCGATCCGGTCGGTGCCGGGTGGCACGGCCGGGGTGCGCACCTCCACCCTGCTGTAGGCGGGGGCGAGGTCCAGGGTCTTCAGGTCGGTCCAGTACTGCCAGCCGGCCGTGGTGTCGTGCCGGAACAGGGTGAGCGCGGTGTCCGGGGTGGTCGACTTGTACCAGAGGGAGAGGTCGTACTGGCGGTCGGCGGCCACCGCGGGCGCGCAGGCGGCGGACTCGGTGACCAGCGCCTTGCGGTCGCCGTCCACCCGCCGGGTCAGCTCCACCTTCATCGCCGCGGTGCCGGTCCGGGCGTCGTCGGTGGTGGTGAAGGTGAAATCGTTGTCGCCCCAGCCGGAGCGGGACCAGCACGAGGGCATACCGGTGTGGTCGGTTCCGGCGGTCTCGAAGCTCGGATTCTTGACCAGGTTGACCCCGGCGGTGGCCTGCTGCTGTCCGGCCAGCAGCAGGGCGCCGGTCATCGCGGCGGTGGCGAGCAGCGCGCCCGCGCGGCGCCTTCGGCGTACGGCGTTCGGATTCCTCACCCGGGTGTCCTCTCTGTACGGCGGGCATGGCCCCGTATCCGGTCCCGGCGGCGGGGCAGATAGACCAGGGCCTCGGTGCCGGCGAACCGGAGCACGAAGGTGGTCAGCAGCGCGAGCGCGGTGGCGGGCAGCACCGCCAGCTGGAGCTGCCCGACGAACAGGGCGATCAGCGGGATGCGGACCACCAGGTCGGCGTTGGCGAGCAGGGCGAAGCGCCCGGCCCGGTCGGCCCAGTGGCGGTGGCGGCGCCGGTCGCGGAAGAGCAGGGTCTCGATGAGCAGGAAGTTCCAGGCCACCCCGAACTGGTTGGCGGCGATCTCGGCGGGCAGATAGTGCAGCCCGGCGGCGGTCAGCGCCCAGAGCGCGAGCAGATTGGGTACGAAGCCGGTGAGGCCGATCAGCCCGAAGGCGGCCATCCGGGCGAGCGGCGCGGCGGTGCGCAGCTCCACCAGGTGGCGCAGGAAGCGCAGGCCCTCCCGAGCGGTGGACTTGGACTCACCCGCGTACCGGTCCTGGAAGACGAACGGGGCCTCGGCGACCCGCTCCGGGCGGCAGCGGACGGCCAGTTCGAGCAGGATCTTGTAGCCGAGCGGCTTGAGCTCGTCACCGGTGACGGCGTCGGTGACGGCCGAGCGCCGGATGGCGAAGAAGCCGCTCATCGGGTCGCTGATGGCGGTCAGCGCCCGGGGGAAGAGGCCCTTGGCGAGCCAGGTGGCGCCGCGGGAGACGGCGACCCGGTAGCCGCCGGCCAGCCCCGCGCGGCTGCCGCCGGGCAGGTAGCGGCTGGCCACCACCAGGTCGGCGCCCCGCCGTTCACCGGTGGCGACCAGTTCGGGGACCAGATGCGGCGGGTGCTGGAGGTCGCCGTCCATGACGACCACCCAGTCGGCGGTGGCGGCGGCCAGTCCGGCCACCACCGCGCCGCCGAGGCCGCCCTCGGGGCGCTCGCGGTGCAGCACGGTGACCGGGAAGGGGCAGCTCTGGGCGGCCTCGGCGATGACGGCCGGGGTGTCGTCGGTGGAGTCGTCGACGAACAGCACCTCGCAGGGGAGGTGGCCCGGGACCGACTCGGCGATGCGGTGCAGCAGTTCGCGGATGTTGGCCGACTCGTTGAAGGTCGGGACGACCAGGGTGACGGCGCCCGGCTCGGGCGGTGCGGCGGTGATAGGGATGGGGGCGGTCTCGGGCAGGGTGGGCCCGGGCGGCTCGGCGGGATGGATGGTCAACGGGCCTCCGCTCCGTCGGTGCCGTGGGTACGGCGGATCTCGATGCGGTCCTCGCCCTCGCCGAAGACGGCGACCGGCTCGGAGTTGGCCAGGGCGTCCCGCACGGTGGGCAGGTCGCGGGCGTCCCGCCGTACGGTCGGTGAGGCGACGACGTAGTCCACGTCGCGCCAGCCGCCGGGCAGGGTCCTGGCCACGGCCGGGTCCAGGTCGGCCTTGTAGAACCAGATGGCGCCGAGCCCGGGTGCGTACCCGGAGTGCACCAGGTCGAGCCAGAGGGCGTCATCGGTGAGCACCCGGGTGTTCGCCGGGTCGGGCACCTGGGTGTCCAGCCAGCGGGCGGCCGCCCGGTACGGGGCGTTGGCGTCGGCCGTCATGGCGGTGCGGTCGCCCTCGTACCAGCGGGGTGCCACGTACACCAGGGCGGTGGCGGCGAGCAGCGCGGCGGCGGTCCGGCGCAGCGGCACCAACCGGGGCCGCTGCCGGCCCTTGCGCAGCACCGCGTGGGCCACGCTGGCCGCGCCGCCGGCCAGGACCAGGGCGAGGAAGGGCAGCGCCTGGATGACGTACATCGCGGGCAGATAGCCGGAGGGGCGCAGGGCGACGGCGGTGAGCACCGCGAGCGCCAGCGCCGGACCGGCCAGCGCCCGGGCGGTGACCGACCAGCGCAGGGTGAGCAGCAGCAGCGCGGCGCCGGCCAGACCGCCGAGCGGCAGCACCCGGTCGTAGTAGAGCCAGGAGTCCAGCACCCCGTGGGAGCCGGTGCCCTCGGTCAGCAGGAAGCCGGAGCCGGGGCGGCTCATCTGGTACGTGATGCCGTCCCAGAGCGACACATGCCCGGCGCCCGGCCACAACTCGCCCTTGAGCAGGGCGAACAGCGGGTAGGAGAAGCCGATCAGGGCGCAGCCGGTGATGGCGCCGGTGACCGCGAACTTGCGGGTGTCATGGTGGCTGTGGCGCCACATGGTCACCAGCAGCGCGGGCAGCACGACCAGCATGGTCTCCTTGGTGAGCACCGCGGTGGCGGCGGCGAGACCGGCGCCGAAGTGGTGCCAGAGGTGGCGGCTGGGCGAGGCGGCCAGGCAGAACGCCAGCAGCATCCACAGCACGGCCAGGTTGTCGAGGAAGATCTCCCGCTGGAGGACGACCGAGAGCGGCGAGAGCCCGAACAGCGCCATGGCCAGTCCGGCCGCCCAGCGCGGCAGCCACAGCCGCCGCGCCAGTACGTACACCAGCACCGCGCTGACCGCGCTGACCAGCAGCATCGCGATCCGCATGGTGGCGACCACCATGGTGTCGGGGGCGATCAGCGACGGTATCCAGGTGAGCGCGGCGATCTGCATCCAGCCGAGCGGGGGATGGTCGTACCAGTACGTGTAGTGGGCCAGCCCCTCGCCCTGCTGGACGGCCCAGGCCTGGGCGAGATAGGTGCCCTCGTCGTCGCTGAGCGCCGGGTAGTCACCGATGTTCCAGCCCTGGACGACCAGGATCGCCACCAGCACGACCCCGCACAGCAGCAGATCGGGGCGGGAGGAGCGGAAGCGGACGGTGGGCCGGACGGTGACCCGCCGCTTGTCGGGGCGCTGATCGGCCGGCGCGGGTGCGGCGACCGGTACGGAGGTGGGGGTGGCGGTCGCCGGAGGCAGGATCGCGGTCCCACCGGACGGCGGGATGGCGGCCGGGGGCAGGGTCGCGGTCATCGGGTGGCTTCCTCCCGTACGAGATGGGCTCCGACATGGCTGGTCAGCTCCCACTCGCTGCGGCCGCGCTGCTCCCGCCAGACCGCGCGCACCGCGGCGCCGGCCAGCAGCAGCTGATAGAACGGGCCCCCGGCGATGAGCTTGAGGTAGTGCGCGAGCCGTACGCGCAGGCCGTACTGGCGGCCGAAGTCATGCAACCCGACGATCTCGAAGACGAAGGTCACCATGGCGGTGATCATCGGCAGGAAGGTGATGAAGGCGACGCCCACCGGCACGTCCAGGAAGAGCGCCACGGCGACGTTCAGCGGGATGACCACCCCGGTGAAGGCCTGCATGAACGGGGTGGTGAGGGTGTGCCGGGCGAGCATCCGCTGCCCGAGGGTGGGCAGCCGGCGCCAGTCCCGCTTCCGGTAGACCTGGAGGAAGCCCTGGTTCCAGCGGGTGCGCTGCTTCAGCAGGCTGACCAGGGTGCCGGGGGTCTCCTCGCGGGTGACCATGTCGGCGTCGTAGGCGACGACTACCTTCTTGCCGGCGCTGGAGAGCCGTACGCCCAGGTCGCAGTCCTCGGCCAGGCAGTTCGGGTCCCAGCCGCCGGCCTCGCGCAGCACCCCGGTGCGGACGAAGACGGTGTTGCCGCCGAGCGGGATGAAGCCCTTGGCGGCGTGCAGATGGAGCCGGCTGCGGAACCAGAAGAAGTACTCCAGGCAGTTGCGCAGCGCGTACCAGCTGGAGTGGAAGTTGATCAGCTGTACACCGCCCTGGACCACATCGGCGCCGGTGGCGGTGAAGGCGTGGTCCACATGCGCCAGCAGCGCCGGGTGCACCTGGTCCTCCGCGTCGAACACCCCGACGACCTCGCCCCGGCAGTGCGGCAGCGCCGTGTTGAGCGCCTTCGGCTTGTTCTTGGTCTCATGGGTGTCGGTGATGACGCGGACCCGGTCCGGGTCGCGGGCGGCGGCCCGTTCGGCCACCTCGGCGGTCTCCGGGTCGTCATGGCCGACGATGACGATGATCTCGAAGTCCCGGTGGCCGGACTCCAGCAGCCGGTCGATGGTGTGCTCCAGCACGGCCTGCTCGTGCCGGGCGGGCACCAGCAGCGAGAAGGACAAGCCCTCGGCGCCGGCCGGGCTTTCGAACCGGGTGGCGGCAAGCGTCTCCGGCGTACGCCAGGCGTGCATCTGCCACCACAGGGTGAAGGCCGCCATCCAGAACAACGCCAGTGAGACGGCGGCCACGAACACGGAAACGAGCATGCGGAATTCCCCCCTCGACCGGCCGCGCCATCGCGAACGCACCCGATGGCGGCGGGCCGCCACCGGGGCCGGTCGTGCTCCCGGCAAAGACAGTTCGGCGAAGCGGCAGATCGGCTGGTCGGCCGATCGGCGCAGCTGAGATCGGGCGGATCCGCGGCTCGGCGAAACGACGGAACGGCGGATCAGCGGAACGGCCGATCAGCCGACCGTTCGATCAATGGACCGTCCGATCAGCGGCGGACGCGGCAGGACCCCCCTGGCCGTCGTCGCCTTCGTCCGGCCTTCGCGCGCGCCCTCCCCAGAACGAGCGCGAAAGCTTCCCCTCCTATGCCGCCTGAGAATAGAGCCCGGAAGCGGCCGTGTGCTGCCGTCTGGCAGAAAAACCGTATATTCCGCGTTAGTTGGCCAGTTTCCGTGTCAGTTCCGCCGGGTCCGTGGTAGGTGCGTCGCAGACGAAGTGGCGGCAGACATAGGCGGCCGGGCGGCCCCCGACCAGCGGCCGGTCCCTGAGCAGCGGAAACTCCGCCTCCTCCCCGTCCCTTCCACCGTCCGGACGGCCGTGGGCGATGACCGCGCCGGGCGCCGTGGACAGCAGCGCCGCCCGCAGCAGCTCTCTTCCCGCCACCTCCTCAGCCCCTGTCCTTTCCCCTGCCCCTTCCTCTCCCCCGGACACGATGGCGACCTCACGCGGCCCGTCGAGCAGCGCCTCGACGGTGGCGAGCCCCCAGCCGATGAAGCGCGGGGCGCGCGGTCCGAGCGCGGTGACCACACCGAGGGCGCCCTCGGCGGCGGTGCGATGCGCTTCGGAGCCGGTGTGCGCGGCGTACGACAGCAACGCGCCGGCGGCCGCGGTCCAACCGGACGGGGCCGCGTTGTCGGTCGGATCCTGCGGCCGGCGGATCAACTGCTCGGCGTCATGCGCGGTGTCGAACAGCGCGCCCCCTTCCCCCCTGAACCGGTCCAGCACCAGGTCCAGCAGGAAGCCGGCGAACTCCAGCCAGACGCCCTCGCCGGTGACGGTCGCCAGCGCGAGGAACCCCTCGGCCACGTCCGCGTAGTCCTCCAGCACCCCGGCGTTGGCCCCGGCCCGCCCGTCCCGGGAGGTACGGGTCAGCCGCGCCGACTCGTCCATATGCACCCGTACGAGCAGATCGGCGGCCTCCGTCGCCCGGTCGACCAGGTCGGGGCGGTCGAACAGGGCGCTCGTCTCGGCCAGAGCCGCGATCGCCAGCCCGTTCCAGGCGGCCACGATCTTGTCGTCCCGGCCGGGGCGGGGCCGCTCCTCGCGCGCGGCCAGCAACCGCCCCCGGATGTCCGCGATCCGCCCGGCCTCCGCCACCCCCTCCCCCTGCGGCAGTTGCAGCACCGAGGCGCCCTCCTCGAAGGTGCCCTCCGCCGTCACCCCGAAGTGCCGGGCGGCGTACTCGGCGTCCTCCTCGCCCAGCACCTCCACCAGCTGCGCGGGCGTCCAGACGTAGTACGCCCCCTCCACATGCCGCCCGCTCGCCGGGTCCTCGCTGTCCGCGTCCAGCGCCGAGGCGAACCCTCCCTCCGGGGTCCGCAGCTCCCGCACCATGAAGTCCGCGGTCTCCAGCGCCACCCGCCGCGCCAGCTCACTCCCGGTACTCCGCCATAGATGCGCATACACCCGACACAACAGCGCATTGTCATACAACATCTTCTCGAAATGCGGCACGACCCACTCACGATCCACCGAGTACCGGGCGAACCCGCCGCCCAGCTGGTCGTAGATCCCGCCCCGGGCCATCCGCTCACAGGTGTCGGCCGCCATCTGCAACGCACCCTCCGCCCCCGTCCGGGCGTGGTGGCGCAGCAGGAACTCCAGCACCATGGACGGCGGGAACTTGGGCGCCCCGCCGAAGCCGCCGTGGTTGGCGTCGTACTCCCGGGTCAGCCCCAGCAGCGCCTGCGCCAGCTCCGCCTCCCCCGGCGCCCCGGCACCGCCCACCGCCAGCGACCGCCCGGCCAGCTCCCGCACGATGTTCCCGGCGACCTCGGCCACCTCCTCGCGCCGCCCCCGCCAGGCCGCGCTCACCCCCTCCAGCACCTGCCCGAAGGAGGCCATCCCGTGCCGGGGCTCGGGCGGGAAGTACGTCCCGAAGTAGAACGGCTCCGCGTCCGGCGTCAGGAACACCGTCATCGGCCACCCGCCCTGCCCGGTCGCCGCCTGCACCGCCTCCATGTACACCGCGTCCACGTCGGGCCGCTCCTCGCGGTCCACCTTGACGTTGACGAAGTGCTCGTTCATATACGCGGCGGTGGTGGCGTCCTCGAAGGACTCGTGCGCCATGACGTGGCACCAGTGGCACGCGGAGTAGCCGACCGAGAGCAGAACGGGTACATCACGCCGTTTCGCTTCCTCGAACGCCTCAGCTCCCCACGGCCACCAGTCGACCGGATTGTCGGCATGCTGAAGCAGATAAGGCGAGGTCACACCAGCCAACCGGTTCATACGACCCAGCCTCTCACAGCGTCTGCCGCGACCGGTGAAACACTGACGAGCCCGCCTCACTTGGCCGAATTGCACGTATGCGCCATGACATGGCGAGCGGCTCCTTCCCTTCCGCACCCTTCCGAGTCGGGCAGCCCCGCACCTCGAAACAGTAGGCTTGGCGCAGCAGCGCCGGACCTGCCGAGGCCTCTCGAAGGAGGTACACCATGACCGCCGAGATGGTGGCGCCCGCGTGGATGCATACGCAGATCAGCGCGGAGCAGTACGACTCCTGGTCCGAGGAGCAGTGCGCCGGCATCGAGATCGTGGACGGGATGGTCGTCGTGAGCCCGAGCGCCTCCAAGCGCCACAACCGGCTGGCCCGTATCCTCGCCAACGCCCTGGACACCGCCGCAGGCCCGGACTGGAACGCCGACACGGACTTCGACGTCCGCCTGCAAGACGTTCCCCTCACCAACCGCCGTCCGGACGTCATCGTCTATCAGGCGGAAACCATCGACCTCACGCCTACCCGCCCCGAGCACGTACTCCTGGTCGTCGAGGTGGTGTCGCCCGGCTCGGAGACCACCGACCGGATCGTGAAGGTCGACCAGTACGCCAAGGCTGGCATCCCCTTCTACTGGCGGGTCGAACAGGCCGCCACCGGGGTCCCGATCGTGTACACCTACGTCCTCGACCCCGCCACCAAGGCTTACAGGGACGGCGAGATGTTCACCGGCACAGTGAAGGCGACCGCACCTTTCTCCATCACGGTCGACCTTGGGGAAAATTAAGGAACGGAAAGTCGCCCGTCTTCGACATTTCACGGGTCGCACCCACATGCTCACGCCGCGTCGAGTTCTCCTGTTCCATAGCGCAAGGCTTCGGGACAAAATAGGCGTGTGCAGACGCCCCGGGGGGATCAAGAATGAGTGAGGCGGCGTGATTATGGGCCCCGATCCCACCTGCGCGGACGACGCCTCGTTCTGTCGCTCCCGCCACCATGAAGCTGTTCAGATCACGGAGCAGATCTTAGTTCTTCTATGAGCGATTTGACGGTCACCCTCTCCTCTTCACAGTAAACAGTACTTCCAAACACACATAGCAGTTGCTCGCAGCGAGCAATATCCGCCTCTTCATCACCTCCATCCAGAACCATGTATTGGTTCTTAACCCACTGCTGTATTGTAAATCGGAAAAGCTCTTGATTCGCGAGCCTCACGAGATGGTCACATACCGCGAAGGCGCGCTGAACCAGAGGTGCGTTCAATTTGACTCTATAAACTTCGCCCCTGGTGACAAAAACACCCAAACGTCTCGCACCATCAGAGTCCAAGTGTCCTCGCCAGTGGGCCGCCGCATGCCTGATTTGGCAAATTGTCTCAAACGCTTCAACAGCAGCACTCAACTCGCGATGCTTACTCGCCTCGAATTTTGTGAACCTCTTTATTTCTTTAAAAATAACCCCCTTCGAGCTGAACAGTGACCGCTCAAGCAGTGCAAGACTCAGCAACTCCTGCGGATAAGCTGCTGCTGCCGAGTAATTTAAGGCCTCTCTACCTATATTATCTGCCGTGAGAGGACACACTGCCGCCAGCGAACTCAGCAAGCGTCGAAAATACGATTCAGTCGAACTTACCACCGAAATTATGAACATCTCGGCAAGAACATCAGGGTGGGCAGCCGCGTCAATTATTCCGCTCGTTCTAGCCAGCGCAACCAGCGCAGCTTCAAACTCATCGATTGCAGATCCGGGGCTGTGCTCGACTCCTGTGACGCAGTCAGCAAGTTGCATCGTTTCTGGCTGGGAGCCAGCCGATACCTGAGGCCCTCTACTCATAGACGAACTCCTCTGCGAGCACTCGAATTCGGCTAGCCTTGACCGGCCCCACGTAGGGGACCTTCAACAATACCTGCCGATCGTCATCCAAGAGGATATCCTTGACTTTTCTAATGTCGCTATTGCTCTTGATCCTGTCCAGCAGAGAGTTCCCGATTGGCAGTTTTTCGATCGGAGCATCCAGCAATTCCTCGAATACCGATACCTGCTCAAGTCGGGTGCCACACGTGGAGCAGAATCGCGCTTCCGGATTATCTCTTTCGGTTTGACAATTCGAGCAGGCGCCGAGATTGAGACGGCAACGACTCTGATAGTCCTCACCCAGCAGTGTTCCAACCTGCCGACGGACCCGAACATGGGGGTCACGACGAGTCAGGGCTTGGATGGCAGAGGCCACACTGGGATTTCTACCCAACCCCAAGGCCGTCTTGGTAATGAGGAGGCTGAAGTGCGGGACAAGTACTCTGAAGTTAGCTTTCCCCATGCTGATCCCCCCTGCCACCGGCCTCACTACGCCCGCATATTCCAGAAAACCAAGAACTCTTTCGATCTCCGCGCTCACGGGCTCCTGAACCAGTAGCGTGGACGCTCTCCCGGTGTCCGAATCCGCTGCCACCCTGCGATCGTTGTACTCACGGATCGCTTCAATTCCATTGTCGACGAATTGCTGGCCAATCGCTACGAAATTCTTGTAGCGGGGCAGCTTGTCCTCAAGCGAGGTAAAAACTTTTAGCGCACCATTAGCATTCTCGGCGATAGCCGCATCAGCCAATCGACGCGCGGTCGACTGGCGATGAGCCGTGTCCGACTCCTCCAGAACTTGAGCAATCATTGCAAGGAAAGCGCGGGGAACACCGAACGACGCGAGGGCGAGATAGTCGATTACACCGTCGCGCTGCGACAATCTTTCGAAGTTGTCCTTCGTGAGACGTCGCTCAGCGATGTCACGCATCATCTCTGCAAAGCCTGGCGAATCCGTCTTGAGCCATACGCTGGTGAGCTGGGCGTCCTGCCCCACATGAAACCTGGGAGTAT
This sequence comes from Streptomyces sp. NPDC046887, assembly GCF_040644755.1. Classification (NCBI taxonomy): domain Bacteria; kingdom Bacillati; phylum Actinomycetota; class Actinomycetes; order Kitasatosporales; family Streptomycetaceae; genus Streptomyces; species Streptomyces sp. NPDC046887. The sequence goes on from NZ_JBEYXH010000002.1 coordinate 299,773, forward strand.
AGCTGGTGACACCGGGATACACGGCAGCCTTTGCGCTTACGCTACGCGACCGCAAGGCGCCAAACACTTCGAAGAACTCGCGCTGCTGCTCGGCAGAGAATGCATGGGCAGCATCATCCAGCAGAAGAACGGTTCGACGTCGACCTGTGTGCTTTTTGCAAATCTCCAAGAAATCAAGGACTCCGGTGATGTCGAACGAGCTTTCCGGCGCCCTTTCCAAGTGCCTACGCTCAACGGCAGAAACCAAATCATGCGCCGTGCGGCACAGGGCATCCAGCCCTTCCGGTACAGACACCTCCAATTCGCGCAGGGTGGCTGAAGCTCCTGCAACCACTTGGGCAAGAATCCACTGACGGAAGAAGGGAAGGGCCGTAGCCGACCGGCGGAATTCCGGCTCGATCGAGATTGAATTCGAGTAGTTCACGTACACAGGAAAGACTTTTGAGCCACCCAATTCCCTGTAATACGCCATTTTCAGGTAGGTGCTCTTGCCCGATCCACGAGGACCGATTAGCAGCCTCTGGCCCGGCGATTCGAGGGAGTTCAGAATTGAGTGCTCCCGTTCGCTCAGCACGGTCCATGCCTCGAGTTGCTTGCGGCTCAGATCTTCAGCCCGAAGGTTACCGCCGAGGATGTCATTAGAATCCGGCTGAGGCTGGTCAACAGCATTTTTACTCAAATTACGCCACTCCACCCATAGCGGACTTCTAGGACATCGGAATACTTCACCAAATCGAATAAGTCCGCCAAACAGGACATCGAAGATTTGGCCCTCTCGGGGAACTCTAATCCACCTCTAGGCTTTGGTTCCCGTCTTTAGGTCCTTACGCCCACTCGAGCTCATCCGGTCGGGCGGTGCCCGCCCGCACCAGTCAGGGTGGACCGGTTGCGGCTCACACACGACCAGTCCCCTCGGAGGCGTCGGCAGATACGACGCACGCGAGCCGTGCAGAGCTGCATGGCTCCGAAGCAATCTCTCAAAGGGCGCTGCCGCGGACCGTCCACGCCCGATTGTCAAGGCCTCGCGACTCTGCACGTACGTCCTGCCCAGGTTGGCCAGCGCCGGAGCTACCTGATTGCGAACATCTACTGGCACCAGTGGCAGCTGCTGTACCCCACGCTGAGCAGCACGGGCACGTCGCGCCGCCGCGCCTCCTCGAACGCCTCCGGTGACCACGGCCACCAGTCGACCGGGTTGTCCGCGTGCTGAAGCAGGTACGGGGAGGTCTCGCCAGCCAGCCGGTTCATACCGGCATCGTCGCACGGCCCGGGGCGTGAGGCCCCGAACCGAGGGCGGATCCACGGGTGAGGAAGATCAGTGGGCACGGCTCGGTGAAGGGCCGGGGCGCGCTTCCCCCGCTGCTCGGCCGGAATCCTCAGGAGCCGGTCAGCTGCTTGCGGGGAGGGGCCGTCTCCCAGGTGATGCGACTGCCGCACAGGGTGACGACGAACGCGCAGAGGCATACCAGGCCCAGGCCCCAGGCCAGGTTGGTGGCGTGTGCGACGAAGCCGATGACCGGGGGCCCGGCCAGCAGCCCCACGGTGCCCATGGTCGCCACCAGCGTCAGAGTGTCCGAACTGCGCCGGGCCGCGGCCGCGTACACACACGGGGTCACCGCGGCGATGCCGAGGCCCATGATCGCGAACCCGAGCAGCGCCGGGACCACCCCGCCGGACAGCAGAGCCGCGCCGAGGCCGGCTCCGGCCAGAGCACTGCCCAGCACGACGACCCTGCCGTCGCCCAGGCGGCTGCGCCAACCGTCGGCGAACAGGCGGGCCACCACCATCATTCCGGAGACGACCGCTATGCCCAGCGGAGCGACCTGCTCGGAAGCCAGCGCGACCTCTTCCATGTAGAGCGTGGACCAGTCGTTCATGGCGCCTTCGGCGACGGTGCCGAAGGCCATCGCACAGCACATCCAGAGCGTCACACCGGCGGGTGTCGACCAGCGGGCCCGGGTCTTCCTCGCTTGAGGTGCGGCGGGGGCCGCGTCGGGGAGGAGCCCGCCGTGCGCGCAGGCGGCGAGGAGTACGAGGAGAAGCGCCGCGACGCCGAAGTGCGTGAGAACGGAGTCGGTGAACGCGTTCATGCCGGAGGCGAGCAGGGCCGCTGCGAACGAGCCACCGCTGAACGTGGCGTGCAGCTTCGCCATGGTGTTGCGCCCGTAGGTGGTCTCCAGGACCGAACCCTGCGCGTTCATCGCGGTGTTGAGACACCCCACGAGGACGCCGTCCGCGCACAGCACAAGGAGCGCGGTCGGGTAGTTCGGTGCCACCGCGAGGGCCGGCAGCAGCAGGGTGAGACCGAGGGTGGACACCAGGGCGAGCCGCCGTGAGCCCATCCGCCGCATCAGATACGCCACCAGGGGGAAGGACGCGGCGGCGCCGATGCCGGCCGACATCAGCAGCATGCCGACTTCGGCCGCGGTGAGGCCGAGTGCGGCCTTGAGGGCCGGCACGCGGGACGCCCAGGTGGCGTACTGGAAGCCGAGCGCGGTGAAGAGGGCGGCTGTAGCCAGTTGACCGCGCAGGAAGGGGTCGTGGACACGGAGCACCGGAGTCAGCTCACTTCAGGTGGTAGGGGCGGGCCGGCCGGTGCCGGGGTGGCGGCCGGCCGGGAGGGTGAGGCTTCGTCGGTCAGTGACCGGGACATATAGCGGGCGCCCTCGTGGTACGCGTCCACCGCCGCCGCGTCCGCGTGGTGGGTGAACCCCCGGGCCGACCAGAATCGTTCGCTTCCGCCGACCGCGACGAGGGATATCCGCTCGTACCCCTGCGCGCGGGCGGTCTTCTCCAGATGGGCCAGCAGGCGGTGGGCCAGGCCCTGCCGGCGGTGCGCGGCGGCGATCACGATGTCGTGCAGATGGAGGTTGCGCGAGGGGAAGCCGCCGCCCTCCACCTGGCCGAGATCCGGGTACCGCCCGGCGGGGTACGGGAGCGAGAGCAGGTAGCCGGCGGGCCTTTCGGCGATCTCCACGACGAAGCAGGTCGTGGGAGAGGCATCCGCCCGGGACCGCAGAGCGGTGCGCTCCTCGGAGAGCCCCAGTCCGGAGTACGCGGAGGACTCCATCGCGACGACGGCGTCCCAGTCGCCCTCCGCGACGGGGCGGATCAGAAGGTCCTCCGTCACCGCCCGCCCCCGGTGGTCGTGTAGGTCAGCGGGGCGACGCCGTTGAATCCCTCGGTCATGTAGCTGATCCCGTACGCCCCGGTGGACAGCACCCAGACCGGGTCCCCGGAGGCCAGCTCCCGCGGTACCTGTACCAGGCGGTGCTCGGCGGCGTACGCGTCGTCGCTGTCACAGGTGGGGCCCGCGATCACGGCGGGAACCGTGGGGACGTCATCGCCGTGCGTCGGGAAGACGAGCCGGTACTGCAGCGCGTCCATCTCGTACAGCCCGTTGAACTTGCCGCAACTCAGGTAGAGCCAGTGCCGGCGCACGCCGTCCGGCATCTCGCGGGTCGACAGACGTACCACCCGGCCGCGGACGGCGCCCTGGTCGGCCACCAGGAAACGTCCCGGCTCCATCACGAAGCGCAGGTCCTCGCCGTGGACGCGGCGCAGGCCGGCCATGCCTTCGCGGAGCACGGCGAAGATCTTGTCGATCGGAGGGTCGAGGGCCACTCCGCGTCGGTCGGTGTAGCCCAGCGCGGGAAGACCGCCCCCGAGGTTGACGTGGTCGAGCCTTATTCCTCGCGAGCTGAGGGCGTCCATGACGGCGGCGACGCGTTCGACGGCCGCGTACCAGGTGTCCGGGTCCATCTGCTGCGAGCCGACATGGACCGAGAGGCCGGCCGGGGTCAGACCGAGGGATCGGGCGGCTTCCAGCAGGCGTACGGCGTCCTCGGGCGAGCAACCGAACTTGTCCTTGAGCCCCCACAGGGCGCCGGTACCGGTCGTCGCCACCCGGCAGAAGACCCGTGCTCCCGGCGCGTGCGCCGCGATGGCCCGCACGTCCTCGACGCTGTCGGTGGCGAAGTCCGTGATCCCCATCCGGTGGGCCACCGCGATGTCCCGGTCGGATTTGATGGTGTTGCCGTAGTGCAGCCGGTCGGCCGGCACTCCGGCCCGCAGCGCCTGGGCGATCTCCGGGACGCTGGCCGCGTCGACGCCGCAGCCTCGGGCCGCCAGGTACGTGATCACCTCGTCGACCGGGCAGGCCTTCATGGCGAAGCGGAGGTCGACGCCGGGGAGCTCGTCGAGCAGCAGGGCGTGCTGCCGGCCGATGCCGTCCAGGTCGAGCACGATCTGGTCGGGGCCGGTGTGCTCCAGTTCCGCTGCCAGCCGGGTGGAGAGTGCCTTCATCGCCGCTCGCCCCCCTCGGAGCCGCCCGCGGGCGTCCGGGCGGCCGCCCGCACCAGCGGCTCCCACTCCTCGATGAGGAAGGCGAAGTCCTCCATATCGCTCCGGGCCTCCGCCACGAGGTGGTGGTGGCGCGCGCCCAGGTGGTCGGCGAGCTCGGCGTACCGGCCGCCCAGTACGCGGTAGGCGGCGTCGAGACGGCGCAGGCGCTCGTGGTTGTCGGCCGGGTCGAGACCGGTGCTCTGCCGGACGAGTCCGGCGACGGCGGCGGCCCGTACCTGGCCCTCGTCGTCGAGCAGGGTGTCCCCGGCCTGGGCCAGGGCCTCGTAGACGGCGTTGTGGTAGAGCATCGAGAGGAGGAACTTGGCGAAGCGGGTCTGGTAGGCGAGGAAGCCCGCGTCGGTTCGGCGCTCCGCGGTATGGAAGTTCACTATGTTGCGGTTGTGGAGGACGCCGGGGAGCCCGGCGTGCCGCACCAGGTGGAGCAGGAAGTAGTCGCTGCCGATGGTGTCGGTGGCCGGCGGCAGGGGAACGCGCCGGTGTACGTCCTGGAAGGCGATGTTGCACATGTCGACCCGCATGGGATCGACGAGGCACAGCGTGGTGCGGTCCTGCTCGAACTCCGCTTGGCCGGCGCCCCGGAAGGACTCCTCGACCAGTTCCCGCTTCTGCTCGGGCGAGTGGTCCAGGGGCGCCCACAGACTGACGATGTCGTGGTAGACATCGTTGTCGAGTGCCGCTATCTCGTCGATGTCCACCGAGGGCGGGCCGATGAAGGAGCTGCCGACCATGGAGACGCGACGGGGCAGGCTCTCGGGGGCCAGGGCTGTCGCGGAGACCGACCGGGAGGCCTCCTCGGCCGTCAGGCCGAGCGATCCGAGTTCATGGTGGACGGGGAAGACCGAAGCGCCGTCGGACACTTGGTAGCGGCTGTCGGAGTCCCTGCGGTGAACCGACTCGCACCCGAGGGCGAAGCTGATCAGGAAGGCGCGGTTGGTGCAGGCTCCGTAGGAGGTGGCGTTCGGCAGCATCAGGCGGAGCAGCAGTTCGGGCTTGGCGGCCCCGGACCGGTCGATCACCCGGCGGAGGAAGTCGCGCTGGTCGTCCTCGTCGAGGTGGTGGACGACGACGCGCGGGTGCGGGGCGAGGCCTCGTACGGCTGCGCGGTGCTCCTCGTACGTGGCGCTGTCGCAGGAGTCCAGGATCAGCAGGTGGACCTCGACGTCGAAGTGCTCGGCGGCATAAACCGCTTCCGCCCCGGTGGCCGCTATCGTCGCCGCGCAGGCCCGGTTGGTGGGAAGCGTCAGGCAGATTCTTCGCATGCCCGCTCCTGACCGTGCTCGTCGAGGTCCTGGCCGTGCCAGCCGGTGAGACCGAGCAGCTTGCTCCCCAGTTCGTCCAGCGTGGCCCGTCCGTACCGCTCGGACTCGGGACGGGTCGCGTCACCGAGGAGCGTTCCGTTCCAGGTCGGTGTGGAGAGGTCGCGCCAGGAGAGGATGCGTTCGCGACGCAGGCGCTGGTTGCCATCCAGGGCGGGCATCATGGAGAGGTACTGGACCGCTCGCACCTTGTCCGGGGACTGGTTCGGGGCCACGCCGTGAGCCAGGAAGCCGTTGAATATCAGCAAGTCCCCGGCTTTCAACTCCGGCCGTATGACGGGCAACTCGCTTCGGTCGATCGCGGGTCGGATCGGGTCCCGGCCGGCCGGCTGGAGCGCCTTCCACCGGTCGAAGTCGCGGAACAGCTCGGGGCAGCACTGGAAGCCGCCCTGTTCGGCGCTGGTGTCGTTCAGGGCGATGATGCCCTGGACTCGCTGCGGCGGGACGCCGAGCGTGGAGTCGACGTCCCAGTGGAGGTTGATGTCGAAGCCCGTCTCGCGGACCTCGATCAGGGATCGGTCGCGGGTCTTGATGTTGGGCGGATTGAGATTCAACCGGTCGAGGGTGACCCACAGTTCCTCGCAGTCCCACACGTCGACGAACGCGTCGTAGACCCGGCGGTTCTGGCGGCTGTTCCAGAGAAGCTGGTGGTGGTACGCCTCGACGAATCCGTAGATGTGCAGCTCCTGGTCCAGTTCGGACCGGTACTCACGCTCGTCGTACCAGGTCTCCGGGCGTTCCGGATCCAGGCCCTGGAATTCCCAGGAGAAGTCGAGGAGCTCTCGGGCGGATGCTTCCGGGATGGCCTGCTTGACGACCACGTAGCCGTAGTTCTGCCAGAAGGCGAAGTCCTCTTCGGAGAGCACCCGGAGGGGACGGGTCTTCTCGATGTCACGCAGAGGTGTCTGCGCGAGGTAGGTCTCGCCGTCGGCGCTGAAGTACGGGCGATCAGAGGACGCACGATGGAGGTAGGAACTAGCCATTGAAATGTATCGCTCCGTGGCTCGATGGGGTCATGACGCTGGGAACGGAAGGGGTTCGAGGCCGCACCGATGGAGGTTGGGCACCGCCGATCGCCGTGCGAACGGGCGCAGTTCCCGGAGCGGGCCACCTTCCGGTCACGAAGGTTCTGCCGGCTTGCGCTCCCCGAGTGCAGGTGCAACCAAGCTGGACTAGACCAATGCCCATTGTCAACCATCTCCGGCGACGTGACGTACGGTCATATCACCTCAGCTGCCAGTGAGTTCACGATCTATTCGCATGCCGGTCGGAGCCAGGCCGCCTTGATGGCTTGACACCGAAGGTCGGCTTCAGGGCAGACTATTGGTCCATACCAAACGGCGGCAGTGCACTGCGGCGGGCTGCTGCATGGGGGCTGCGCAGCGCCCCGTGCGAAAGGCGCAGAAACATGTCCAGCAGTGCCGGCAAGGACCTGCGACGGCAGGCCCTCAACCTCTCGCAGCCGGGCTGTGCGGGAACGACGGCACCTGACGGGATACTCCGCGAGATCCGGAACGGGCCGGCGTCACCTGGGACTACGCTCCGAGCGTCGATGTCGACTCCCACCCGGACGACCCCGTTATCGGTGTCCGGTCCTTCGGAGCCGATCCCACGACCGTCGCCCGGCACTCCGGGGGCCTGGGTGAGGGGTCTCCAGTCGGCGGCGTCGCGGCGCGCGCCGTCATGACCGGTCACCTCCTGGCCGGGGACGGCAGCCAGACCCGCTCGCTGTGCTACGTGAGCGACACCGTGGACGGCATCCTCCGGCTCCTGTGGGCGCCGGGCGAACAGGGGCCGGTGAACATCGGCGGGACGCACGAGATGACGGTCCTCGCGACCGCCGAGATGATCCGCGGCCTCGTCGGCTCGTCCTCGTCCATCGAGTTCGTCGCCCGCCCCCAGGACGACCCGGGCCTGCGGCGGCCGGACATCAGCCGGGCCGAACGGTCCCTCGGCTGGCGGCCGGCGGTGAGCATCGAAGCCGGGATCAAGAGGACCATCGGCTGGTTCCTGGAGCGCACGCCGCCGGGACGTCAGCCCAGGGCGGCCATCAGGCCGGTGACGTAGGTGTCCAGGCGCCGTTCCAGGACGCTCGTCGTGAGATCGGTCCGCCCCGCGGCCTGGTAGGCCTGCGCCCACAGGTCGACCTCCTCGGAGCACGACAGCGCGTCCCGCACCAGCCAGTACAGGCGCTCGCCCGGCTTCGTCGCCAGCGTCCCGCCCGCCTCCTCGTACGCCTCGGCGAACCGCAGCCCCCATGACGGGTCATGGAGGAGCGCAAGGTTGGTGGAGCAGTGGGCGACGTCGAGGTCCGCCGGACCCCAGGAAGGCTGTGACCAGTCGACGACGCCGGTGATCCGGGCCTCGTCCGGACGGGACGGCACCACGTCGAACAGGACGTTGCCCGGCTGGAAGTCGCGGTGCAGGAACCGGCCTTCGTACGACGGGTCGGGCTCACGGATCACGTCGATCGCCGCGGCCCAGACGGCCTCCCGGCCGCCCTTCGGCACGACGACCGACTCCGGCGTCGTCAATGTCGCGAACGTCCGGGGGCGCTCGACGGGCTGGAGCGCGTGGATGGCCACGAGTTGACGGGCCAGCAGGGGAGCGCGGGTCTCGACGCCCTCGTCGTCGAGGACCGAGCGGCCCTCCAGGTGCGTCATCAGCAGCGACGGGTACGCGCAGTGCGCGGCCGTCGGGTCGACCGCGACCAGATCCGGCGCGAGCACCCCGGTCCCGCCGAGGAGTTCCAGGGCGCTGGCTTCCCTGGTCAGCCACTCCTCGGCATTCCGCAGGTAGAACGCGTCGACGAAACTGCGCAGCACGAGGTGACGGGTGACGGCGTCCTGGGTGCCGATGGTCAGCTTGCGCATTTCCGCGGTCATGCCACCGTGCAGCCTCGTGGTTTTGATGACCCGTTCGCCGCTGTCCAGATGCCGGTTCACCCAGGCGAGAGTCTTCGGCCGCAGATTCATGTCGTCCTGAAGGGTATTCACGGGGTCATGTGAACACGCGGGCACCAGACGACGCAAACACGTTCATCGAGCCCCAACTCGCCTGCCTCAAAGGCTACTTCGCCGCATCGGCGGCGGGGTCGACCCTCTGTTATGGTTCCGTCGAAAAGACGAGGCCGACCGAAGAATTTCCACCCGCATCGGGGTGAACTGGACGGAGCTCTTCATGGCGCGCTGGGAGAATGTCTATATCGCGGCGACGGCGGTGGACCTGCCGCCTGTCGTCCCGGTATCCGAGGCTGTGGCGGACGGCAGTTATCCGGAGAAACTCGCGCGGCGCACACGACAGCGCACCGTCGCGGTCGCTCCGGCGGACGAGCCCCCGGCGGCGTTCGCCGCCCGCGCGGCGAAAGCGGCCCTGGCGGAGTCGGGGTACGCCTTCGACGACGTCGGGCTGCTCGTCCACACGTCGGTCCTGGACCCGTCGCCCCGGATGTCGAATCCCGTGATGTGGCTGGAGCGGGAGATCGGACCGGGCGGCTTCCGGGACGTGGCGCAGCTGATGAACGGCTGCGACGGGGTGGTGAACGGCATGCGCTGGGCCGCCGCCCGTCTCACCTGCGAGACCGAACAGGGGGCCGCGCTGGTCACCGCCGCCGAGAGCTGGCAGCCGAAAGAGGTGATCGACCGGTGGACCGTCGACCCGGACACCCCGTTCGGAGACGGCGGAGCGGCGCTGGTCATGTCCAGGGACCACGGAATCGCCCGCCTTCTCGCGGCCGTCAGCCACACGCAGCCGCATCTCGAAGGGGTGCACCGAGGCCCTCGCGTGTTCGGCCAGGGCGTCAGCCTTCCGGTGGTCCTCTCGCAGCGTTCCCGCGCCTTCTACGAGACGTCCGACATCTCTCGCGAAGAAGCCTGGAAGATGCGCGGAGACGGAATCGGCGCCGTCATCGACAAAGTACTGGCCGATGCCGGCATCACACGCGAACAAGTGGCCCGCGTGGTGCTGCCTTTCAGGGGACGCCAGGTCCTCGAAGAGGAGTACTTCCCCTATCTCGGAGACCTCGAACCCGCGCGCTCCAGCGAGGAACGGGGACGCGAGATCGGGCATCTGGGCGGGGCGGATCCCATCGCCGCCCTCCACTACGCGATCGCGTCGGGCGAACTCTCCCCGGGGGATCACGCCGTCGTCTTCAGCGAGGGCGTGGGAATCGTGCAGTCCGCCGTAGTCGTCGAGGTCGTCTGAATGACCACGCCATTCGGATACGGGAACGTCCGCGTCGCCACGGCCACCCGGACCGGCACCGCCACCCCCAGCGGAGACGCGGTCGCCGTCCACGTCCAGACCGACGGCACCACCGCCGCGGCTGTGGTCGACGGCATCGGCCACAGCCACCGCGTCGCGTCCGTGGCGGAGCTGCTCGCCACCGTCATGGCACGGGTCGCCGCGCGCCGGGGAAGCCTCGCCGGCCTGCTCACCGGCACCGAGCTGGTGGCCGACAAGGGCGCGGGCGACGAACCGGAGCCGGACGCCGTCGCAGTGGTCGCCACGGTGACGGCGTCCCGTTCGACCTCCGGGTCGACGTCCGCGTCGGCCGAAGAGGAGCGGATCCGCGTCGCCTGGGTCGGCGACTGCCGCGCCTACGCCCTGGAGGGCGGACGGCTGCGGCCGCTGACCGCCGACCACAACCTCGCCGAGCACCTGGCCCTGTGCGGGTACACCGGCGAGATCCCGCGCCAGGCCGCCACGTGGGTCCCCACGACCGTGACGAAGCCGCCCTCGACCGGGGCCGGGCGGCCTTCTCCTAGCGCGCGGTGGCCGAACGCACCCTGGACATGCTCGGCCGGCCCGACCGCGCTCCCGTGCCGCTGGAGAAGTCGCCGGTCCAAGCGGACATCGACAAGCGCAGGGTCCGGTTCGGCGGCGCCCGCAAGATGTACGCCGACTACGCGGACCCGATCGCGCGGATCTTCTTCGAGGCCTACGGCATGGCAGAGCCGCTCCGCTTCGACGCGGGGGCCGACTACACCCTGGCGCCCTGGGTCAGCTGCTCCGACGGCCTCGTCAGCGTCGCCGACCCGCACCGCGGGCACCGGAGCTTCCCGGTCGCTCCCGACGCGTCCACGCCGTGCGACGTCCTGATGGTCCCGTCCCTGAAGACGCACCCCCTGCCGGAGGGCCTCGTGAGGGAACTGGTGGACCAAGGCCACACGTTCTCGACGCGGGCCGTCAGCCGTTGAGCGGATCGACGGCGCGCGGGGCGGCGGGGAGAGGGCTCAGCGCAGGGCGCCGGCAGTGAAGGTGTCCAGGGGGGCCGGGATCGGGGTGCCGGTGACGGCGTCGGCGAGGGTGTCGGCGATGCCGGTGGAGTGCTGAAGGCCCTGGGTGCCGCTGCCGACGGCGACGAGGAGGCGGGGGTCGTCGCCGGGGCGGCCGAGGAGGAAGGGGCGGCCGGGGGTGCGGGTGGTCAGCTGGACGGTGGCCTTGGCGGGCAGGGGGTGGAGGCCCGGGAGCTTGGCGGGGAGCAGGCGGGCGAGGGGGGCGAGGTCGTCGTAGTGGAGGGTGGGGTCGGGGGCGGGGGCTTCGACGGTGGGGGTGGTCGGGTCCTCCAGGCTGAGGCGGAGGTCTTGGTGCTGCTCGGTGCCGCTGCCGTGGAGGATCCGGCCGTCGGCGAACTCGCGCATGAAGGCGGGGAATTCATCCAGGGTGAGGCCGGCGTCGGGTTCGAGGGGGCGGAACCAGGCGACGGGGGCGCGGTGCGTCTCCAGTGGCAGGCCGGGGACCAGGGACGGCAGCCCGGCGCCGGCCGTCACCACGACCTGGCGTACCCGGACGTCCCGCAGGGCGGAGCGGAGGATGACGCCGCCGTCGACCGGGTCGATCGCCGTGATGCTGGTGTACTCGAAGACCCGGGCGCCGGCGGCTTGGGCGGCGGTGACGGCGGCCCGGATGGCGGCCTCTGGGCGGAGCAGGCCGGCGGACGGTTCCCAGACGCCGATGTGGGAGGCGGGGACCCCGGTGTGGCGGGGGTACTGGAAGCGCAGGGCCCGGGCGGTGAAGGTGCGGACGTCGATGCCGTGTTCGCGGGCCGCCCGTAGCGCCTCTCCGGCGACCGGGCCGTCCGGGGGGCCGACCAGCAGGCCGCCGGAGGGGAGCAGCAGCGGGGTGCGTGCGGTGTCCTCCAGTTCCGTCCACAGCTCGCGGGAGCGCCGGGCCAGCGGTACGAGGCCGGGGTGCGCGGAGCAGCTGAGGCGGAACAGGGTGGAGCCCGGCTGCCGCTCAGCGGTGCCTACAGCGCACCGGTCGAAGCCGAGGACGTCGACGCCCCGGGCGGCCAGTCTCCACAGCGCCGAGGAGCCCCACGCCCCGAGTCCGACGACGGCCGCCTCCGCGTCCCACCCAGTCATTGCCCCGCTCCTGTTCCCGCTGCCGTGTGCCTGGAGGCAGGTCATCACGGGGGCGGGGCGTCCGGCGTGAGTAACCGGTACTCACCCGGGGGGTTCCGGGGGGTCGTACGGATTCGCGCCATGGGATGGGCCTGCGGACCGGCCCGGTGCGGGGGCGGGGGTTTGAGTACCTGGGTACTCACGATGGCCACGGCGGGGGCGTGGTGGCCTAGGTTCCGCGGCGCCGTGCAGGCCGCGTGGACCGGTGGAGGCTGTGATGCAGTTCCGTGTACTGGGCACCCCTGAGATCTACGACGATGTCAGGCGGCGGAGCTTTCCGCTGAACAGTCCCAAGCAGCGTGTGCTCCTCGGGGTGCTCCTGGTGCGCGTCGACTCGGTGGTGCCCACGGGGGCGCTGATCAACGAGCTGTGGGGGCGCAACGCCCCCGACAAGGCGATCAACGCCCTTCAGGCGCACGTCTCCCGGCTGCGGCAGCAGCTGATCGAGGTGGAGCCGCCGCGGGCGAACACGCCCCGGCTGATCGCGCGCGGCTCCGGCTATCTGCTCCAGGCCCGGCCCGAGGAACTCGACAGCGTGCGCTTCCGGTTGCAGACCGCGCGGGCGCGCCGGCAGCTGACCACGGACCCGGACGGAGCGGCCGCCCTGCTGCGCCGGGCGCTCGGGCTGTGGCGCGGTCCGGCGCTGGACGGCGGCTCGCACGGTCCGCTGTGCGCGGGGGTCGCGGCCCGGCTGGAGGAGGAGCGGCTGCTGGCCCTGGAGGACCTGTGCGACGCCTCCATCCGGGCCGGTCGGCACCGGCAGGTGGTCGGGCGGCTGGAGGAACTGGTGGCCGCGCATCCGCTGCGGGAGCGCTTCCGGGACTTGCTGGCCCTGGCTCTCCAGCGCGGCGGCCGGGCGGCCGGGGTGCCGGCGGTGCGGCGGCTGCGCGCCCCGGAGGCCGAGCGCGGGACGGCGGCGGTGGTGGCGGCTTCCGCCGTACGGCAGCTGCACGAGGCCGCTCCGGGGCGGGGCGGGCTCTGGGCGGCGGACCACCTGGCGGGCCCGGGCGCCGAGGAGGGTCATGCGCACCCCCGGGAGGAGGGCGACGACCTGGAGCTGGTGCGGCTGCGCCGCCGGGTGGAGCAGTTGTCGGCCGAGCAGCACTCGATGCGGGCCGAGCTGCAGCGGCTGACGGCCCTGGTCGAACGGGGCGGGGCGGCGGCTCAGCGGCGGGATTCCGCCTGAGGGAACAACGAATTTTCTCACGGGCTCGTCAGGGTGTCAGTGAGGTGTCAGGTGTGCGTGGGGATTCGGCCGGGTGCGCTGAGGGCGCTCCTACACTGCGGATCGCCGAACGCGTACGAGGGATGAGAAATGAAGGGCTTGGGGAATTCTGTGACCGTGCTTCATGAAGTACATCGGGGCGGCGGAAGCGCTGACCAGCTGTGGAAGGCGCTGCTGGACATCGAGGCGTATCCGTCCTATATGGCGGGCGTCAACGAGGTCGGGATAACCGGCGAGAAGGACGACATCCGCTCCAGCAGCTGGGTGGTCGAGCTCAAGGGCTCGGAAATGGAATGGGATCAGGAGGATGTCGTCGATACGGGACGGCGGCGGGTGGAGTTTCGGCAGACGGAGGGCGATCTTGCCTCTTATGAGGGGTACTGGCAGGTCGTGGAGGATGGTGAGGGCACCGGGCTGGAGTTGTTCGTGGAATTCGACATCGGGCTGCCGCTGGTCGCCGAGATGATCCACCCCGCGGTGGCCAAGGCGCTGGAGGGCTACCAGCGGGACATCATCGGCCGGAGTGCGGAGGGCGGCGGCCATGAGTGAGTCGCATGCGAGGGACGCGCTCGGCGCGGTGGATGCCAAGGAGACTTTTCGGCGGGTGAGGAAGCACTTCTCGCCCGCGCTGGCGGTGGCCGGGAAGTTCAGCGGGCAGGGCGCCGTGGAGGCCTCCTCCGAGGGCAGCCGGGTGACCCTGTCGGACGGCCGGTCGGTGCTGGACTTCGGCTCGTACGCGGTGGCGCTGCTCGGGCACCGGCATCCGGCGGTGGTGGAGGCGGTGCGGGCGCAGTTGGACGCGCTGCCCACCTCCACCAGGACGGTGCAGAACGCGGCGGCCCCGCTGGCCGCGGAGCACCTGACCGCGTATCTGGGCGGCGGCCTCAACCGGGTGTACTTCGGCTGCGGCGGCGCCGACGCGGTGGAGGTCGCGCTGAAGCTGGCCCGGCTGGCGACGGGCCGGACCACGGTGGTCGCCGTGCGGGGGGCCTTCCACGGCAAGACGCTGGGGGCGCTCTCGCTCACCCATAACGAGCGGTTCCGCGCCGGGCTTGAGCCCCTGCTGCGGGACGTGGTCCATGTGGACCCGGAGGACCCGGAGGCGGTGGCCAAGGTCGTCGCCGAGCGGGAGGTGGCGGCGCTCTTCTTCGAGCCCGTACAGGCCGAGAACGGGGTGCGGGTGCTGGACGGCGAGGTGCTGGCGCGCTGGTGCCGGGACGCGCGGGAGCACGGCGCCCTGGTGGTCTCGGACGAGATCCAGGTGGGGCTGCGGCGGTGCGGCGCCCGGTCGTTGGCGCTGGAGGCCGGTCTGGCGGTGGACGCCGTACTGCTCGGCAAGCCGCTGGGCGGCGGGGTGGTGCCGGTGTCGGCCGCGGTCGGCAACGACCGGCTGTTCGCCCCGCTGCTGGCCGACCCGATGCTGCACACCGCGACCTTCAGCGGCCATCCGCTGGGCACCGGGGTGATCCCTACGGCGCTGGCCGCGATCGAGGAACACGCGGAGGACGGCGAGCGTATCGCCGCCGCGCTGGCCGCCGGGCTGGCCGAGATCCGGGAGCGGTACGCCGAGGTGGTGGTCGAGACCCGGGGCCGCGGGCTGCTGTGGGGCATCGACTTCACCACGGCCGAGGTCTCCGGCAACGTGCTGGCCGCGCTGGCCGGCAGCGGTCTGGTGGTCTCGCCCTGCATCAGCCGGCCGACGACGGTGCGGCTGCTGCCGCCGATCACCGCGTCCGACGAGGACGTGAAGGAGGCCCTGTCGCTGCTCGGCGGGGCGATAGCCCAGGCCGCCGCCGGCGTCTGAGGAAGTCTGAGGAAGGAAGAGAGAGGGACTGATGACTGCGCCGACGTATACGGGGATCGCCGAGGAGTTCGCGGCGGATGTCGTCCTCGCCGACGACATCACCGGCTTCGAGGCGAGGGACCCGGGCACGGTCTCCGAGGTGCTGCTCACCGGCGCCACCGGGTTCCTCGGGAGCTTTCTGCTGCGGGATCTGCTGGCGCGCGGGCTGACCGTCACCTGCCTGGTGCGGGCCGCCGACCCCGAGGCGGGCCTCGCGCGGCTGCGGACCACGCTCGGCGGCTACGAGGTGCTGGACGGGGTGGACCTCTCCCGGGTCCGGGTGGTGACCGGGGACGTCACCCGCCCCCGGCTCGGGATCGGGGAGGCGGAGTACGCGGAGCTGACCGCGCGGATCGGCGCGGTCTACCACTCCGCGGCCAAGGTCAACTTCCTCACCCTCTACAAGTGGCTGCGCAAGCCGACCGTGGACGCCACCCATGAGGTCCTGCGGCTGGCCCGCGACGCCCGCGCCACCCTGCACCATGTGTCCACCACCGGCATCTTCGAGCCCAAGGAGCATGAGACGCCCCGGGGGGAGTCGGACCCGACGGGCCCGCCCGAGTCCCTGTCGCTCGGCTACACCAAGAGCAAGTGGGTGGCCGAGCAGCTGGTACGGGAGGCCGGCCGCCGCGGGGTGCCGCTGACCATCCACCGGCCGGGCCAGGTGTGGGGCGACTCCACCACCGGTGCCTGCCAGCCCAATGACTTCGTGTGGCGGTTCATCAAGGGGTCCATCCAGGCCGGGGTGTATCCGCGGCGGTTCGGGCTGGACATGAACATGGTGCCGGTGGACTACGTCAGCGCGGCGATCGTCGCCGCCTCCCGCGACCCCCGGTCGACCGGGCGCTGCTTCCACCAGGTCAGCGCGGGCTCCCTGGACTCGGACCGGATCCTGGAGCTGGTCCGGGGCGCCGGGTACGAGATCCGGGAGGTCTCCATCCTGAAGTGGATGAAGGCGGTCTCGGCCGACACCGGGAACTCCATGTTCCCGCTGATGCGGCTGATCGTGGACCTGGAGCGGTTCGAGGCGGCGGAGTTCTCGGACGAGGAGACCCGGGCGTTCCTGAGCGGTTCGGGGGTGGTGCGCCCGGAGATCGACGAGAAGCTGTTCGCCACCTATGTCGCGTACTTCGTCCGCCAGGGCACCCTGCCCGCGCCCGCGGCCGGGGCCGCGCTGGTGGGCTGACGGCCCGGTAGCGGAGTGCGTACGGGGCGGTGGCCGTCGGCCACCGCCCCTGTCGCTGCCCGGTGACGGTCAGCCGGCCGTGACCGGGGCGCCGCGTTCGGCGGGCTCCTGGCCCGGGGCCCGGTGCAGTGCCTGCCGGGCCGTGATGCCCAGCTTGTGGTAGATGCGGTGGAGGTGGTTCTCCACCGTCCGCACCGACACCACCAGCCGCACCGCGATGTCCCGGTTGGACATCCCGGTGGCGGCGAGCGCGGCCACCTCCCGCTCGCGCGGGGTGAGCGGGGCCAGGTCGCCGCGGCTCTCGTTCACCGTCCAGGCGGGCAGGGCGCAGGCGCCGCCGCTCAGCAGGTCCTCGCAGATGGCCCAGGCCTCCCGGCCCTTGCGGCGCTGCCCGGCGGCCCGGTGGGCGCGGGCGGCCTGCGCCGCCGCCTCGGCGGCCAGCGGTAAGGCGCCCATCTCGCCGAACTGCCGGGAGACCCGGATCAGCGCCTGCCCGTCGGCCTCGGCCAGCGCCTGGATGTGGTCGGCCATCGCCCGGGCCGCCGCGCCGCCGCAGGAGGCGGCCAGTTGCCGGGCTCGGGCCTGGAAGCGGTAGGAGGCGTTCTCCTTGATCCGGGCGACCAGGTGCAGGGCGGCCAGCGCGGTCATCGGGCGCCCGCCCGCCGCCGCCCGGTCGGCCAGCTCCAGAGCACCGGAGGCGGCCCCGGAGCGGTCGCCGGTGTGGGCCAGGACCAGGGCCCGGTCGAAGGCGATCTCGTCGTCGGCGATCGGGTGGGAGACGCCCTCGCTCTGTACGGTACGGGCCTCCACCAGCGTACGGAGTGCCTCGGCGTGCTGCCCCGACTCGGCCAGCGCCCCGGCCAGTTGGGCCAGCGGCCAGGCGCGGGTGACCGGCCACTCGTGCGCGGTGTCCACGGCGACCGCCTGCCGCAGCAGGGCCACCGCGCGCTGCGGCCGGCCGCACAGCCGGGCCAGCCGGGCCCGCGCCAGCACGGTCTGGAGCAGCGCGGGCCAGCGGTCGGCCTCGTCGTAGCGGTGCGGGGCGTCCAGCGCGTCCGCGGCCTCCCTGAGGTTGCCCGCCAGCCACAGGCAGCGGGCCGCCAGGGCCTCCAGCAGGACCACCGCGTCCGGGTCCCACTCGAAGGAGGCGCCCCGGTAGCGGCTCAGCAACTCCGAGGCGCCCACCGGGTCGCCGAGTTCGGCGCGGGCCAGCGCCACCACCGGGACCAGGCCCTGGGCGACGGCCGGCGGGACGTCGCCGGTACGCAGCACCGCCTCGCCGATCTCCACGGCCTCCCGCAGCCGGTCGGACATCATGGCGATCAGGGCCCGGCTGCCGTGCAGCACCCCCGCCTCGCCGGGTCCGACGGCGGCCAGGGCGCGGTCGAGCACCGCACCGGCGTCCTGGACCCGCCGCAGCCGCCAGGCCAGGTTGACCACCCGGGCGTGCACGGCGGCCACGTACTCGGCCCGCTCCATCTCCACCCCGGCGGACAGGGCGGTGTCGAAGACCGCCTCGGCCTCCTCGTGGCAGCCCCGGCCGATCAGCACCTCGCCGAGCAGCAGGGCGGCCCGCAGGGTGTCGGCGGGGGCGTCGGAGGTGCGGATCGCGTACGCCACCAGCCGGCACAGCGCCTGGGTGCCCTCGCCGAAGTCGGAGACCGAGCCGCGGCGGGGCGGTTTGCCCGGGACGGCGACGCACAGGGCGAGCAGGCACAGCCGCTCGGCGAGGTGGTGGATCCGCCGCCGGACCGCGGCGCGGGCGGCCACGAGCAACTGCTCCCGCTCCGGTACGAGTCCGGCCTCGATGCGCAGGGAGACCACCCGCAGCACGTCCTCGGGCTGCTGCGGGCCGGTGGACTCCATGGCGTCCGCCACCTGGCGGCGCAGCCGCTGGGCGGTGAGGCCGGACATCCGGGAGGCGACCACCACCCGGCTGAGCGGTACGGCCAGCCGCAGCTCTACGCGCGTACCCTCGTGGCGTACGGCCACGATGCCGCGCAGATCCAGCGACTCGGCGGCGTGCCCGAGCCCGAAGGCCGCGGCGATGTCGAGGTCCAGCGGCTCGGCGACCGCCAGCATGTTGACCAGTTCCCGCTCCTCGTGGCCCAGGTCGCGCAGCCCGAGGCGGATGACCTCGGACAGCCGGTGGCCGGGCGGGTCGGTGAGGCCTTCCCAGACCCAGACCCCGCCCGCCGGGCGGAGCGAGCCGTGCTCCACGGCGTAGTCGACCAGTTCGCGCAGCATCAGCGCGTTGCCATGGGTGGCGGCCCACAGCCGTTCCAGGGTGGGTGCGTCGGTGTGGCCGCCGAGCCGGGCGTGCAGGACGTCGCGGAGCGCCGCCCGGTCGAACGGGGCGACGTCCACATGGTCGATGAGCCGGTCGACCCAGAGTTTGTCGATGCCGGCCGGCGCGGGCGCGTCCCGGCGGCTGGTGGCGAGCACGCTGAGCCGGCCCGCGGCGACCAGCCGGTGCAGCCGGAGGCCCGAGGCGTCGTCCACCAGGTGGGCGTCGTCGATGCCGACCACCGGGCGGTCGCCGGCCGGGCCGCTGAGGGTGGACGGTTCGAGCGACGACAGGCATTCGCCGAGCGATCCGTACCCCTGGGCACGGGCGCCGTTGCTGCTCCAGCTCGCGCCGCCCACCGAGAGGACGGTGCGGCCGGCGTCGGAGGCGCGTTCCAGCGCGGTGGCGAGCAGCAGGCTCTTCCCCACCCCGGATCCGCCCACCAGGATCGCTCCGCCGCCGCGGGCGAGTGCCCGCTCCACGGCGTCAAGTTCGGAGTGTCTACCCGTTAGCGGCCAATCGACGGAAAGCTCTGTTGACATTCTTCTCGCTCCCCCGGAGGAATAATGTCAGCACTTGTCGGTGAACACTGGTTGGCCCGGGGGTGGACGGACTGGATTCGATTCTTCTGCGGCCGAGGACGGCCGGGTGCGAACAGGGGAAATTCCTGGCGCAAACCCGACAGTGCAGGCCGCCCTTCAGTCACATCACGACCATCCGGGCCTACATTTCCGGTCAAGTATAGACCGGCACCTTGAGACCGGAGCTGACGGCGATCTGACGGTCCGGAGAACGTTCAAAGGGCCTGATGCCCGGGGTTTCGACGGCCGATCGGGGGGCTGATCGGCAATATGGACCGGCAATCCTGCCGTCGGATCGGCGGGCGCCGACCGGATCCGCACCGGAATTGGGCCTTCCGCCTCCGTCTCTCCGCCACTATTCATTTGGCTGATACACGGGTCGAGGATCGGCCAGGTGGTGGACACTCGCCCCCGGTGCGGGGGTCACCGGGGACGAGTGGTTCAGGGGGCGGCCCCGCGGGGCCGCCGTCAGACCGGCCGGGCGGCCAGCCGCCACCGCCGGGCGCGGTTGCGCTGGGCCCAGAAGGAGGCGTACCGGCCGTCCGCCGCCATGAGTTCGTGGTGCGCGCCGCGCTCCACGATCCGGCCCTCGTCCAGCAGCAGGATCTGGTCGGCCGCCGCGACGGTCTGGAGCCGGTGCGCGATGACCAGCAGCGTCCGGCCCGCCGTCAGATGGGTCAGCGCGTCCTGCACCGCCCGCTCGTTCTCCGGGTCGAGCGAGGCGGTCGCCTCGTCCAGCAGCACGATCGGCGCGTCCTTGAGGATCGCCCGGGCGATGGAGACCCGCTGGCGCTCACCGCCGGAGAGCAGCGCGCCGCCCTCGCCGACCTTCTGGTCCCAGCCGTACGGCAGCCGCTGGGCGATCTCCTCGACCCGGGCCAGCCGGCCCGCCTCCCGGACCTCCTCGTCGGTGGCGCCGGGGCGGCCGAGGCGGATGTTCTCCAGGATGGTGCCCTCGAAGAGGTAGACGTCCTGGAAGACCACGGAGACCTTGGACATCAGCACCTCCGGGTCGATCTCCCGGACGTCCACCCCGCCGACCCGGACCACGCCGCCGTCCACGTCCCAGAACCGGGGGATCAGCTTGCCGACCGTGGTCTTGCCCGACCCGGACGGCCCGACCAGCGCGGTCATGGTGCCCTCGGCGAGCCTGAGCGAGACCCCCGACAGCACCGGGGTGCCGTCGTAGCCGAAGCGCACATCCTCGAACTCGACTTCATGGCCCTGGGGTTCGCGCGCCGGGGAGGGCTCGGGCAGCCGGGGCTCGGCCAGCAGCTCGGCGATCCGGTCCAGCGCGGCCTGGGCGGTACGCAGGGTGGAGCCCAGCACGGCGGCCTCGGCGATCGGCTCGGTGAACCGGGCCGCGAGCACCAGCACCGCCAGCAGCTTGGCGACGTCCAGCCCGCCGTCCAGCGCCAGATACACCCCGGTCACCAGGATCACGGTGAACGCGGCCTGTACCACCAGGGCGAAGCTGACCAGCCCCGGCACCCCGGTCCTCAGCACCTGGCGGGAGGACTCGGCCTGGTTGCGCAGCGCGGCGTCCAGACCGGCGCCACCCGACCCCTGCTCGTCCCGACCGAACACCCGCAGCACCGGCTGGAGTTGGGCGAACTCCACCACCTTGCCGCCGGTCTCCGCCTGGGCGGCGGTGCGGGCCTCGTCGGCGGTGCGGGTGAGCCCCGCGCTCCACCGGTAGACCAGCAGGATCAGCGGCGCGGTGAGGGTCGCCGCCAGGGCGAGCCGCCAGTCGAAGACGTACATGACGACCACGACGGTGGCGGGGGTGACGAAGCTGGTGACCAGCGGCCGCAGCAGATGCGCCGGGACGCCCATCACGTCCATGACGCTCTTGGTGGCGAGCTGCCCCAGCCGGCCGACCCGCTCGGGCCCGAACCAGCCCAGCGGCAGCGAGGCCACCTGGTCGCCGATCCGGTTGTGCAGCATCCGGGAGAGGGTGGCCCCGGCGTCGAAGCCGGTGCGCAGCGAGTCGTAGTAGGCCACGCAGTAGAGGGCGGAGACCCCCAGCAGTGCCCACACCCAGGGCCAGACGGAGTCCGGGTCGGGGCCGAGCAGGGCTTCGAGGATCGGTACGAGCAGAGCGAAGGCGACGCCCTGGAGGACCGCGCAGACCACCAGGGCGGTGATCATCCGGCGGATGGGCCGGTTGTGCTCGGGGCCCACGACGTCGAGCAGTTGACGGATCATCGGCTGATGCCTCCCACCTGGGCGGTGCCGGCGGCCGGGTCCGGGGTGTCCCCGTGCGGCTGCCAGACAGTGCTGCGTTCATGGGCGTGCCACATCCGGGCGTACCGTCCGCCGCGGGCCACCAGCTCGGGGTGGGTGCCCTCCTCCACGATGGCGCCGTCCTCCAGGACCACGATCCGGTCCGCCTCCACCACGGTGGAGAGCCGGTGCGCGATCATCAGGACGATCTTGCCGCGGGTCAGTTCGGAGAGGGCGGCCTGCACCTCGGCCTCGGACTGCGGGTCCGCGTAGGCCGCGGCCTCGTCCAGGACGATGATCGGGGTGTCCGCCAGCAGCGCCCGGGCGATGGAGACCCGCTGGGCCTGCCCGCCGGAGAGCCGGGCGTCCTCGCCGACGACCGAGTCGTAACCTCGGGGCAGCGCCTCGATCTCGTCGTGGACGCAGGCGGCGCGGGCGGCGGCGATCACCTCCTCGCGGCCGGCGTCGGGGCGGGCCATCCGGATGTTGTCGGCCACCGAGGTCTGGGTGAGCCGGACGTCCTGGAAGACGAAGGCGACCCGGCGGTAGAGGTCGTCCAGGGCGAGGTCCCGGACGTCCACCCCGCCGATGCCGATGCTGCCGCCGGTCACGTCGGCGAACCTCGGCAGCAGGGTGGCCAGGGTGCTCTTGCCCGAGCCGGAGGGGCCCACCAGCGCGGTGACCGTGCCGGGGGCGAGCTCCAGGTCGATGCCGGCCAGGGCTTCTTTCTCCCCGTCGTAGCTGAACCGCACGCCCTGGTAGCTGACGTGGTTGCCGGCCGGGGTGCGCGGCTCCTTCGCCACCGGCAGCTCCTCGGCGTGGAGCACCTCGCCGACCCGGGCCGCGGCCGCCTTGGCGAACCGCAGCTCGTAGCTGGCGTAGAAGAGGGCGAGTACGGGGGCGGTGAGGCCGACGCCCAGCAGGGCGAACGGCAGCAGGTCCACCCCGGCGAGCCGGTCGCCGGTGACCAGCAGGGCGCCTCCGGCGACCACGGCCAGCAGCACGGCGATGGGTGAGAGGACCATCTCCGCGACCGCCTTGGAGTGGACGGTGGAGCGGACCCAGGCGAGGAAGAAGGCGGCGAAGTCGTCGGCCGCGTCCCGGAACTTCTGGTGCGCCCGATGGGTCTGGCCGAATGTCTTGACCACCGCGACGCCCTGGACGAACTCGACCGCGCTGGCGTTGATCTCGCCCATGGCCCGGTCGTAGTCCGGCAGGTGCTTGGCCATCTGGGCCATGGTGATGCTGTACAGGCCCAGCCCGATCACCAGCGGGGCGAGCGTCACCAGCGTCATCAGCCAGTCCACCCAGAGCAGATAGACCACCGAGACCACCGGGACGACGGTCGCCGAGGTCATCTCCAGCAGGGAGTGGGCGATCATATGGTGCATCGCGTCCACATCGTCCTGCACGGCCTTCTTCACCGTGCCGGAGTTGCGCGCGGAGAACCAGCCCAGCGGCACCCGGGCGAGCCGGGCCACCATCCCGCGGCGGATGTGCGACTGGAGTTCGTCGTCCGCGAAGTGCGACAGGGCGCCGGCGGCCAGCATCAGGGCGAGCCTGACGAACAGGGCGCCGACGGCGACGGCGGTGATGGTCCACGCCCGGTCCGAGCGGTCGGCACCGTCGCCGAGCAGCACCCGTCCGAGTTCGGCGATGGCGATGAAGGGGACGACCCCGGCGATCGCCGAGAGGGTCTGGGCGGCCACGGCCAGCCGCAGCCTTCCTCTGATCGGGCGCAGAATCTCGCCCAGTGCGGCCTGTTCCGCGGCCATCCGGTCCTCCAAGGCCTGTGTTAGACGCTGTCTAATAGATGGGGTGACTGTACCCGACATCCGATGCGGACGGGGGTGGGCACGGGGACTCCCGCCGGTTTCGCCGACTTCCCCGGGCCGGGTGAAGTGCCCCGGGCAGGCAGGGCACTTCACCCGGCGCGTCGGGGCCTCAGCGGCCCGCGGGGACCCGCTCCCGGGCGGGCTCGTGCTGGGCCAGGACGGCGTCGCCCTCCTTGATGCCGACCCGGGCGTACACCTTCTTCAGCGGGCCGGGCGCCCACCAGCCGGCGTGCCCCATCAGCTTCATGACCGCCGGCACCAGCAGGATCCGGACCACCGCCACGTCCAGCAGGATGGCGATCACCATGCCGACGCCGAACAGCGTCATGGTGAGCACCCCGCTGGTCGCCATCGCGGCGAGCGGCACGCACATCAGCAGGGCGGCGCTGGCGATCAGCTTGCCGATGCTCTGCAGCCCGGTCGCCACCGCGGCGCTGGGGTCGCCGAGCAGGTCGTACTGCTCCCGGATCCGGGACACCAGGAACACCTCGTAGTCCATGGAGAGTCCGAAGATCAGCGCGAACAGCATGATCGGCATATTGGGCTCGATGTTGCCGGTCGGGTCGAAGCCGATCAGATCGGCCAGGTGCCCGTCCTGGAAGATCCAGACCAGGATGCCGAAGGTGGCCGACAGCGACAGCAGGTTCATGGCGATGGCCTTGAGCGGCAGCAGCACCGAGCCGAAGGCCAGGAAGAGCAGGATGTACGTGGCGACGGCGATGTACAGCAGCATCCAGGGCAGGACGTCGGCGAGCGCGTCCAGGGTGTCGTCGAAGACCGCGGTCTCGCCGCCGAAGTACACCGTGGCGCCCGGCGGGCGCTCCACCGCGCGCAGGTCGTTGACCAGGTCGCGGGCGTCGGCGGAGACGGCATCCCCGTCGAAGCTGACCGAGATCCGGCCCGAGGTGCCCTCCGCGCCGCTGATCTGCGCCTCCTTGGCCCCGGGGACCTTGGCCAGCCGCTCGGCGTACGCCTGGAGGGCGGCGCCCTGCTCCTGGGACTTGGCCTCCCCCGGCAGCTTCAGCAGGGCGTCGATGGACTTGACGCCGTCGCCCTCGAAGTCGCGCTCCATGATGTTGTGGACCTGGCGGCCCTGGGCGCTGTCGGGCAGCTGCCGGGCGTCGTTGGCGCCGAAGTCGATCCGCAGGAACGGTGCGGCGAGCGCCAGCATGATCGCCACCGCGGCCACCGCGACGATGACCGGACGGCGCATCAGGCCCTGCGCCAGCCGGAACCAGGGCCCCTCGTCGGCGGCCTTGGCGGCTCGGGGAGCGGCGGCGTTCCTCTTCCGCCGGAAGGAGAGGGAGTTGACCTTGGGGCCCATCACCGCGAGTGCGGCGGGCAGCGCGATGATCGAGAAGAAGACGGAGAGGACGACCGCGGCGACACCGCCGTACGCCATCGACTTCAGGAAGGCGAAGGGGAAGAAGGTCATCCCGAACAGGGCGACCGCGACGGTGATGCCGGAGACCATGACGGTCCGCCCGGCGGTGGCGACGGTCCGGGCGAGGGCGTCCTCACCGGTGCGCCCGGCGGCCAGCTCCTCGCGGTAGCGGCTCACGATCAGCAGCCCGTAGTCGATGGCCACGGCCAGGCCCAGGATGGTCACCAGGCTCATGGCGAACACCGACACATCGGTGAACTGGGCGATCACCCGCAGCACCGCCATGGAGCCCAGGATGGACAGCCCGCCCACCAGCAGCGGGAGGCTGGCGGCGGCGAGCCCGCCGAAGACCACGACCAGCAGCAGGAAGAGGACAGGGAAGGAGTAGCCCTCGGCGGCGGCGAGGTCCTTGCCGATCTCCTCACCGGCCTGGAAGCCGGTGGGCACCGGGCCGCCCTGAAGGGTCTCCAGCCCCTCGACGTCCAGCTTGTCCTTGATCTTCTTGTACGAGGCCTCCTTGGCGTTGTCGTCGCCGCCCTTGAGGTTCATCGCCACATAGGTGGCATGCCGGTCCTTGCTGACCTGGGCCGGCATCTTGGTCATCCAGAAGTGCGCCGACCCGGTCACCGCCGACTCGGGCAGTGAGTCCAGCTTGGTGACGACCGCGTCCCGGAAGGCCGGGTCGTCCACCGTCTTGTCCTTGCTGCGGTACACCACGACCGCGTCCGGCGCCCGCTGCGGGAACGCCTCCTCGGCCAGCCGGGCCGCCTTGCGGCTCTCGGAGTTCGGGTCCTCGAAACCGCCGGGCTTCATGTCGCCGAAGACACCGACGCCGTAGATGCCGGAGAAGACCGCGAACACCAGCGTGAAGATCAGCAGGGGTTTGCGCCCCCGATGGATGAATCGCCCCAGCGCCTCGAACATCCCAACTCCCTAGATGGTTCTACCGGTTCCGCGTGGCATGGTGCCCAAGCTACGCCGACAGTAACAGTGTTATCAATGCCCTTCGCGACAACCGGCAAGCGGCGGTGCGGGCGGACGGTCCGTCAACACGCGCTCTGAACAGGCATTTTGACGCTCTTAGACACTGTGCAATTTTTTTGGGCCGCGTCAGCCGGATGTCAGCGGACCGGCGGTCCGGACGCCGAGGAGGAGCTTCCATAACGCCGTTGCGATACATTCGGGACCATGGCCAGGCTCAAGACCCACGACGAAGCGCTCCGCCTCCGGCTCATCAACCGCGCCGCCGCCACGGTCTTCGACCGCGGTGCCGGGGCGTTGAGCCTGCGCAGGCTGGCGGCCGATGTGAAGACGTCCACCACGGCCGTCTACTCGCTGTTCGGGAACAAGGCGGGGCTGATCGACAGCCTGTACCAGGAGGCGGTGCGGCTGTTCATCTCCCGGCTGACCGCCGTCGGCTCCACCGACGACCCCGCGGCCGACGTGGTACGGCTCGGCATCGCCTACCGCGACTACGCCATCGCCAACCCGCACCTGTACGGGATCGTGTTCGCCGACCGCCTCGACTACGAGCCGGCGCCCGAGCGGCTGAACGAGGCCGGCTCCACCATCGAGCCGCTGGTGGACGCGGTGGCGCGCGGCCAGGCGGCCGGGCAGTTCGGCAAGGAGGGGTCCGCCGAGGTCATCGCCCTGTCCTGCTGGGGCGCGGCGCACGGCCTGGTCTCCCTGGAGCTGTCCGGCAACGCCCCGACCGGGCTGGACATCGGGGCGGTCTACGAGGAGACCCTGCACGCCGTGGTCAGCGGCTGGCGCGCCCGGGCCGGGGACGGCGGACATTCGGCGCCGCCCCCGCGCCCGTGATCGATCGGGCGGTCGTCAGTCGGTCAGGGTGACGGCTTCCGCACGGAACACCTCCCGACCGGCGCGGACGCCCGACCACTCGCCGGGCGCCGCACCCGCCCGCAGCCGGTCCACCCGCTGCGCCCCCGGGCTCAGCACCAGCCGCCCGACGGTGAGCGTGCCGGCGGCCGAGCGGGGCGAACGGCGGTCCGTCTCGCGCACCATCGTCTCGACGGCCGCGGGTGAGACGGTGTGACCGGGCGGGAAGGGCGTGGTCCACAGGTCGGCCGGGGTCACCGGCCGCAGCGCGTACTCCCCCGGGCCGCCGGGCTCCGGCCGTTCCGCCGGGAACACCACCCCGGCCCACTCCAGCCGCCCGGCGTCCGGGTGGGCCGCCGGCTCGGGGATCCGGTCGGCGGTGGGCCCCGGGACCGGCAGTACGGCCGGTTCCGGGCCGTACACCAGGGTGGCGGCCGCCACCCGCGCACCGGAGGGGTCGTCCACGGTGACATCCACCTGCCACTCGCCGTCCCGCCGGACACCCTCGGCCCGCCGGTGCAGTTCCAGCCGCCCGCCGGTGAGGCGCAGCCCGGCCAGGTGGACGGTGAATCCACGTACCTCCCGCAGATGCAGCAGCGGCCAGCCCTCCGGCACCACCCAGTCCCCCGCCGCCACCAGATGCTCCAGCACGACCCCAACCGGTACGGCCTCGGCGCCCTCGACCCGCAGCTCCGCCAGGCACGGGTGCCGTCCGGCCTCCAGCGACCAGCGGGTGCGCAGCGACCGGAAGAGCGCGTACTCCTCGACCTCCCCGAGATGGTGGTCGAGCGCATGCAGCCGGGGCAGGTCCGGGTGGCCGGTCAGCATCCCGAAGCCGCGCAGCTGGCCCGGGGCCAGCACGGCCCCGATCCGGCCGAGGAAGACCGCCTCACCGGTGTGCCCGGAGGCCAGCTCCTCGGCCCAGCGGCGGGCGCCTTCGGCGGGGTCCAGGGTGGAGACATACCGCACGGCGGCCGCGTAGTTGGCGATGACGCCGAGGCGTTCCCAGGTCGGCCAGCAGAGGGTCTGCACCGGCAACCCGAGGTTGTCGCGGGCCCAGAACCCCAGCCGGGCCAGCGCCTCGTTGCCCGCCGCGTAGTCGATCTGGCCGACCATCCCGCCCATCCGGCCGGCCAGGGAGCCGACATTGCTCAGCAGCCGCAGGGCGGAACGCCGTTCGGGGCGGGCGAGGACGGCCCAGACCAGCTGGGCGAAGCCGGTCACCTTGACGTCGACCGTGCCCACCACGGACTCGGCCGACTTGCGGTCGAAGCGGGCCGGCTCGTCGATGCCCGCGTTGTGCACCACGTACTGCGGGCCGTCGCCGAGTGCCGCGAAGACGCGTTCGACCTGCTCGGCGTCGGTGCAGTCGCAGCGCAGATACTCGATACGCAGCCCGTCGGCGGCGGCCCGCTCCAGATTGCCCAGGACGGTACGGGCCTCGTCCGCGCGGCGGATCTCCCGGCGTAGTGCGGCCAGTTGGGCGGGGGTACGGGCCCGGGCCAGCCGGCTCCGGCGCCAGGCGGCGAACGCCGAGTCGTCCAGGCCGGTGGCCTCGCCCGGCTCGGGCCGCTCGCCGCGGCCGGTGACCACCACCCGGCAGCCGAAGCGCTCGGCGAACGAGCGGGCCGCCGCGAAGCCGACACCCCGGGCCCCGCCGGTGATCAGCACGGTGTCACCGGGACCCGGTGGCCGCGGACCCGGTGGGACGGCGGGTGCCGGGCGGCCCGCCAGCACATGGCGTACGCCGTCGCGGTAGCCGACCTCGAAGTGCGCGGGTCGGACGTACTCCCGCTCGACGGCGTCCGCGACGGTGGTGGCGTCGGCCCGGTCCAGGTCGACCACGACCACACCCGCGGCGGGCAGTTCCCGGGGCAGGCACTTGGCGAGCCCGGCCCAGATCCCGCCCAGCGGCTGCGGCACCGACCCCGTCCCGTGCCCGGCCAGACCGCCGAGGTGGGTGACGGCGAGATAGACATGGCGGCCGAAGCGGGGCTCGGTGCTCCAGCGGCCGTACGCGGCGTGGATCACCCCGGTGGTGCGGGTGAGCGCCGACTTCCATGTGTCGTCGCCCAGTTCGTACGTCAGGCCGGTGACATTGAGGTCGACGACCCCGTCCCAGCCCTCGGCGTCCAGCGGGGTCTCCGGGTCGCAGCGCGCCACCAGTGCGCCGCGTGCGCGGAGTTCGCCGGCCACGGCGGCCGCCAGCGCGGCCGACTCGCCGACCAGCAGCAGACGCCGCCCGGCCAGCGGGCGGGCCCCGGCGGGGGTGGGGTGCGGGACCGGGACCGGCTCCCAGACGAACCGGTCCACCGGGCGGACGAAGGCGTCCGGGTCGAAGGAGGACAGATGCGGCCGCAGGGCGGGCCAGGAGGGTCCATCCGCAGTGGTGGTGGCACTGGTCGCCTCGGTGGCGGTCGTGGTGGTGGTCATCGGGCGCGCTCCTGGACGGTCACTCGGATGCCGCCCTTGGGGAAGAGCGTGATGAACGCGCCGCCGCGGACGGGACCTTGGGCCGGGGAGATCCGGAACCGGCCCGCCACGGCCGCGACGGTCTGCTGGAGCAGGGCGAGCCCCATCCGCTTGCCGATGCACTGGCGCCGCCCGCCGCCGAACGGCAGATAGGCCGAGCGGTCGCGGGCGGGCGAGCCACCCGGGCGGAAACGCTCCGGGTCGAACCGCTCGGGCTCCTCCCACTGCTCGGGGTTGTGGTGCGCCCCGTACACCGAGACCAGCAGCGGGGTGCCGGCCGGGACGTGGTGGCCGGACAGTACGTCGTCCTCGATCGCCTCGCGGGTGAACTGCCACACCGGCGGGTGCGTGCGCAGGCTCTCGTCCACCACCATCGCGGTGTAGGTGAGCCGGTCCAGGTCCCCGGCGGTCGGGGGCCGGCCGCCCAGCACCCGGTCGGTCTCCTCGGCCAGCCCGTCCCGTACCTCCCCATGGCGGGCGATCTCGTACAGCGTCCAGGTCAGCGAGAGCGCCGTGGTCTCGACCCCGGCCAGGAAGAGGGTCACCAGGTCCGACCAGAGCGCGTCATCCGGCAGGTCGGCCTCGCGGATCAGGGTGGCGACCTCGCCGCCGGCCCCGTGGTCGACGTCCCGGGCGGCCTGGGCGACCACCCGCTCCAGGGTGCGGCGGGCCCTGGCCACCCGGCGGCGGTAGGGGGTCGGGACGAAGGACGGGATGGCCTTGTCCACCGAGCCGACGTTCTTGAAGATCGCCTCCAGGGCGACCGAGACCGCCTCGGCGAACTCGCCGCCGTCCTGGGACAGGTCCTTGCCCACCAGGGCCATCCCCAGCACCCGGCAGGTCAGCTTCATCGCCTCCGGGAAGAGGTCGAACGGCTCCCCGGCGCGGGCGTGTTCGGCCCACCGGTCGAGCAGCGCGGCGATCGCCTCGTCGCTCTGCCCGGCCCGGGCGGCGATGGCCTGCGGGGTGAAGGCCGGGTTGACCGCCTTGCGGTGGGCGCGCCAGTCGCGGTCCTCCAGGGTGAGCAGCCCGCGCCCCATGAACAGCTCGAACGCCTCGTAGTAGGCGCCGCGCGCGTAGTTGTCGGCGTTGACCTGGAGCACCCGGCGGATGCCGTCCGGCGCGGAGAGCTGGACGGTCGGGTTGTGCGGCAGGATCGGCAGCCGGACCACGGTGCCGTGGTCGCGCTGGGCGCGCAGCGAGTAGCCGGGCGGGTCGGCGGCGTAGGCCACGGTGGAGATGACCGGGTTGGAGAGCGGGAAGGACGTGGGGCCCCGCACCGCCTTCGCCCGGGCGCCGGTCACCGGGCAGACGCCCGCCTCCGGTCGCGCGGGAGCGGTCTCTTCCGCTGGTGCGTCGGTCACGGGCGGGCCTCCTCGGCGGGGCGGCGTGCGCGGTACTCGCCGGTGGTCTGGTGGACATGGCCGAGCACGACCCCGGTCATGTCCTTGATCTGCAGCACGACGTCCCCGGCGGCGGTGACGGCGAGCGCCCGGTTCTCCTCGGCACTCTCCAGATCGAGCCGGGCGGGTAGCGAGTACAGCTCGACCTCGGTGCCCGCGCCGGCCAGTGAGGCGTCGGTGTGGCCCCCGTAGAGGTCGATACGGCGGATGGTGCGCGGGACGGCGAGCGGGGTCCACTCGCCTTCGCTGCGGTCCAGTACGGAGACCCGGGCCAGGCCGTCCAGCAGCACGGACGGCACCACCAGGCCGGAGAACCAGCGCTCGATGCCGGGCCGGTCGGGCCGGTAGCGGGCCCGCCGGCCGTGCGGGTGGGTGCGGGTGTCAGTGGTGGAGACGAAGACCCCGCTGAGCAGCACGGCGGGGTTGGGCAGGTGGTACGGGTCGGCCAGCGGCTCGGCTCCCTGGTCGTCCCAGTGCTCCCAGCGCGGCGCGGCCACCGGTTCGTCGCGCAACCGCACCCGGGCCGAGAAGTGGCGGCGGTCGGCGACCAGCAGCCGGCCGCCGGGGGCCCGTACCTCGCCGGCCACCTCGACGTCCACCACGGACTCGCGCGGCCCGTGCTCCACCAGCCGGGCGGTGATCCGCTTGGTCTCGCCCCGACCGGGCCGGTAGACCCGCAGGAACGCGTCGAGCCGGACGTCCTCCAGCACCGCCGGGACCCGCCCGGGCACCAGCCGCATGGCGGCCTGGGCGGCGAGTTCGGGCACGAAGGTGCCGGGCAGGGTGGGGAAGCCGTTGACCACGTGCTCGCGCAGATAGGCGTCCCGCTCCAGGGAGAAGGTGCGCACCACGGTGAGCCGGTCGGGGCCGCGGTCCACGATGTCGTCCACGTAGAAGTCCGGCGGCGACGCGGGGCGGGGCGGCGATGGTCGGACCGGCGCTCGGCAGAAGTCGAGGTAACCGGGGGCGGCCAGCTCCATGGTGGCCCGTTCCGCGTCCCCGAACAGCACGGTGAGCGGCGACTGTTCGGCCTGGTCCAGCTCGTGCAGGAAGTGCTCCACGCCCTCCTGGGTGGGCATGGCGGTGAACTGGGCGCTCTTGGCCAGGAACCTGCGCATGATCGGGGTGGCGCCGAGGCCGATGTCCCGCCACAGGGTCCAGCCGATGGTGAACTCGCGCGCCCCCCGGGCGGCGCTGTGCGCGGCGGCGGTGTTGAGGAAGTCGTTGGCCGCGCCGTAGTCGGTCTCGCCGTTCTGCCCGGTGAAGCCCACGAAGGAGCCGAAGTTGCACCAGCGGCGGGGCACCCGGTCGCCGAACGCCGCCTTGAGGTTGGCGTAGGTGCGTACCTTCAGGTCGCGGACGGTGCGGAAGTCCGCCAGGCTCTTCTTGGCCACCGAGGCGGCCCGGTTGGTGCCCGCGATGTTGAGCAGCAGGTCCACCCCGTCCGGCTCGGCCGCCTCGATCCGGCCGACGGTCTCCCGTACCGCCTCCGGGTCGCGAAGGTCGCAGAGGTGGTACGCCACCCGGTCCGCGCCGCAGTGCGCCTGAAGGGTGCGCAGGGTGTCCCGTACCTCCGCGGCAGCGGCCAGCCGGTCGTAGGCCGCGTTGGCCTCCCGCACGGTGAGGCGGTCCGGGCCGGTGCCCCGCACCCGGATGAACTCCGCTCGGCTCGGGGCCGGTTCGGCGGAGTCCGGACCGGGCGGGGTGGAGCCGATGACATGGATACGGGGCCGGTCGCGGCGGGCCAGCGCGGTCAGCAACGCCGCGCCGATGCCGCGCGCGCCACCCGCCGCGACGACGGTACGGGGCGCGAACGGGGTGGCGGGGGTGGCGCCCGGGTCCTGGACGGCTTGCAGTAGCAGCCGCTCGCCGCCCGCGAAGGCGACCACCGGCAGCAGTTGGGCGGCCTGGGACTCCGCGGCCGCGTCGGCCTCGGCCTCCGCCAGCGCGGTGGCCTGGTGGACCACGGCCACCACCGAGCAGGACGGCCACTCCAGGGCCAGGCTCTTGGTGAAGCCGGTGAACAGACCGGTGCTGGGATGCGGGACCCGCTCGGCGTCGATGCCGCCGAGCACGACCACGGTGAAGGAGAGGGGTGGATCAGGTAGTCGGGCACACTCCTTGGCGGTACGGAAGAGGGCGTCGTGCAGCCGCAGCAACCGCTCGGAGGGCCCCCGCGATGGGTCCTCGCCCTGGGAGAGGTCGACCACCACCCGCACATGGCGCGGGGCGGCCCGCCGGACGGCCTCCTCCAGGGCGTCCCCCTCGGACGGCCCGGGCAGCAGCACGCAGTCGGCGGGCGGTTCGTATCCGCCCAGCGCCGCCGGCCCGTCCACCAGCAGCGCGCTGGACGGCGGGAAGAGCGGCGGCGGGGCGGAGGCGAGGGCCGGGCGCGGCGCGGGGGCGAGCCGCAGCACATGCCGGTCCAGTAGACGGGGCTCGGTGGGCTCCGCGGGCGCCGGGGCGGGCGCCGGGGCCTCTTCGGTGGCCGGGGGCTCCGCAGCTGGTAGGGCGGCGGCGGCCGGGCGGCTGAGCCGGAGTCGTCGGGTGGGGCCGCCCGCCTCGAAGGCGCGTTCGATCACCGCGGAGTCCTGTCCCGGCCCCGGACCGGTGACCGGACCCGGAACGGTGAGGAAGGCGATCAGCTCCCGGGCGCCCTCGGCGCCCAGCAGGGTGGTTCCCTGGTGCGAGGGGCTCACGCCGCCACGCTCCTTTCCACGACGGCCAGTACGGGCAGGCCGGTGCGCTCGGCGAGCGATCTGCGGGTCAGGGCGAAGAGGAACGCCCCCTCGGCGGCGCGGCGGCCCGGTTCGTCGTTCCAGCCGGGCAGGGCGGTGCCGTTGACCCCCGCGACCAGCGCCACGTCGATCTCCCGGAAGTCCAGATAGGAGCCGGCCACGTCGAACGCCTCCAGCAGGGAGGCCTCCCCCGCGTCGACCGTGATGTTGAGGCCGCGCAGGTCGAAGTAGTTGGAGAGCCGCGCCGCGATGACGTTGGGCATCTCCCCGGGGAACGAGTCCTCGGTGGGCGCGGCGATCAGCCCGGTGGCGCGCTCCTCCAGCCGCCGCAGGAACTTCTCGGTGCCGGGCCGATCTCCCGCGTCCGCCACCACCCGGCCGATCTCGTCCAGGTAGGCGCGGGACTTGTACAGCAGCGCGTTGCGGGTGGCCCCGGTGTGCCCGACCACCACGCCGGTGGTCCGGTGGTGGCTCAGGCACAGCTCCCGTACCGGCTCCGGCAGGCCCTGCATACAGCGGACCAGAGCCAGCTGGGTGCGGTCGGTGGCGCGGGCGGTGGGCGGCGGCATCCGCAGTTCCTGGAACGGCGGTACGGGGTAGGTGGCGCCGAACGAGGGCTCGAACTCCTCGTCGCGGGTGCCCGCCGCCCAGGCCGCCACCTCCTCGGGCCCGGGGCCGCCCGGCAGATGGGAGGACCAGCCGACCAGGACCAGATCCTCGCCGAGCGGAGCGGGCAGGGCGGGTGGGCGGCCGGTGCGGGCGGCCCGGTGGTCCTCGGAGATGATCACATGAGCGTTGGTGCCGCCGAACCCGAAGCCGGAGACGGCCGCGCGGCGCGGGCGGCCGGGCTCGGCGGGCCAGGGCACCGGCTCCCGGGGCACGGTCAGCCCGCTCGCCTGTCCGGCGAGGGCGTCCGGCAGCCGGGAGAAGCGGTACTGGGCGGGGATGGTGCCATGCCGCAGCGCCAGCAGGGTGTGGATCACCGACACCACCCCGGCCGCCCAACCACAGTGCCCCACCAGCGACTTGTTGGAGGTGACCTGCTGGACGCGGGTGCCGGCGTAGCGGCGGGCGAGGCTGGTGAACTCGGCCTCGTCGCCCGCGGGGGTGCCGGTGGCGTGGGCGACGATCCAGTCGATGTCGTCCGGGCCGAGGCCGCCGCGCTCGAAGGCCCGCTCCACGGCGAGTTCCTGGCCGGCCGGGGCGGGGGCGTAGATGGCCTTGCCCCGGCCGTCGGCGGAGAGCCCGATCGCCGAGATCAGGCCCAGCACCCGGTCCCCGTCGGCGCGGGCGCGGGAGAGGCGCTTGAGCACCACGAGCCCGGCCCCGTCGGAGAACAGCGCGCCGTCCGCGCCCGCGTCCAGGGCGCGTACGGCGCCTCCGGCGGAGAGCCCGTTCAGCTTGGCGAACAGGATCGAGCCGCTGGGCGCCAGCGCGAAGGAGCCGCCGCACACCGCCACATCGCTGCGGCCGGAGAGCAGGTCGCGCACCCCGAGGTCCATCGCGTACAGCGAGGATGAGCAGGCGGTGTCCACCATGTGCAGCCGGGTGTCACCGGGCAGGATGCCGTCCATGGCGTCCCGGCCGACGCGGTGCGGGTGGCGGGCCTCCCCGGGCGGACCGCCCCGGCCGAACCGCCGCCGCAGGGCGTCCCCGACCGGGCCGCGCACGGCCTCGTCCCCGTCCTCGGCGAGGGTGTCCAGGGCGTGGCCCAGAACGTAGGACTCCTCCAGATGCTGGCTGCCGTCGGGCGTGTAGCCGACGCAGAAGGAGAACCGGTCGCCGTCGGCCCGGCGCACCCCGTCCAGCGCCTGGTGCAGGCTGTGCCGCAGCCAGAGCGCGGTGTGGTCGAGACCGGCGTCCGCCAGCCCCTCCGCCCGCAGCTTGTCGTGCGGCCGGAAGCCGGTGATGAAGCCGGAGCGCCGCTGGTACGTCTTGTCGGGCGCCCGGCGATCCTCGTCATGGAAGCGGGAGATGTCCCACCGGTCGGCGGGCGCGTCCACGAACAGCTCGGCGCCCTCGGACAACAGCCGCCAGAACTCCTCCGGCGAGGAGGCGCCGGGCACGGCCATCCCCATGCCGACGACGGCTACGGGGTCGTGGGGGTCGGCTGCCTCGGGCACAGTCGGCACGGCGAGGGCGGTCGGCTCCTCGTACGCGGCCGGCTGCTCGTACTCCACCGCCTCCGCGGGCTCGACCGCCTCCTCGTCCGCGCCCGCCTCCTCCGCCCCGTTCGGGGACATCGCGGAATGGAGCAGGGTCAGGCCGCCGTCCGCGAGAAGGGTCTGGCCGGTGACCCAGCCGGAGCGCTCGGAGCTGAGGAAGAGCACGACCTCCGCCAGGTCCTCCGGGCGGCCGAGCCGGGCGAGCGGGGTGGCCGCGACGGTGTTGGCGCGGACGTCCTCGAAGGACGGGAAGAGCTGGCCCACCGGGTTGTCGATCAGCCCGCAGGAGGCCGCGTTGACCCGGATGCGGTCCCCGGCCAGCTCCGCCGCCAGGTAGCGGGTCAGCGCCTCCAGGGCCGCCTTGGAGACGCCGACCGGCAGGTAGTTGGCGGGGGCGGTGGCGGCGCCGAGGGAGGAGACGTTGACGATCGCGGCGCCGGACCCGCCGGCCGCCGCGAGCAGCGGGCGGGCGTAACGGGCGCACCACAGCGGGCCCTTGACGTTGGTGGCGTAGGTGCGGTCCAGCAGCTCATCGGTGATCTCGTCGAAGGGGACGAACGACCCGGCGGCCGCGTTGTTCACCAGGATGTCGAGCCGGCCGTGCTCCTCGGCGATCTCCCCGAACATCCGCTCGACCTGTTCGGGCCGGGCCACCGAGGCGCGGATCAGCCGGACGTCCAGCCCCCGGCCGGTGAGCGCGCGGACCTGCTCCTTGGCGGCGCCGTAGGAGTGGAAGCAGTTCAGCAGCACGGTCGCGCCGCGCTCCGCGAGCCGTTCGACCACGACCCGGCCGACGCTGCCCGCGCCGCCGGTGACCAGCGCGATGCGTCCGGCGAACTCGGCGCCGGGGCTCGGACCCGTCATCGCCCGGCCGCGCTTCCGGCGCCCGCACCCTCGGTGACCCCGGCGGCCACGAAGTCGACCACCTTGCCGAAGGTGTCGTAGTCGGCGACCCGCAGTCCGGCGGGCGGCAGGCCCAGCCCGAAGCGGTCCCCCAGCCTGCTGAGCAGTTCGGTCTGCTTGACCGAGTCCACCCCAAGGTCCGCCTCCAGCTGTACGTCGTCGGTGAACACCTCCTCGGGGTACTCCATCGCCTCCGCGTACAAGGCCCTGACCTGGCCGCTGAGTTCGGCCCGGTCCGCTGTCCGGGGCGGGGCGACGACGGGCTCGATGGCCTCCGGTACGGCGGTCACGGGCGTCTGGTTGAGCGGGGACCACAGGGCGGTGGCCGCCCGGTTCAGGCCCGCCTCCTCGTCCCGGCCGGCCAAGGGGCTCACCACATGGGCGCCCGGGCGGAGCTGCTCCACCAGGGCGCAGAGCACCCGGCCGGCCCCGGTCTCCACGAAGACCCGCGCCCCGGCCGCGTACAACACCGAGACGGCCGGGCCGAACTCGACCGGGGTGACCAGGTGCAGGGCGAGCAGCCGGGCCAGGTCGTCGCCGTCGCGGTAGAAGCGGCCCAGGATCGGCGAGTAGACCGGCACCTGGAGGGGGCTGGGGCGGTAGGCGGCGATGCGGTCGGCCAGGCTGGTGCGCGCCCCCTCCAGGAGGGGGTGGTGGAAGGGGTGCGGGGAGCGCAGCCGGGTCTGAGTGACGCCGAGGCGGTCGGCGATGTCCGCGGCGATGGCGAGCGGTTCGGCCCGGCCGGAGACGACCGTCTGGGGGCCGTTGTCCACGGCGAGTACGAGGTCGGGGTGGTCGATCAGCGCGATGATCCGCTCGGCGCGGGCCCGGTCGCACCGCAGGGCGAGCATCGCGCCGCCGCTGCGGTCGTGCTCGCGCAGCACCGAGATCCGCTCGCAGAGGATCGCCGCCGCGTCCGCCAGGTCCCAGGCGCCCGCGCAGGTCAGCGCCGCGAGTTCGCCCAGCGAGTGGCCGAGGTGGACCGAGGGCGCGGCCCCGCGTTCGGCGAGCAGCCGATGGGTGGCGACGGCGGTGGTGAAGACGGCCAGTTGGAGGGTGTCCGGGGCGGACTCCAGCAGGGCGGCGGGACTGGGCGGCGAGGGTTGGAACACGGTCGCGGACACCTCGCGCCCGGTCAGCTCCTTGGCGACCGCGTCCACCTCCTCGAAGGTGGCGCGCACCGTGCGGTCGCCGTCCTCCCAGAGGCCCTTCAACGCGCCGGGGCGGTAGGCGCCCTGCCCGGGGAAGAGCGCGACGGTCAGGTCGAGTTCACGGTTGTTCGGAGAGCGGTTCGGTTCACGGTTCATGGGGCTTCCCGTCGTCATGGGGCGGTCGGCGTGTCGGCGCCGGCCGGCCAGGTCTGGCGCACTGCGGCGGGGTGGTCGCCCTCGACGGTGAGGGCGACCAGGTGCCGGGCACCGGGGTGGCGAAGGTCGAGGAGGTCGAAGGACCAGGGACCGGGGTGGAGGGGGTCGCGGACGGTGATCCGCCCGTGGCCGGACGGCCCGCGGAGGGTGAAGGAGAACTCGGCGAGGCTCCGGTGCAGCCCGGCCCCCTGGGCCTTGAGGTAGGCCTCTTTGAGCACCCAGAGCTCGCCGGTCCGGGCAGGCCTGGCGGCCGGGTCCAGTGCGGCGAGTTCCCGGCGCTCGGCGGGGGCGAAGAACCTGGCGAGGTGGTGGGCCGACTCGGCGGTGAGCCCGTACGGCTCGACGTCCACCCCGCAGGCCCGCCCGGTGGTGACGGCGCAGACCACCAGGCCCGGGGTGGAGGCGAGGCTGAACCGTACGCCGTCCCGGTCGTCCTCCGGTTCGGGCCGGCCGTGGCGGCCGGTGGTGAAGCGCCAGGCGTCCAGCGGGCGGCCGGTGCGGGCGCTGAGCGCCTGGCGGCAGAGCAGCCGCCGGGCCAGGAACCGCTGCCGGGCGGCCGGGCTGAACAGCCGGTCCCGGCGGATGCGTTCGGCCGGGGTCAGCAGCCGCTCGCCGCCGAGCCCGGCGGTGAACGCGGCGATGGCGTGCTCCGGCAGCAGCCAGAGGTCGGCCGTCCCGGTATCGAGATGGTGGCGGGTGGCGAGGGCGCTCATCGCGTGGTGAGCGCGGCGAGCCGGTCGGCGAGGTGGAGCGACTGCTCCCGGTTGAGGCGGGGGTCGCAGACGGACCGGTAGCCGCCGGGCAGATCCTCGAAGTCGACCCCCCGGCCACCGCCGCCGCCCACGCACTCGGCCACGTCCTCGCCGGTCAGCTCCAGATGGACGCCGCCGGGGTGGGCGCCCAGCTCGCGGGTGACCTCGAAGAAGCCGGACAGCTCGTCCAGGATGTCGTCGAACCGGCGGGTCTTGCGTCCACAGGGCGCCCCGATGGTGTTGCCGTGCATCGGGTCGGACACCCAGCCGACGGTCATGCCCTCGGCCCGCACCTTGCTGATCAGGTCGGGCAGTACGGTGCGGACGCGGCCGGCGCCCATCCGGGCGATCAGGGTGAGCCGGCCGGGCTCGCGGTCCGGGTCCAGCCGTTCGACCAGCCGGATCAGCTCGTCGGTGCCGGTGGTCGGCCCGATCTTGACCGCGATCGGGTTGGCGATGGAGGAGAAGTAGGCGAGGTGGGCGCCGTCCAGTTGGCGGGTGCGCTCGCCGATCCAGAGCAGATGGCCGGAGGCGGCGTACGGTCGGCCGGAGGCCGGGTCGGTACGGGTGAGGGCCCGCTCGTAGTCGAGCAGCAGCCCCTCGTGGGAGGCGAACAGCTCCTCGGGCAGGTCGCCCGCGCCGGTCCCGCCCCGGGTGAGCGCCCGGACCAGGTTGAGGGTGGCGGCGGAGGCCTGGTAGACCCGGACCAGGCGGTCCGGGTCGGGGGCGCGGTCGGCGGCGGTGAAGGCGTGGCCGTTGACCGCGTCGCCCCGGTAGACCGGCAGCTCGGTGCCGTCGCGGAGTTCGGTGGGCGAGGAGCGGGGTTTGGCGTACTGTCCGGCCAGCCGTCCGACGGTGACCACCGGCAGCTCCATGGCCCGGCCCAGTACGGTGCCCAGCCGGCCCAGCAGGGCGACGGTCCGGTGCACCGCGTCCGGGTGCAGCGCGTCCAGGGACTCGGCGCAGTCGCCGCCCTGGACCAGGAAGGCCTCGCCCCGGGCGACGGCGGCCAGCCGGGCCTTGAGGAGCGCGCACTCGGCCGGGAGCACCAGCGGGAGGCTCCGGGCGAGGGTGGCGAGCGCGGCGGGCAGCGCCGGGGTGTCGGGCCACTGCGGCTGCTGAAGGGCGGGCAGCGGGGGCGGGCCGGGGTCCACCGGTACGGGCGGGATGGGCGGACCGGGCGGAACGGGCGGGACGCCGGGCAGGGTCGCGGTCACGCGGTGAGCTCCACTCTCTGCGGGACCGGGGCGAGCGCGCCGGTGACCAGGTCGTCCAGGATGGCCGTGCCGTGACGGGTCATCACGGACTCGGGGTGGAACTGCACCGAGGCGAAGCCGGGCCCGCGCAGGGCGTGCACCTCGCCGGTGACCCGGTCGCGGGCGACCTCCACGCCGTGGGCGGTCAGCGGGGAGTGCAGCAGCTCGTCCTCGGCGTGGGCGGCGAAGCTGTTGTAGTAGGCGACCTGCTCGGTGGTGCCGAAGAGGTCGATGGTCCGCCGGACGCCCTGGTTGGGCCGGTCCAGCGGGCGCAGCGGGAGCCCGAGCAGCCGGCAGAGGATCTGGTGGCTCAGGCAGACCGAGACGAAGGGCACCCGCAGATTGAGCAGGCTGGCGGTGACCGCCCGCAGATAGGCGATCTTGCGGTGGCCCTCCTCGCGGGGGTCGCCGGGACCGGGGCCGAGGACCACCAGGTCATGGCCGATGAACTGGTGCGGTTCGTCGAAGCGGCGGACCGTGACCTCGTAGCCCAGCGACCGCAGCTGCTGGGCCCCCATCGCGGTGAAGGTGTCCTCCGCGTCCAGCACCAGCAGCCGGCCCCGGCCGGTGCGGCGGGGCGGGGCGGGGGTGGTCCAGAACTGCGACAGCGGGCGGTTGCGCTCCTTCAGCGCGGCCCTGATCTGCGGGTGCTCGTTGTGGCCGGCCGGGCGGCGGCGCCGGGGCGTGCGGTCCAGCGCGGCGAGCAGCCCGGCCGCCTTGGCCCGGGTCTCGGCGCTCTCGCTCGCCGGGTCGGAGTCCCGTACCAGGGTGGAGCCCACCGCGATCCGCATCCGGCCGCGGGCGTCCACATCCGCCGTACGGATCATGATCGCGGAGTCCAGGCGCCGCCCGCCGCGCGCGTCCCGGCCGATGAGCGCGGCGACACCCGCGTAGTAGCCCCGCCCGTGCGGTTCGAACTTGGCGATCACCCGGCAGGCGCTCTCCACCGGGCTGCCGGTGACGGTCGGGGCGAGCAGGGTCTCATGCAGGATCTCCCGCACATCGCGGCCGCTGCTGCCGACGATGCGGTACTCGGTGTGGGCGAGGTGGGCCATCTCCTTGAGGTGGGGGCCGACCACCCGGGCGTCGTCGCAGACCCGGCTCATCATCTTCAGTTCCTCGTCGAGGACCATGTACAGCTCGTTGGTCTCCTTGCCGTCGGCGAGGAACTCCAGCAGGCCGGCGGTGTCCGGGCCTTCGGCGGGGTAGCGGTAGGTGCCGCTGATCGGGTTCATCACCGCCGTACCGCCGTCCAGGCTGACGTGCCGCTCGGGGCTGGCGCCGATGAAGGTCCGCTCCCCGGTGTGCACCAGGAAGGTCCAGTACGCTCCGGGCTCGCCGCGCAGCAGCCGTCCCCAGAAGGCCAGCGCGGTCCGCGCCGACCAGTGCGGAAGCTCGGTGGTGAAGGTGCGCTTGAGGACGAAGTTGGCACCCGCGCCATGGCCGATCTCCTCGGCCAGCACCCGCCGGACCAGCTCCCCGTACTCCTCGTCGTCCAGGTCGAAGCCGCCCTCGGTGCCGCCCTGTTCAAGGGGCCAGTCCAGTACCCGGTCGAGGGCTCCGGCCACCGGCAGCCGGGACTGCTCCCGTACCGTCATCACCAGCAGCGGCTCGCCGTCGTCATGGTGGTCGTAGCCGCGTTCGCCGATCACCCGGTACGGCAGCAGGACCAGCGCCTCATGGCGGTCGGGGCCCTCGTCCCGGTCCGGCAGCTCCGCCACCGTCGCCACCTCGGAGAAGTCCCCGAGCAGCAGGTCCACGGTGTCGGGGTGCCCGCTCTCGGGGCGGTGCAGCAGGGCGAACGGGCGGCCGCCTAGAGCCAGTTCGTCAAGGATGGTCATTTCGTTGAGGGTGGTCATTTCGTCGGGGGTGGTCACGAGGCACGTCCGGCCGGCGCGGCGGGCGCGCTCGCCAGGGCGCCACTGGCCAGGGCGCCGAGCACGGTGGCGGTGGTGACGGCCATGGCGCACCGGGTCGCCGCGTAGCTCAGCGCCATCCTGTGGAACTCGGGGGTGAAGTCGGCGACCGCGTCGGCGACCACGAAGGTCTGGATACCGTGGGCGAAGGCGTCGCAGGCGGTGAGCAGGATGCCGACATGGGCGTAGACGCCGCAGACGATCAGCTGGTCGCGGCCCTGCTCGCGCAGGGTAGCCAGCAGCTCGGTGCGGTGGAAGGCGCTGGCCCGCCACTTGGTAAGGACGGTGTCGTCCGGGCCGGGCGCGATGGCGTCCGGGATGCCCCGGTCCTCGGGGGCGGCGGACATGCCGGGCCCCCAGAAGTCCTGGAGCAGCCCGCGGTCCTCGGGGCTCATCCCGCCGGGCTGGGCGGTGTAGACG
Source organism: Streptomyces sp. NPDC046887 (assembly GCF_040644755.1). Lineage (NCBI taxonomy): Bacteria > Bacillati > Actinomycetota > Actinomycetes > Kitasatosporales > Streptomycetaceae > Streptomyces > Streptomyces sp. NPDC046887. Next base: position 341,656 of record NZ_JBEYXH010000002.1, read on the forward strand.
ACGGGGACACCGGCCCGGGCACAGTTCTCGCGCAGTGCGGTGACGCCGGTGAGCAGCCGGGTGCGCGGTTCGGCGCCCTCGGCGAAGGGGGCGAGGAAGTAGTGCTGCATATCGTGCACCAGCAGCACGGCCCGGCGGGGGTCGACGGTCCAGGCGGCGGTGTTGGCCGGCAGGTCGGCGGCCCGCGGCATGGGATAGGAGTCGATCGGCGCAATGGCCACGGAACGTTTCCTTCTCTCACGGGTTCGGTCAGACGCCGAGCGTGGCGCCGCCGTCTACGGTCAGGTCGTGCAGGGTGATGTGGGCCGCCCGCTCGGAGAGCAGGAAGAGCACGGCGTCCGCGATATGGGCGGGCTCGGCGATCCGGCCCAGCGGGATGCCCAGGCGGTAGGCGGCGGGCACCCCGTCCACCGAGGCGCGTTCGGCGGCGTCGCCCTGGAGCGCGGTGAGCATCGGGGTGCGGGTGGAGCCGGGGGCGACCACGTTGCAGCGGATGCCGTACGGCGCCAGCTCCAGCCCCAGGCACTTGGTGAACATGGCCGAGGCCGCCTTGGAGGCCGCGTAGGCGGCCATGGAGGTACGGGGGGTGGCAGCGGCGTTGGAGGCGATGGTGACGATCGCGCCGCGGCGCCGGGGCACCATCAGCGCGGCCACCGCCCGGCTGGTGTGGAAGACGCCGCCCGCGTTGACCGCGAGGGTGGTCTCCCAGTCCTCGTCATCCATCTCGATCGCCGGTCCGCTGCGGAGCACCCCGGCTCCGTTGACCAGGTTCTCGATCGGCCCGAGTTCGGCCTCTGCGGTGGCCACCGCCGCGTCCACCTCCTTGGCGGAGGTCACATCGGCGGGGACGGCGAGCACCCGGGCCCCGGTCGCGGCCAGTTCGCCGGCCAGCTCCCAGAGGGCCGGTACGTCCCGGTCGAGCAGGGCGACCGGCAACCCGGCGGCGACCAGGGCGCGGACCACGGCGGCGCCGATGCCACCCGCGGCCCCGGTCACCAGCGCGGTCCCGGACAGCGGGGCGGCCCCGGACGGGCGGGCGGTGGTGGACTGCGGGGCGCTCATCGGGACCACCCGCCGAGGACCCGGCCGACGACCTCTTCGGGGATGCGCAGCGCGCGGGTGGAGAAGGAGCCGAGCGCGGCCAGATAGCGCTCCTGGAGCGCGGCCTCGTCCACCTCCACGGCCCGGCCGGCCGAGACCAGGGTGCGGCCGCCGACCATGACGGTGTCGATGTCGGTGGAGCCGGCCAGCCACAGGAAGCTCTCCAGCGGCCGGGGGTTGAGCAGATAGCGCCAGTCGTCGGCCCGTACCAGGACCAGATCGGCCTGCTTGCCGGCCTCCAGGCTGCCCACCTGGTCGTCCCAGCGCAGCCCCTTGGCCGCGATCCGGGTGCCCATGGCCAGCGCGTCGGTGGGCAGCACCTCGGTCTGGTCGGCGCTCATCTCGTTGTACATCTGCCAGGCGGCCCGCATGGTCTCGGCGATCCCGGCGCTGGGCATCGAGGAGCCGTCGGTGGACAGCGAGACGTCCAGGCCCTGCCGGCGCAGCGCGGGCACCGCGCCGGTCTCGGTCAGCGAGGACTCGCCGGACGGCCCGTACTTGCCGGGTGAGTGGCTGATGTGGGCGCGCCCGGCGAGCAGCAGCTTCTGCTCGTCCTCGTCCACGAAGGCGCAGTGGCCGGCCATCAGCCGCTCGTCCACCAGCCCGAACCCGGCCAGCCGGCGCACCCCGGTCTCGCCGTAGTAGGTGCGCATCAGGGCGGTCTCGTTGCGCAGCGCGCCCACATGGGTGGCGAAGCCCAGGTCATGGCGGGCCACCAGCTCGGCCATGCCCCGCGCCAACTCGTCGGTCATATTGGTGACATAGGCGATGCTGGGGCGGAAGCGGATACGGCCCGAGGTGTCCTGGGCGGTCAGCTCCAGCAGCTCGGCCACCCCGGCCAGCACCCCGTCGGTGTCCCGGGTGCGCACCGGGCGGTCCCCGTCGGCCGGGCAGATCGCGTCGCTCGCCCAGGTGCTGGCGGAGAACCGGATGCCCAGCCGCCGCGCCGCGGCGACCATGGCGTGCGGGCGGTTGAGCGAGCCCATGTCGCCGAGGGTGGTGACCCCGCCGCGCAGCTGGGTCCACATCGAGTACTCGGCGATGGCCCCGGCCTCTTCGGGGGTCATCGCGTCGATCAGCTCGTCGAAGCGGTCGAAGGTGGCGGAGATCTGGTGCATGTCCCCGCCGCCGCCCATGAAGGCGACCTGGTCGTCCCGGTCGGAGGCGGGGCGCAGCGCGCCGCGCATCGGCAGCCGCATGGCGAACATCTCGTGCCAGTGGGCGTTGACGAAGCCGGGCAGCACCATCATGCCCCGGGCGTCGCGCCGGCGCAGGCCCGCCCGCTGCTCGGGGGTGAGGGCGGCGACGGCCCGTTCGACCTCGGCGGCGGGGCCCACGGCGGCGAGGCTGCCGTCCACCACCAGCACCGCGCCGCCGGGGTGCACGCTCTCCTGGGCGTCGGCCGTGTAGACGGTGCCGCCGGTGATCAGTTGGGCGCTCACCGGGCCGCCCCCGAGTCGGCGGCGGGGGCGGTGTCCGCCAGCCCGGCGAAGTGCGCCAGCCAGCCGTTCAGGGTGGGGTCGGCCACCAGGGCGTCGAACTGGGCCGGGACGCCGGCCCGGCGCCAGCCGCTGACCAGCCGCATCAGCTCCAGCGAACTCAGGCCGAGGACCACCAGGTTGGCGTCCGGGGCGATCTCGGCGGGGTCGGTGCCCAGCAGCGGCGCGAGGGTCTCGCGGAGGTCCTGCTCGGTCGGGTTGGGGGACTTGTCCACGTCAGCCTTCCTGCTCGGACGCGGCGGCGGCCGCCAGCGCCTTCTTGTCGACCTTGCCGAGGGGGGTGAGGGGGAGTTCGGACACGTAACGCACCGCGTCGGGCAGCTTGTAGTCTGCGACCCCGCGGGCGTGCACGGCCTGCTTGAGCTCGGGAAGGGCTCTTCGCGCCCCGTCCGGTCCGTCCGGTACGAGATAGGCGCAGATCCGCTCGCCGAGGAACGGGTCGGGGACCCCGATCACCGCCGCCGCGGCGATGCCGTCGAGCGCCAGCAGATGGTCCTCCACCTCGCCGGCGGACACCTTGTCGCCGCCTCGGATGATCATTTCCTTGATCCGGCCCTCGATCACCAGGTCACCGTCCTCGGTGAGCCGGGCCAGGTCGCCGGTGCGGTAGAAGCCGTCGGCGGTGAAGGCGCGCCGGTTGTACTCCGGCACCCCGTAGTAGCCGCGCAGGGTGTACGGGCCGCGGGTGATCAGCTCGCCCACCGCACCCGGGGGCAGCTCGGCGCCGTCGCCGTCGACGATGCGCACCTCGTCCGCCTCGGAGATGGGTCGGCCCTGGGTGGTGAGCACCGACTCGGCCGGGTCACCGGGCCGGCTGAAGGTCAGCAGGCCCTCCGCCATGCCGAACACCTGCTGGAGCGAGCAGCCCAGGGTGGGGCCGATGCGCTCGGTGAACTCGCGGGTCATCCTGGCCCCGCCGACCTGCACCAGCCGCAGGCTGCCCAGGTCCTCCCCGCTCCACTCGGCGGCCTCCAGCCACAGCTGCACGATGGAGGGGACCATCGCGGTGACGGTGACCCGGTGCCGCTCCACCAGCGGGAAGCAGTCCAGCGGGTTGGGGGTGTCGGCGAGCACAGCGGTGCCGCCGGTCATCAGGGTGCCGATCACCCCGGGGCAGCCGTAGGCGAAGTTGAACTCGATCGGCAGCACCGCGAGATAGGTGTCGTCGGCGGTCAGTTCGCAGACCTCGGCGGCCCGGCCCGCCTGGTAGACGTAGTCGTCGTGGGTGCGCGGGATCAGTTTCGGCAGCGCCGTGGTGCCCCCGGAGAGCAGGAAGAACGCCACATCGGACGGGTCGGGTTCGGGCAGCGGCCGAGGGTCGGCCACCGCGCTCTCCAGCTCGGAGACGGCGGTGAAGCCCTCGCTCTTGTCCCCGAGCACGAACAGCGAGCGCAGGGTGGAGCTGCCGGCCAGCACCGTACGGGCGATCTCCCGGTGGTCGAAGCCGCGGTGGGTCTCCGGCAGGACGTAGCCGGTGGCACCGCTCAGCTCCACCAGATGGCCGATCTCGGTCTCGCGGTGCGCGGGCAGCGAGAAGACCAGTTTGGCGCCGATCCGCATCAGCGCGAAGGAGATCGCCACGAACTCCGGCACATTGGGCAGCTGCACCACGATCCGGTCGTCCGCCCGGACGCCGTGCTCCACGAAGCCCGCGGCCAACCGGTCGGCCCAGGCGTCGAGTTCGCGGTAGCTGATGCGCCGCTCGCCGTGGACCAGCGCGGTGGCCGAGCCGTACTCACGGGCGGCGGCGCGCAGCACCGTTCCCAGCGTGTCACCGCGCCAGATCCCCTGCTCGCGGTAGCGCCGGGCGGTCTCCGGCGGCCAGGGCGTGCATCCGGCAAGCATGGTCGGCCCCTCTCACGCGGCTTCGGGCGCGGACTCGGTGATGCGGACGACGGCGGCGCCGGCCTCCATGCCGGTGCTGGCGCCGATCAGCAGGACGTGGTCGCCGGGGCCCACCTCGCCGCCGCGCCACAGGTGCTCCAGGCCGAGGAAGAGGTCGGCGGCGCCGGTGTGCCCGATGGTGCTGACGTACTCCCAGACGTTCTTCTCCTCGGGGAGGTCCAGCGGCAGCAGGAACATCGCCTCCAGCGCCGGGCGGGCGAAGCCGACATGGCAGACCCGGCTGACCTGGTCCAGGGTGAGCCCGGCCTCCTTGAGGGTGCGCTCGGCGATCTCGGCGACCCGGTCGCCGAAGTTCTTGATCGGCGGGGCCTGGCCGGCCGCCCACTGCTCGCGGACCTTCTCGGCCCGCTCGGAGAAGTTCAGGCCCCGGCCCCGGGTGACGCCCGGCGGGAACAGCTCCTCGCCGGCCCGGTGCAGGATCTCCATCGAGGAGTCGGAGAGCGAACCGACCGCCAGCAGCTCGGCGAAGCCGGAGCGCCGGGAGAGGACCACGGCCGAACCGGCGTCGGCGAGCACGAACAGCCCGGAGGCCCGCCAGCGCTCCACGCCGGGCGTGGAGTAGTTGTCGCCGGTGGTGATGAGCGCCGCGTCATGGGTGGGGTTGGCGATCAGCCGGTTGGCGGCGGCCTCCACCGAGGCGAGCATGCCCAGGCAGCCCTGCTTGACCTCGATCGCGGGCACCGGGCGGTCCACGGTGTTCCGCAGCACGTAGTGCCCGGCCGACCAGCCGTCGGGGCCCTGGTGGTAGGTGTAGCTGTGCAGCAGGACGCCGATGTCGTCCGGCCCGTGCCCGGAGCCGGCCAGCGCGGTGCGGGCCGCCTCGATCGCCATGTCGGGGGCGGGCGTGGAGGCGCTGACGGCCGCCGAGCGCATACCGGAGGACTGCCGGGCCGCCTCGTCGTACAGCCCCTCCTCCACCGCGCGCCCGGCCGGGTACAGGGGCGGCAGCTGGCTGCCGATCCCGGCGAGATACAGGTTCTCGGTCCTCATCGCGCCGACTCCTTCGTGGTGGGTGGCCTTGGCCGCAAGCAGAGCAGCCGGGCCACCGGGCCCTCATGAGTAGGCGGTACTCAACCCCCGTCGTACGCACATGCGTTGACGGACCGGGCCGATGTGGTGGGTACGGGGTGCGCCCCGGGCGAGTTGAGTAGCGACTACTCGGGCGCGCCCGGGGCGCCGGTGCTGTGCTGTGCGCGTCACCGCCGCGCGCCGCAGCCCGCGGCCCTGGACACAGACGAGGGAGATCCGATGTCGGAGTCGCGTCCGGAACCGGGCGACTGGTCCCAACCCGCCGAACTCGCACGGCTCCAGGCCGCCGAGCTGCCCCGGGTGCTCGCCCAGGCGATGCGCTCGCCCTTCTACGCGGCCCGTTACGCAGGGCGCGCGAAGCCGGTGGAGGCGGCGGACTTCGCCGGGATCGAGCTGACCACCAAGCAGGACCTACGCGACCAGTACCCCTTCGGGATGCTCGCCGTGGAGCGGGAGAAGCTGGCCACCTACCACGAGTCCAGCGGCACCGCCGGCGATCCCACCGCCTCGTACTACACGGACCAGGACTGGACCGATCTGGCCGAGCGGTACGCCCGCAAGTGGGTCGGCATCCGCCCCTCGGACACCTTCCTGGTCCGCACCCCCTACGGCCTGGTCATCACCGCCCATCTCGCCCAGGCCGCCGGACGGCTGCGCGGAGCCACCATCGTGCCGGGCGACGCCCGTTCGCTGGCCACCCCGCTGCCCCGGATGGTGCGGGTGATGCGGGCTCTGGACGTCTCCCTCACCTGGTGCAACCCCACCGAGATCATGATGCTGGCGGCCGCCGCCAAGGCCGCCGGGCTGCGGCCCGAGAAGGACTTCCCCGCCCTGCGCGCCATGTTCACCGCGGCCGAGCCGCTGACCGAGGTGCGCCGGAAGCGGATCAGCGAGATCTGGGGCGGCATCCCGATCGTGGAGGAGTACGGCTCCACCGAGACCGGCACCATCGCCGGCCAGTGCCCCCAGGGCTCCCTGCACCTGTGGGCGGACCGCGCGGTCTTCGAGGTGTGGAACCCGCAGACCGGCGAACTCTCCCCCACCGGCCGCGGCCAGCTGGTGGTGACCCCGCTGTTCCGCGAGGCCATGCCCCTGCTGCGCTACAACCTCGCCGACGACGTCGAGGTGGCCACTGAGGGGTGCGGCTGCGACTGGGTGCTGCCCACCGTCCGGGTGCTGGGCCGGTCCGGCGCCGGCTACCCGGTCGGCTCCGGCACGGTCACCCAGCAGCGCCTGGAGGAGCTGGTGTTCAGCCTGCCCTTCGAGTACGAGGTGATGTTCTGGCGGGCGATGGCCCACCGGGACCTGCTGCGCGTCGAGTTCGAGGCGCCGGACGCGGTCCGCGAGCGGGCGGTCAAGGAACTGACCGCGCTGGTCGACCGGGAACTCGGCGTACCGCACCGGATCACCGGACTGCCGCTCGGCACCCTGGTGCCCACCTCGGCCCTCACCGCGCCGCGCGACATCCTCAAGGCCCGCTACCTCTTCGGCGAGGGCGAGGACTGGGACCGGGCGGTCATGTACGCATGACCGCCCCTGCCCTGTCGCGCCCCGCCCCCGGCCCCGGCCGGCTTCCCCTCGTCCCCCGTCGTTCCCCGTCGTCCGCAGTGGACGGCGCCCCGACCCGTGAGCGGTGACCCATGGTGAGTGACACGCCCCCTCTGCCGCCGTCCCCCGATGAACCGATCGCCGTTGTCGGCATCGGCTGCCGCTTCCCCGGCGGCATCGACTCCCCGCAGGCCTTCTGGCGGCTGCTGACCGACGAGGCCGGCACCTCCGGGCCGGTGCCCGAGGACCGCTGGGCCCCGCAGCGCGCGCTGTCCCGGGAGAACGCGGCGGTGCTGTCGCGGGTGATCTCCCACGGCTCCTTCCTGGACGACATCAGCGGTTTTGACGCCGCGTTCTTCGGGATGTCGGCCACCGAGGCCCGCCAGCTCGACCCGCAGCAGCGGATGGCGCTGGAGGTGGCCTGGGAGGCCCTGGAGCACGCCGGCATCCCCGCCACCGAGCTGGCCGGCACCGACACCGGTGTCTTCATCGGCGTGGGCACCGACGACTACGGCCGCCGGCTGCTGGAGGACCTGCCCGGCGTCGAGGCCTGGACCGGGATCGGCTCCTCGCTGTGCGGGGTGCCCAACCGGATCTCGTACGCCCTGGACCTGCGCGGCCCCAGCCTGGCCGTGGACACCGCCTGCTCCTCCTCGCTGGTCGCCCTGCACCAGGCCTGCGCGGCGCTGCGCGGCGGCGAGGTGCCGGTGGCGCTGGCGGGCGGGGTGATGCTGATGGCGGGCCCGGGCCTCACCACGGTGCTGGACATCGCCGGGGCCATCTCGCCGGACGGCCGCTCCAAGGCGTTCGACGAGGCCGCCGACGGCTACGGGCGCGGCGAGGGCTGCGGGGTCGTGGTGCTCAAGCGGCTCTCCGACGCGCGCCGCGACGGCGACCGGGTGCTCGCCCTGGTCCGCGGCAGCGCCGTGCACCAGGACGGCCGCACCGACGGCATCATGGCGCCCAGCCCGACCGCCCAGGCCCATCTGCTGCGCCGGGCCTACCTGGCCGCCGGGGTCGCGCCCGGCGAGGTGGACTACGTCGAGGCGCACGGCACCGGCACCAAGGTCGGCGACCCGATCGAGGCGGCCGCGCTGGCCGAGGTGGTGGGCGACCGGGCCGAGGGCCGCGGCCCGTGCCTGATCGGCTCGGTGAAGACCAACATCGGGCACTGCGAGTCCGCCGCGGGGGTGGCGGGGCTCATCAAGACGGTGCTGGCGATGGAGCACGGCGTCATCCCGCCCACCCTCTCGGTGGCCGGCCCCCGCAAGGACATCCCCTGGGCCACCTCCGGCCTGCGGCTGGTCGCCGAGCCGACCCCGTGGCCCGAGACCGGACGCCCCCGGCTGGCCGGGGTGGCCAGCTACGGCTACGGCGGCACCATCGCCCACGCGGTGCTGGAGCAGGCCCCGGCGGGGGACGGCTCCGAGGCGGGCGGACCCCTGGAGGTCGAGGTCCAGGCCGGCGAATCCGCGCGGGAGCGCGCCGTCGGCGCCGACTCCGAGAGCGCGCGGAAGCACGCCGCCGGGGCCCTGACCCTGTACCCCGTCTCCGCCGCCAACGGTCCCGGGCTGGCTGCCCAGGCCGGGCGGCTGGCCGGGGCCGTGGGCGCGCACCCGCTACGGGACGTGGGGCACACCCTCGCCCACCGCCGGGCGCACCTCGCCGAGCGGGCGGCCGTGGTCACCGGCGACCGGGAGGAGCTGGCCGCCGCGCTGGCGGCACTGGCCGACGGCGAGGCCCATCCGGCCCTGGTCACCGGGGACGCCTCCGGCCCGTCCCGCGCCCCGGTCTGGGTGTTCTCCGGGCACGGCGCCCAGTGGTCCGGCATGGGCCGCGAACTCCTCGCGGACGAGCCGGTGTTCGCCGCCGCCATCGACCGGCTCGGCCCCGTCTACGCCGAGGAGCTGGGCCTCACCCCGCGCGAGGTCCTCACCGGGGGCGACCTCGGCTCGGTCGACACCATCCAGTCGATGCTGTTCGCCCTGCAGATCGGGCTGGCCGAGGTCTGGCGCCACTACGGGGTGGTGCCCGGCGCCATCATCGGCCACTCGGTGGGCGAGATCGCCGCCGCCGTGGCGGCCGGGGTGCTGGGCGAGGTGGACGGCGCCCGGCTGGTCTGCCGCCGCTCCGCACTGCTGCGCAAGGTCGCCGGGATGGGCGCCATGATCATGGTGGACCGGCCGTTCGACGAGGTGGCCGCCGCCATCGGCACCACCGACACCCTCTGCGCCGCCATCGCCGCCGCCCCCTCCTCCACCGTGGTCGCCGGGGACATCCCGGCCGTGGACCAGGCCGCCGAGCGGTGGGCGGAACAGGGCTGGACGGTACGGCGGGTGGACTCCGACGTCGCCTTCCACAGCGCCCATATGACGGAGATCAGCGCCGACCTGGCGCTGGCCGTCGCCGACCTGGAGCCGCGCCCCGCCCGCGTACCGCTCTATCTCACCGCCGTCCGGGACCCGCGCTCCGGCCGCCGCCAGGACGCCTCCTACTGGGCGGCGAACCTGCGCGAGCCGGTGCGGTTCGCCGACGCCGTACGGGCCGCCGCCGAGGACGGGCACCGCACCTTCCTGGAGGTCTCCGCGCACCCGGTGGTCAGCCACTCGGTCACCGAGACCACCGCCGGGACCCCGGGCGTGCTGGTCGTCCCGACCCTGCGCCGCAACAAGCCGGAGCGCGCCACCCTGCTCGCCTCGCTGGCCCGGCTGCACTGCGCGGGCGTACCGGTCGACTGGCCGGTGCTCCAGCCGGCCGGGCACCGCGCCGAGCTGCCCACCAGGGCCTGGCAGCACGAGCGGCACTGGGTGGACGCCCGGGGGCTCACCGAGTCGCCCGTGGACACCCTGCTCGGCACCGAGACGGCGGTGCACGGGGCCCGGCTGCGGATCTGGCGGACCACGCTCGATTTGCGGACCCGGCCCTACCCGCGCCGCCACCCGGTCCAGGGCACCGAGATCATCCCGGCCGCCGTGCTGGTGAACACCTTCCTCGCCGCCGGCCGCACCGAGGTGCTGACCGATCTGCGGCTGCGGCAGCCGGTGGTGGTGCCCGGGGAGGAGACCCGGGAGATACAGATCGTCCGGGACGACGCCGGACTGCGGCTGGTCACCCGCCGACTGGGCGCCCCGGACACCGCCTGGTCCACCCACACTCTGGCGGCCATCGGCGGCGAGGGGGAGACCGAGCCGATCGGCGCGGTGAGCGCCCCGGAGCCGGTGGACCCGGACCATGTGGTCGACCGGCTGGCCGAACTCGGCGTCGCCGACATGGGATACCCCTGGCGGATCGACGAACTGCACCGTGGCGAGGGCGTGCTGACCGCCGTGGTCAGCGCCGGGCTGGACCGCAGCTGGGCGGCGGTGCTGGACGCCGCCCTCTCGATGGCCTCGGTGATCTTCACCGGCCCCGCGGTGCTGCGGATGCCCGCGCATATCGACCGGGTCAGCCGCTCCGGCCCGGCGCCGCGCACCGCCGCGATCACCGTCACACTCGACCCCGACCGCCCCACCACCGTCCATGTGGACGTACGCGGACTGCCGGAGACGGCGGGGGGTGGGGCCGCGTCGCTGTGCTCGCTGCGCGGACTGCGGTACGGGGAACTCGACGGCAACCTCTCCGGTGAGGAGCGGAGCACCAGCGGGCGCTTCGATGTGGAGTGGCAGCCGTTCCCGGTGAGCGGCGGGTCGCACACCGCCCTGCCCGGCCGGACCGTGCTGGTGCTCGGCCCCGATCCGCTCGCCCGCTCCCTGGTCCCCGCCTGCGCGGGGCAGGGCGCCACGGTGAGCGTGGACGCCACCGGACTCGCCGGTGCCGACCACGTGCTCTACGCGCCGGGAGACGCCGAACCGGCCGCCGCAGCAAGCGAGTTCACCCGACTGGTCGGTGAGATCGCGGCGCTGCCCGGCCGCAAGCCCCGGCTGTGGTGCCTGACCTCCGGGGTGCGCGCGGCGGCCTCGGCCGGCGACCTCGGCGGCTCACCGCTCTGGGGCATGGGCCGGGTGGCGGCGAGCGAGCACCCGGAGTTCTGGGGCGGGGTGGTGGACGTACCGGCCGGCCCCCTGGACCAGGAGTCCGCCACGCTGCTGCTGGACCTGCTCCCGCTGCGGCCCCCGGAGCCGGTGCTGTCGGTGGCCGGCGGCGCGGTCCACGTACCCCGGCTGGTGCCCGCCGCACCGGCGCCGGACGGCGAACCGTTCGCCTGCCGGGCCGACGGCACCTACCTCGTCACCGGCGGCCTCGGCGTGCTGGGCCTGGAGCTGGCCGAGCACCTGGCCCAGCGGGGCGCCCGCCGGATCGTGCTGCTGGGCCGCACCCCGCTGCCGCCGCGCGCCGAGTGGTCCGACGAGGACCGCCGGACCGCCGCGGTACGGCGGCTGGAGGCGGCGGGCGTCACGGTGGCCACCCTCGCGGTGGACATCACCGATCGGGAGGCGGTGCGCACGGCCCTGGCCGGGCTCCGACTGCCGCCGGTACGGGGTGTGGTGCACGCGGCGGGCACCGTACACAGCGCGCTGCTGCACCAGTTGGAGGCCGAGGCGCTGCGCGAGGTGATGCGGCCCAAGGTGGACGGCGCCCGGGTGCTGCACGAGCTGTTCCCGCCCGGCTCCACCGACTTCTTCGTGCTGTTCTCCTCGGCCGGCCCGCTCCTGGGGCTGCCCGGTCAGGGGGCCTACGCCGCGGCCAACGCCTATCTGGACGCGCTCGCCGCGCACCGGCGGGCCCTGGGCGGCCGGGAGTCGGTGTCCATCGCCTGGACGAGCTGGCGCGGGATGGGCATGGCCACGGCGGCGGAGGCGACCGACGTCGAACTCGCCGCCCGCGGCACCGCCGACATCGCCCCGGACCGGGCGCTGCGCGCCTTCGACCAGATCGCCGCGGGCGCCGCGGGTCCGCTGGTCGCGGTGCTCGGGCTGCTCCGCGGCCACCGGGGCCCGCGCCCCGCCCTGCTGGCGGAGCTGGCCCGGGACGAGACGGCCCCACCGACCGAAGTCCCGGACTGGGTCGGCCTGTCGGGCGACGAGCTGGCGGCGTATCTGCTGGATGACGTACGCCGTCGGGTGGCCTCGGTGCTCGGGCTGCGGCCCGACGCCATCGGGGTGCACCGACCGCTGACCGAGGCGGGCGTGGACTCGCTGCTGGCGGCGGCGGTACGGGTGGCCCTGGAGCGCGACCTGGGGGTGGCGCTGCCGGCCACCCTGCTGTGGAACTACCCGTCGGTGAGCGAGATCGCGGGCTTCCTGGCGGGTGTGCTGGCGACCCGCGCCCCCGACGAGGCCCCCGCCGGAACGTAACCCGCCTCAACCCCGTACCCCCACAGGGACATCCGCACCCAGCCGCGCCCCGGGCCTCCCGCCCGGGGCGCGGCCCCGTTCTGCCCCGGGCCCGTACCTCCCCCGTATCCCTGCGGTCCGGCCTCAGTCGCGGTTCAGCAGCGCCTCCGCGCCGTCCAGCGAGCGCTCCACGGTGAGCCGGAAGAAGGCGAGGTCCTGGTCGGCCGGGTCCTCGCTGCTGGCCAGCGCCCGCGCGCCCGCCGCCGCCAGGCCCGGCCGCTCGGGGTCCTCGGCGAAGGCGGCCATGGTGCGGCCCATCTCGGCGCGGGCCTGGGGGAAGTAGCTGCCCCGGTCGTCCTCCACCGCCACCAGCATGAAGGCGCTGTTCAGCAGGTACCGGTAGATGTCGGTGGCGCGGTCCCCGAAGCCCGCCGCCTGGAGGACCCGGATGCCCGCGTCGATCGTCGGCAGCGCGGACCGCACCGTGGGGCCCACCACCACCAGGCGGCGCGCCACCCCCGGGTACTCCTTCAGGATGGCGCGGCCCTCGAAGGTCAGCCGGCTGAACCACTCACGCCAGCCGACATCGGTGCCGGGCACGGGTATCCGGCCGACGATCCGGTCCGTCACCGCCATCACCACCGCCTCCCGGTCCCCCACATGGTGGGCCACCACGCCCGGCCAGACATCCAGCCGGGTGGCGATCTGCCGGATCGACCAGCCGTCCAGGCCGCGCTCGGCGGTCAGTTCGACGGCCGCTTCGACGATCTTCTCGGCGGTGATCGGCGGCAGGCCCGCGGAGGCGCGTGACCGGCGGCGGGGAGCCGATTCGGGCGCGCGCGATACGGATTCGGGCATGGCTGTCACCTCACGCTGGGGGGCTACCGGGGGTACGGCACCCGGTGCGACTTGACGCCCGGCGTCCCGCAGGGCATAGAGTCAGCCTAACCTATTAGCCACTGTCTAAGACCGGCTCGTATCGGCCGCGCACCCCCATGCGCCGCGCCGCCCGTCGCGAACCGGACAGCGCGCCCCGCTCCGTCGGACCGACCGCCTCCCCCACCGTTCGGTCCCGCCTCCCGCACCTCCTGTCCCTCAGAAGACACCTCCTTTCCCTCACGTCACCTCCTTTCCTGATCCTTTCCTGAGAAAGGCACCGCGCCATGCGCAAATGGATGCCGTTGCTGGCGGTCTGCCTGGGCACCTTCATGCTGCTGATCGATGTGACGATCGTCAGCGTCGCCCTGCCCCAGATGACGGACTCGCTCGACGCCTCGTTCTCCGCCCTCCAGTGGGTGGTGGACATCTACGTCCTGGTGCTCGCCGCCCTGCTGATGTCGATCGGCTCGCTGTCCGACCTGGTCGGCGCCCGCCGGGTCTACCTCATCGGCCTGGCCGTCTTCGCCGCCGCCTCGCTGGCCTGCGGACTGGCCGACGGCAGTGCGCTGCTGATCGCCGCCCGGGGCGTCCAGGGTCTGGGCGCCGCGGCCATGTTCGCCACCAACGCCGCACTGCTGGCCGGGAATTACCAGGGCAAGGACCGCGGTATCGCCTTCGGCCTGTGGGGCGCGGTCAACGGCGCGGCGGCCGCCGCCGGGCCGATCCTGGGCGGTCTGCTCACCGAACACGCCAGCTGGCGCTGGATCTTCTTCGTCAACCTGCCGGTCGCGGCCATCGCGCTCTTCGTCGGCCACCGGCACCTGAAGGGCGCGCCCTCGGGTGTCGCCCGCCGGATCGACCTGCCGGGCACCATCGGCTTCACCCTCGCCGCGACCCTGCTCATCTTCGCCCTGATCCACGCCGGTGAGGACGGCTGGGGCTCGTCCACCACGCTCGCTCTGTTCGCCGGGAGCGCGGTCGCGCTGATCGCCTTCCTGCTGGTCGAGCGCGGCAAGCGGGACCCGATGCTGGACCTGGGGCTGCTGGGCTCGCCCTCGTTCGGCGGGCTGATGGCCGGTGCGGTGGTGTTCAGCGCCGCCGCCTTCGCCAACCTGGTGTTCGTCTCCGTCTGGGCGCAGTCGCTGCTGGGCCTCAGCCCGGTGGAGGCCGGTCTGATCCTGATGCCGCTGAGCGGGATGTCCTTCGTGGCGGCCGGGCTCGCGGGCCGGTTCCTCTCCTCGGTGGCCCCGCAGTGGCCGATCGGCATCGGTCTGCTGCTGATCGGCGCCGGCACCCTGCTGGAGATGCGGCTGACCGCGACATCCGGCTGGACGGCGCTGCTCCCCGGCATGCTGCTGAGCGGTGTGGGCGTCGGCATCGCCTCGCCGATCCTCGCCTCGGCCGCCCTGGCCGCGGCCCCGGCCAGCCGGGCGGGCATGGCCTCCGGCGCGGCCAACACCTTCCGGCAGCTCGGCTTCGCCGTCGGCATCCCGGTGGTGGGCGCCATCCTGTCCGGGGTGATCGGGCGGAAGGCGGCCGACAGCGGGGTGTTCCCCGACTCCGACGCGGTGGCCGAGCTGGCCACCGGCGGCCAGTCGGCCCGCCTGATCGCCGAACTCCCCGCCGGGGCACGGGAGACGGGCGAGCGGGTGATCGAGCAGGCCTACGCCGCCGGGCTCGACCGGGCCTTCCTGGTGAGCGGCCTCGCGGCGGTGCTGGCCGGGGTGCTGGTGCTGGTGCTGGTGCGCAGGTCGCCCGAGCAGCCGGACACCGCGGAGCCCGGGCCGGGCACACAGGCGCGGCCCGCCGCGGAAAGCCCGGCAGCCGCCGTATGACCCCCGCCCCGGGCCGACGGCACCGGGGAATCCATCGGGCCACCGGGCACCGGGAATCGATCGGGTCACCGGGCACCGGAGAGTTGATCGGACCGCCGGAACCGGGGAGTTGATGGGAATCGCGCCGCCGGTGCATTGATCGGGAATGTGCGGTCCGGGCCACCGGACCGCACGATCTCCGTATGGCCGACGACCCTTTCCCATAATCTCTGCGCAAGGGAACGACCAGGAGCCGAGCGGAAAGAAACCGGCGGGTTTTCTTTTTTCTTCGCCGACCCGCTCAGGACGGGGGATTAGTTGAGAACTATACGAGGTTCTGAACTGCGCACCGCGCGCACCAGGGCGAGACTGACCCAGGAAGAGGTGGCGCGAAGGGCTTCCGTGAGTGTGCGTACCATCCGCCATATCGAGCACGGCCAGGTGAAGACGCCCCGGCGCGAGACGCTGACGCGGATCGCCGAAGTCGTCGGCTGGCGGCCCGCGGATCCACCGGACGAGCCGGGCTCCGCGCCGGATACCGGGCCGGCCGCCCAGGAGATCCGGGTACTGGGGCCGCTCGCGGTGCTCTCGGCCGACCGGCCCGTACCGCTGCCGAGCAAGCAGCGCGCCCTGCTCGGGCTGCTCGCCGTCCAGCCGGACCGGACGGTCAGCCACGAGGAGATCGCGGACGTGCTGTGGAACGGCGAGGCCCCGTCCTCCTATCCGCAGCTGGTGCACACCCATGTGGCCCGGCTGCGCCGGATCGTGGAGCCCTCCGCCGGGGCGGCCACCGCCACCGCCCGGCGGATCAGCACCGTACGCGGCGGCTATGTCTTCAACAGTACGGACGTACGGCTGGACCTGTGCCGGTTCGAGGACCGGGTGGCCCTGGCCCGCCGGACCGTGACCCATGAACCGCTGGTGGCGCTCGACCTCTACGGGCAGGCCCTGCACTGCTGGCAGGGCCGGCTGCTGCACGACCTGCCCCAGCTCTGGCACCACCCCTCGGTGGTACGGGTGGCCCAGCGCCATATCGACGTGGCCATCGAGTCCGCCGACCTGGCCCTGCGGCTGGACCGGCCCGGCTTCGCCGTGGAGCATCTGCGTACCGCCTCGTACGAGGAACCGCTGCATGAACCCCTCCAGGCCCGCATCATGCTGGCGCTCGCGGGCTCCGGCCGCCGGGCGGCGGCCCTCCAGCTCTTCGCCGAGCTGCGCACCCGGTTGAAGGAGGAGCTGGACGTCGAGCCGGGCGACGACATCCGGCGGGCGCGGGAGACCGTCCTGCGGGGCGGCGGCGCCCCGGAGCAGCGGGTTCTCTCCGCCATCCCCGCACCTCGGTCGCCGAGGTCGCGGACGTCCGGCCCGCTGCCCCGCGCGGGCGCCCCCGGCCCGGTCCACCCGGCGGCCGCCCCGGCGGGCCGCTCGCCCAGCATCGGGGCGCCCGCCCAGCTTCCCCTGGTACCCGCCCCCTTCACCGGCCGGGCCCGCCAACTGGCCTCCCTGGACCGTGCATTGCTCCAGCGGCACGGCGGCCACGGCTCCCCGGGGATCGCGGTGGTGCACGGCCCGGCGGACATCGGCAAGAGCGCCCTGGTGGTGCGCTGGGCCCACCACCGGCTCGCCGAGTTCCCCGACGGGCAGCTCTACGCCAGCCTCCAGGGCAGCGTCGACCCCGAGCAGCGGACCGTGACCCCGTGCACGGTGGTCACCGGCTTCATCCGCTCCCTGGGCGTACGCGACGACTGGATACCCGACACCCCGCACGAGGTGACCGCCCTCTTCCGCAGCCTGCTGGCCGGGCGCCGCTTCCTGGTGGTGCTGGACGACGTGGAGAACGCCTCCGAGGTCCGCTGCCTGCTGCCGGGCACCCCCGGCAACGCGGTGGTCGCCACCAGCCGGACCCCGCTGGCCGACCTGGAGACCCGCGAGGGCGCGCTCTCGCTGGGCCTGGGCGCGCTCACCGCCGAGGAGGCGCAGGAGCTGATCGTGACGCACCTGGGCACCGAGCGCACGGCCGCCGAACCGGGCGCGGCCGAGGAGCTGGCGGCCGTCTGCGGCCGTCTGCCGCTGCCGTTGCGCCGGGCCGTCACCGAGCTCGCCGCCACCCCGTCCGGCTCCCTCGCCGGGCTCGCCGCCGACCTCGCCCGCACCACCCCGCCCCGGCCTCCGGCCTGACGGCCCGCCGCGACCGGCTGACATGGCCGCGCTGACACGACTGCCTGACACGGCCGCTGACAGCCTTACGGCAGGCTGACAGCGCCTGCCATCCCTCCCCCTCAGCGCTTATCAGCCCAGCTCAGCGTGGCCGTTACCGGTCACGCCGCTGACATTCCGCTCGGAAAGGGCATCGGCCCGCCTTGGCGCGGGCCGGGTCCGGTTGCTCCGCGACGGGTGCCGTCCTAGGGTCACGGATCTCGGGACGGCCCGGGGCGCGCTACCGCCCCGACTCCCCCGCTCACCACCCTTCGGCGCCTCGGACGAGAGGCGTGCCCCGGGGAATTCCCTGATGTTTCCCGGACGCGGGCAGCAGACATTTCGAGAGGACGGGAAATGGCGAAGAACATATCGGCCGAGGAAGCCCAGAAGTGGCTGATCGAGGAGATCGCCCAGCGGCTCAGCGTGGCACCGGCCGACGTTCCGCCCGACCAGTACTTCGACGAGCTCGACCTGGACAGCACCCAGGCGCTCATCATCGCCGGTGAGATGGAGACCTGGCTCGGCTTCGAGCTCGGCACCACGGCGCTCTGGTACCACCCCACCATCGAGGCGCTCGCCGCGCACATCGCCGAGGAGAGCCAGAAGCACACCGCCGCGGCCTAGCCGCCGTGGGCCTGGCCGCCCCGGCCCCCGGGCCGCGCGGGCCATCGCCCGCGCCGACTTCAGCGCCCGGTGGTCGTACGGGACCGGTGACGGTACGGGACCGGTGACGGTACGGGACCGGTGGCCACGGCTCCGGTGACCGCGCTCCCGGGCTCTACCCGGCCCGTACAGCGCTCGGCCGTACGGAGACGAGCCGGGGCCCGGCCGCCCCGTGCGGCCCACCGACGGGCGGCGCCGCGCGCCCCCGGCCGAACCCGGCACTCCCGGCAGGTCCCGCCCCGTACCCGGCCGCCCCAGGACATCTCGGCCCCCGCGCCACAACCGGGCCGGCCGCTCCCGGCGTACGACCGCCCGCACCACGCCCGTACCGCCGCCACCGCGAGACCACCGGTCCCGGCGGCCCCTCCTCCGCCCCTGAGGACGACCTGCCCGCAGCCCCCGCAGCCCCCGCGGCCCCTCGGCCCCTCCGCGCCGGAGCCGGGGCCGACGTGCCCCGAACCGAGTCCCTGTTCGCCCAGATCCAGAGAGACTTGCCGTGAACCCTTCGCAGGAACCCGACCTCGACCGTCGGCTCGCCCGGGACCCCATCGCCATCGTCGGCCTCTCCGCGCTCTACCCCAAGTCCAGCAACGTGCGGGACTTCTGGGCGAACGTCGTCTCGGCCGCCGACTGCATCGACGACGTGCCCGCGGGCCACTGGGACGTGGACGAGCACTACGACCCCGACCCCACCGTGCCGGACAAGACCTACTCCAAGCGCGGCGGCTTCATCCCCGACGTCCCGTTCAACCCCCTGGAGTTCGGCCTGCCGCCGAACACCCTGGAGGTGACCGACGTCCTCCAACTGCTCAGCCTGGTCGTCGCGCGCGACCTGCTGAAGGACGCCGGCGCCGACCAGCCCTGGTACGACGCCTCGCGCACCGGCGTGGTCCTCGGCATCACCGGCGCCAACCAGCTCACCCAGCCGCTGACCGCCCGCCTCCAGAGCCCGGTGCTCAAGGAGGTCGTCCGCAGCTGCGGCCTGTCCGAGCGGGACGCCGAGGAGATCACCGCCAAGTTCCGCCTGGCGTACGCCCCGTGGGAGGAGAACTCCTTCCCCGGGATGCTGGGCAACGTGGTGGCGGGCAGGGTCGCCAACCGGCTGGACCTCGGCGGCATCAACATGACGATCGACGCCGCCTGCGCCAGCTCCCTCGGCGCGGTCCGCACAGCGGTGAGCGAACTGCTCGAAGGGCGCTCCGACACCATGCTGGTGGGCGGCTGCGACGCCGAGAACACGATCTTCATGTACCTCTGCTTCAGCAAGACCCCGGCCCTGTCGAAGTCCGGGCGGATCCGCCCGTTCGACAAGGACGCCGACGGCACCCTGATCGGCGAGGGCATCGGGATGCTCGCGCTGCGCCGGCTCGCCGACGCCGAGCGCGACGGCAACCGGATCTACGCGGTGCTGCGCGGTATGGGCACCTCCAGCGACGGCCGGTTCAAGTCGATCTACGCCCCGCGCAAGGAGGGCCAGGTCGTCGCGCTGCGCCGGGCGTACGAGGACGCCGACTGCCTCCCGTCCAGCATCGAGCTCTTCGAGGCGCACGGCACCGGCACCGCGGTCGGAGACGCCACCGAGCTCAGCGCGCTGTCCGCCGTCGTCTCCGAGGGCAACGACCACCGGCAGTACGCGGCCGTGGGCAGCGTCAAGTCCCAGATCGGGCACACCAAGGCGGCGGCCGGGGCGGCCGGGCTGATCAAGCTGGCACTCGCCCTGCACCACAAGGTCCTGCCGCCCACCATCAACGTCAACGAGCCCAACCCGGCCATCGACTTCGCCTCCGGGCCGTTCTACGTCAACACCGAGGCCCGCCCCTGGATCCGCGACCCGGAGCGCCCCAAGCGCCGGGCCGCCGTCTCCTCGTTCGGCTTCGGCGGCACCAACTTCCACATGGTGCTGGAGGAGCACGGCGACGGCGACGATCTGAAGGTCACCTACCCGGTCGCCGCGGTCCAGCTGTGGCACGCCCCGGACACCGCCGCCCTCACCGCGCTGCTCGCCGCCGACGCGCCCGCCACCGGCGGCCCGGCCCCCGAGGGCCACGCCCGCCTCGCGCTGGTCGCCCGCACCGCCGATGAGCTGGCCTCCCTGCGCGAGCTGGCCCTCGGTGAACTGCGCGCCCGCCCCGACGCCGAGGCGTGGTCGCACCCCAAGGGCCTGCACTACCGCCGCCGGGCCGCACCGGCCGGCCGGGTCGGGGCGCTCTTCGCGGGACAGGGCAGCCAGTACGTCAACCTGGGCCGGAGCGCCGTAATGGCGCTGCCCCCGCTGCGGGCCGCCTTCGACCGGGCCAACGCCGCCGCGCCGGGCGAGACCCCGCTGTCCCGGGTCGCCTTCCCGCCGCCGCTGTTCGGGGCGGAGGTCCCGGCCGAGCAGGAGGCCGCGCTCCGGGCGACCGCGTACGCCCAGCCGGCCATCGGCGCGCTCTCCGCGGGCCAGTTCCGCTACCTGTCCGAACTGGGCTTCGCCGCCGAGGGGTTCCTCGGCCACAGTTTCGGTGAGCTGACCGCGCTGTGGGCCTCCGGATCCCTGGACGACGAGGCGTTCTTCACCCTCGCCCGGGCCCGGGGCAAGGCCATGGCCCCGCCGCCGGAGGCCGGGTTCGACCCCGGGGCGATGGCCGCGGTCTCCGCCCCCGAGGAGCGGGTCGCCGCACTGCTGGCCGACCGGCCGGGGGTGGTCGTCTGCAACCGCAACGCGCTGGACCAGATCGTGGTCGGCGGCCCCACCGCCGAGGTGGACCTGCTGGTCGCCGCCGCCAAGGAGGCGGGGCTGCGGGCCAGCCGGCTGCCGGTCTCGGCGGCCTTCCACACGCCCCTGGTCGGCCACGCGCTGGAGGCGTTCCGGGCCGAGGTGGAGCGGGTCGAGGTCGGCCGGCCGCGGGGGACCGTGTTCGCCAACACCCGGGGCGCGGGCTACGGCGAGGACATCGCCGCCAACCGCGCCCTACTGGCCGAACAGCTGGTCAACCCGGTGGACTTCGCCGGGCGGGTGGAGGAGATGTACGCCGCCGGGTTCCGGGTCTTCGTGGAGTTCGGGCCCAAGAACGTTCTCACCCAGCTGGTGCGGCGCATCCTCGGCGACCGGGAGCACTGGGTGGTGGCGCTCGACGCCGGCCCGGGCCGCGACGCCGACGCCGCCGTCAAGCAGGCCGTCGCCCAACTGGCGGTCCTCGGACTGCCGCTGGAGACCACCGACCGCTATACCGCCCCGGCGCCGGTGGCCGAGCCCACCAAGGGCATGTCCATTCTGCTGAACGGCATCAACTACGTCTCGCCCGAGCGGCGGGCCGCGTACCGCGAGGCGATCGACCACGGCTACCGGATCGCCGCCCCGGTGGTACCCGGGCAGGCCGCCGCCCCGGCGCCCGCCGCCGCGACGGCACTGCCGGCGATCCCCGCCCCCCGGCCCGCGCCACTGCCGACCCCCGCACCGGTACGGGCGGCCGCCCAGGTCGCCGCGTCGACGGTCACGGCCGTCCGGCCAGTCACCGCCCCGGCCCCGGCCGTGCCCGCACCCACCGCCTTGGAGACCCCTCACGTGGACAGTGATCGCCTGGCCGGTCTGGTGGCCGACCACCTCTCCCTGCACGACGACTACCTCACCGGCCAGTTGCAGAGCGCGGAGCGGCTGGCCGGGCTGCTGGAGCGGGCCGCCGCCCAGGGCCAGGTGCACCAGGTGCTGGCCGGGGTGAACGCCGTCAAGGAGCACGGCCTGGACATCGGCCGCAGCCATCTGCGGGCCAACGAGATCCTGCGCGACCTGGCCGGCCTGGAGTTCGGCGCCGCCCCCGCCCCGACGGCCCCCACCCCCGTACCACCCGCCGTACCGGCCCCGCCCGCGGCGCCCGCCCTCCACCGGCCCGCCCCCGTCCAGATCCCCGCCGCCCTGGCCCCCGCCCCGCAGCCCCTCGCCCCCGCGGCCCCCGCCCAGCCCGCACCCACAGCCCCGATCCAGGTGGCCCCCGCCGCCCCCACCGGGCCCGACGCCACCACCGCCGAGGCCGCGCTGCTGGACGTGGTCGCCCTCAAGACCGGCTACCCGGCCGACATGCTCGAACTCGACATGGACATCGAAGCCGACCTCGGCATCGACTCCATCAAGCGCGTCGAGATCATGGGCATCCTCCAGGAGCGCTTCCCCGGAGCCATCACCGCCGGGCCGGAGCAGCTCGCCGAACTCCGCACCCTCCGCCAGATCGTCGAGTTCACCGCCACCACCGCTGCCATCTCCACCCAGGCGGCCCCTGTGGCCCCCGCCGCCCCCACCGGGCCCGACGCCACCACCGCCCAGACCGCGCTGCTCGACGTGGTCGCCCTCAAGACCGGCTACCCGGCCGACATGCTCGAACTCGACATGGACATCGAAGCCGACCTCGGCATCGACTCCATCAAACGCGTCGAAATCATGGGCATCCTCCAAGAACGCTTCCCCGGAGCCATTACCGCCGGCCCCGAACAACTCGCCGAACTCCGCACCCTCCGCCAGATCGTCGAGTTCACCGCCACCACCCAGACCGCCCCCGCCGCCACCCAGGCCGCACTCACCGGCCCCGACACCGCCACCGCCCAGACCGCACTCCTCGATGTCGTCGCCCTCAAGACCGGCTACCCCGCCGACATGCTCGAACTCGACATGGACATCGAAGCCGACCTCGGCATCGACTCCATCAAACGCGTCGAAATCATGGGCATCCTCCAAGAACGCTTCCCCGGAGCCATCACCGCCGGGCCGGAGCAGCTCGCCGAACTCCGCACCCTCCGCCAGATCGTGGAGTTCACCAGCGGGGCAGCCACCCCGTCGGCCGGCACCGCCCCGGCCGGCACCGCCGCCTCCCCCGCACCGGCCGCTGCCAAGCCGGCCGCTTCCGACCCGGCCGCCCCGACCGGTGGCGGCATAGGCCGGGCGCAGGCCGCCCTGGTGACCCTGCCCACCCCGGACCAGCTGGTCGGCGCCTTCGCCGAGGGTTCGGGCGCGCTGATCGTGGACGACGGCGCCGAGTTGGCGCCGGTGCTGGCCCAGCGACTGATCGAGTCCGGCCGCCGGGTGCACGTACTGCGGCTGCCCGGGGTGGCCCAGCGGGCCAGCGGGGTGAAGGACCATGCGCTGAGCGGCTGGGGCGTGACCGAGCTGGCCGAGCGGATGGAGGAGATCCTTGCCGACCGGGTCAGCACCGTGATCGACCTGACCGCCGCGGGTGAGGGGGACTGGTCCGACGGGGTGCGGCGGCTGGCGCACACCCTGCTGGTCGCCAAGCACGCGGTCCGGCCCCTGACGTCCGCCGCCGCCTCCGGTCGCGCCGCCTTCCTCACCGTCACCCGGCTGGACGGGGCCTTCGGGCTCGGCGGGGTCGCGGAGGAGCTGGCCCCGGCCGGTGGCGCCGGGGGGCTGGTCAAGACGCTGGCCGTGGAGGCGCCGGAGCTGTTCTGCCGGGCGGTCGACCTGGCCCCGGCGCTGAGCCCGAAGACCGGAGCCGAGCTGCTTCTCGCCGAACTGGGCGACGCCGTCACCGACCCGGTGCAGGTCGGCCTGGACGGGGCCCGGCGGGTCGGGCTGACCCTCGCCGAGGAGCTGCCGACCGCTGCCGAGACGGCGGAGGTGCCGGAACTGACCGCTGACGACGTGCTGGTGGTCACCGGCGGGGCGCGCGGGATCACCGCCGCCTGTGTGATCGAGCTGGCCCGGCGGTACCGTCCCGGTCTGCTGCTGCTCGGCCGCACCCCGCTGGCGGACGAGCCGGACTGGGCCCAGGGCGTGGACACCGCCGCGCTGAAGGCCGCCGCGGCCGCCCGGTTGAAGTCGGCGGGCGAGAAGCCCACCCCCAAGCGGGTGGAGCAGCTCTACCAGGGCGTCGTCGGCGCCCGCGAGATCCGCGCCACCCTCACCGAGGTGAGCGCCGCGGGCAGTGAGGTGGAGTACCTGGCCGCGGACATCACCGACCCGGTCGCCACCGCCGCCGCCCTCGCCCCGCACCGGGACCGGGTCACCGGTCTGGTGCACGGCGCGGGGGTCCTCGCGGACCAGCTGATCGCCCAGAAGAAGGCCTCCGAGGTGGAGCGGGTGTTCGCGCCCAAGCTGACCGGGCTGCGCGCGGTGACCGCCGCGCTGGACACCGGCGCCCTGCGCCATGTGGTCCTCTTCTCCTCGGTGGCCGGCTTCTTCGGCAACCGCGGCCAGTCGGACTACGCGATGGCCAACGAGGTGCTGAACACCTGGGCGTCCGCCTGGAAGCAGCGCCACCCGGCGGCCCGGGTCACCTCGCTCAACTGGGGCGCCTGGGACAGCGGCATGGTCTCCCCCGAGGTCAAGGCCGTCTTCCGGGAGCGCGGCCTCACGCTCATCCCGGTGGACACCGGTGCCCGGCTGTTCACCGAGCAGTTCGCCCCCGACCGTGCCGGTGACGTGGTGACCGTGCTGGGCCCGACCACCCCGCTGTCGGTGCCGGAGCGGACCGTTCCCACCGCCACCGTGGTGGAGCGGCCGACGGCCCCGCTGGAGGGCGAGCCGATCCTCGCCGACCATGTCATCGGGCAGGCCCCGGTGCTCCCGGCGGTGCTGGCGCTCGGCTGGATGATCGGGGCGGCGGAGCGGATCCACGGCGCCGAGGTGCGCCAGGTCCGGGACTTCTCCGTACACAAGGGCATCGTCTTCGACGGCTCCCAGCCGGAGCGGATCGCCCTGGAGCTGACCGCCGAGGGCACCTCGGTGCGCGGCGCGATCCGGTCCACGGACGCCCAGGGTGCCGTGCGGCCGCACTACGGGGCGGTCCTCGACCCGGCGGCCGCGCTCGCCCCGGTCTCCCCCGGCGCGCTGCCCGCCCTCGGCAGCGGCCGTTCCGCCGACGAGCTCTACGGCGACGGCACCCTCTTCCACGGCCCCTCGCTGCGCGGGGTGCGCCGGGTACTGGCCGAGGACGAGACCGCCCAGCGGCTGGTCCTGGAGTGCGAGCTGACCGAACTCCGCACCGCCGGAGGCGCGTTCGCGGGCGGCCGGTTCGCCCCCGGCGCGGCGGACCTGCTGCTCCAGGCGGGTCTGGTCTGGGTGCGGCTGTTCCGGGGCACGGCCGGTCTGCCGCTGTCGGTCGGCCGTGCGGACCTGCACCGGCCGCTGCCGGACGGTGAGCCCTTCGTGGTCGTGGTCGAGCCCGCCGCCTCCTCCTCCACCGCCTCCACCGGCTCCGGCGCCTCGCTCACCATCACCGCGTGCACCCCGGGCGGAGAGGTGATCACCCGCTTCGAGGACGTCTCCGTGGTCTCCGCGCCCCAGCTGGCGGCCAAGTTCATCAGCGGCTGATCCCCCCTTCGTACCCGACGCACGCGATCGGGTCCGGCCCGGACGGCGCCTCCCCCGCGCCGCCCGGGCCGGCCCGCCCCAAGAAGGGACCGTAGAGCTCTCATGAGCAAGTACGCCATCGTTGGCCTCTCCTGCCTGTTCCCGGGGGCCGGCAGCCCTGCCGAGTTCTGGCGGAACCTCCGCGCCGGGACGGACAGCCGCGCGGAAGGCGGCGAGCGGGTCTTCGGGCCCGGCATCGACGCACGGGACGCCGACCCGCGGCACGCCGTCTACTGCACCCGGGGCGGCTTTGTCACCGACTTCGCCTTCGACCCGGAGGGCTTTCTGCTGGACCCCGGCCACCTCGCCGGCCTGGACCGGATCTTCCACTGGTCGCTGCATGTGGCCCGGGAGGCGCTGCGGGACAGCGGGCAGCTGGAGCGCCCCGAGGGCCTGGCTCGCACCGGGCTGATCCTGGGCAACTACTCCTTCCCCACCCCGGCCTCCGCCGGGGTCAGCGTCCCCCTGGTGCGGGAAGCGGTCCTGGAGGGCCTGCGCCGGGCCGGGCACCCGGCGCTCGGCGCGCTGGCCGACGAGAGCCGGCGGATCGACCCGTCCCGGCTGCGCCCCGAGGACCTGCGGGTGAGCGGCTCACCGGCCTCGGTCGCCGCCGGCGCCCTGGGCCTGGGCGGCCCCCGCTACGCCCTGGACGCGGCCTGCTCCTCCGCGCTGTACGCGCTCAAGCTGGCCTGCGACCACCTGGCCGCCGGCCAGGCCGATCTGGTGCTGGCGGGCGGGGTCTGCGCGCCCGACCCCACCCTGATCCACCTCTCCTTCTCCGACCTCCAGGCCTATCCCCGGGACGGCTTCAGCCAGCCCTTCGACAGCCGCTCCGGGGGCATCCTCACCGGTCAGGGCGCCGGCATGGTCGCGGTGAAGCGGCTGGCCGACGCGGTACGGGACGGCGACCGGGTGTACGCGGTGGTGGACGGGATCGGGCTCACCAACGACGGCAGCGGGCGCCATCTGCTGGTCCCGCGCGGCGGCGGGCAGCTCCAGTCGTACGAGCAGGCCTACGCGGACGCCGGGGTGGACCCGGCCACCGTGGACTACCTGGAGTGCCACGCCACCGGCACCCCGATCGGGGACGCCACCGAGGCGGACTCGGTCGCCGAGTTCTTCGGCGGCGCGGGCCGGGTCCCGCTGGTCGGCTCGGTGAAGGGCAACATCGGCCATCTCCTCACCGTGGCGGGGTTGAGCAGCCTGCTGAAGGTCATCCTGGCCATGGGCCACGGCCATATCCCGCCGACCACCGGCGTCGAGCAGCCGGTGGCCTCCAAGGACGGACGGGTCGGCGAAGGCTCGCTGGTCCGCACCGGCCGCCCCTGGCCCCAGGGCGAGGGGCCCCGCCGGGCCGCGGTCTCCGCGTTCGGCTTCGGCGGCACCAACGCCCATGTGGTGCTCTCCGAGGCGGCCACCGCGGCGGACGGCGCCACCGGGGACGCCGAGCCCACCCCCGTACCCGCGCTGGACATCGTCGGACTGGGCGCCCACTTCGGCCCGCTGGAGTCGCTGGACGCCTTCGAGGAGGCGGTCCACCGGGGCGCCGGCTCCCTCGTCCCGCTGCCCGAGCGGCGCTGGCGCGGGCTGGACCAGACCCGCGGCGGCTCGCTGGAGGCCGCCACCGGTGTCTCGCCGGACGCGCTGCCGTACGGCGCGTTCGTGGACGGCCTCGGCATCGACCCGGTGGACCTGAAGATCCCGCCGGCCGACCTGCGGACGTACAACCTCCAGCACGCCCTGGTCACCAAGGTCGCCGACGAGGCGCTGCGGGACGCCGGGTTCAGCCGCGCCACGGCCCCCGGCGGCGGCGCGCCCGAGCCCCGCCGGATCGCGGTGGTGGTCGGGATGGAGATCGAGCCGATGACCCATCTGCGGCTCACCCGCCGCAGCCTGGGCGCCTTCGTCCGCGAGGAGTTCGCCCGGGCCGGGGTCGCGGTGGACGAGGAGCGGCTGGCCGCGGTGAGCGCGGCGGGCCGGGACGCGGTGGTGGACCCCATCGTCGCCAACGAGGTGCTGAGCTTCATCGGCAACGTCATGGCGAGCCGTATCTCCTCGCTCTGGAACCTGACCGGCCCCTCCTTCACGGTCTCCTCCGACGGTTCCGGCACCGCCGAGGCACTGGAGGTGGCGCGACTGCTGCTGCTCGACCCCGGTATCGAGGCGGTGCTGGTCGGCGCGGTCGACCTGGCCGGCTCGGCCGAGAACCTGCTGCTGCGCCCGGACGTGGTCGCCGAGGCCGGGCTGACCTTCGCCGAGGGCGCCCGGGGCCGGCGGATCGGCGAGGGCGCGGGGGCGCTGGTGGTCACCCGGCCCGGGGAGCGGGAGCGCCCCGCCTATGCCCGGCTGGACGCGGTCGCCATCCGGCACGCCGCCCCGGTGGACGGCGCGCTGCCGGAGGCCGATGCGGCGGTCCTGGCGGCGGCGGCCGAGGAGGCGCTGACCGCCGCCGGTGTCACCGCGGCCGACATCGGCTATCTGGAGGCCCACGCGGGCGGCACCGAGGTCCAGGACCGCGCCGAGATCGCGGCGCTCGCCCGCGTCTACCCGGCCGGGAGCGGCAGCGTCGCCCTGGGCAGCGCCAAGGCCCTGGTCGGTGACGCCGGATGCGCGGCCACCATGGCCGGGCTGATCCGCACCGTGCTCTGCCTGCACCACGGCTATCTGCCCGGCACCGAGGGCTGGACCCGCCCGGCCGAGGAGCTGGCCGGCGACTTCGGCGCCTCGGCGCTCTACGTACCCACCGCCTCCCGGCCCTGGATGCGCCGGAGCACCGGTGGACGCCGGTACGCCGCTGTGGACTTCGTCGGACCCTCCGGCGCCCATGGGCATCTGGTGCTCTCCGCCGACGCCACCCGGGGCCGGGTCGCCCCGGCCGACTGGCGGCGGGCCGGTGGACCGGTCGTACTGCCGCTGTCGGCGGACTCCTTCGACGCGCTGCTCGCCTCGGTCGAGCGGCATACGGAGCTGGTGGCCGACGGCGACCCGTACGCCCTGGCCCGCCAGGCCGCCCGCCAACTCAGCGGCAGCGGGCCCCGGGTGGTGCTGGTCGGCCAGGACCGGGACGAGCTGCTGGCCCAACTGCGGCTGGCCGCCCGTGATCTGCCCGGGGTGCACGCCAAGGGCGGCGAGTGGGCCACCCCGGCGGGCAGCTACTCCACCGCGCGGCCGATCGGCCCGGACGGCAAGGTCGCCCTGGTCTACCCGGGCGCCTTCAACTCGTACCCCGGTCTCGGCCAGGACTTCTTCCGCGCCTTCCCCGGACTGCTGGACCGGTTCGAGGAGGACGCCACCGAGCCGGAGCGCCAGCTGCGCGCCGCCTCGCTCTACCCGCGCGCCCAGAGCGCCCTGGGGCGGCGGGAGTTGATGGAGTTGGAGGCCGGGCTCGGCGAGGATGTGCCGTTCATGCTGGCCACCGGCACCAACTTCGCGCTGCTCTACACCGATCTGGTGCGCGAGGTGCTGGGCGTCCGGCCGCATGGCGCGTTCGGCTACAGCCTCGGCGAGTCGAGCATGCTGTTCGCCACCGGCGGCTGGCAGCGGGCCGGCCGCCGCGACGACCTGATCAGCGACACCCCGGTCTTCAAGGACCGGCTGTGCGGTCCCCGGCGCACCGTGCGCGAGCTGTGGCAGCTGCCGGACTCCGCCCGGGACGCCTCGCTCTGGGCCAGCCATGTGCTGCTCACCGACGCGGACACGGTGCGCGCCGCCCTGCCCCGCTACGACCGGGTCTACCTCACCCATGTGAACACCCCGGCCGAGCTGGTGATCGCGGGCGACCCCGAGCAGTGCAAGGCGCTGGTGAAGGAGATCGGCTGCCCGGCGGCCCGCTCACCCGTCAACGTGGTGATGCACTGCCCGGCCGTGGACGCCGAGCTGGACGGCCTGGCCGCGCTGAACGACTACCCCACCGGCTCGTCCGGCGGTCTGGAGCTGTTCAGCGCCTACGACTACCAGGCCCTCCCGGCCCTGGAGCGGAGCGAGATCGCCCGCCGGATCGCCTGGACCCTGCGCTCCACCATCGACTTCGCCCAACTGGTGCGGGACGCACACGACCGGGGGTACCGCTACTTCGTCGAGGTCGGCCCCGGGGCGACCTGCTCGCGCTGGATCCAGGACACCCTGGGGGACGCCCCGCATGTGGCGGTCCCGGTGGACCGGCGCGGGGTGCCGGCGGCCCGGTCGGTCGCCCGGCTGGTGGCCCGGCTGGTCGGCAACGGCCTGGATCTGGACCTCTCCGCGCTGCTGGAGTCCCCGACGACCAGTGTGCACACCGCCCCCGTCCACCGCTTCCATGTGGGTGGCGGTGACCCGCTCCCGGCCCGCCTGGCCCGGGACATCGCCACCGCGACGGCGTCCGCGGGTGCGGCCGCGGACGCCGTCCCCGCCGTACTCGCCGCCTCGGGTGCACCCACCGCCCACGCCGTCGGCACCCGACCGGGCCCGGTCGCCGCCGGTGCCGCCCCGGTGCCGGACGGCGAGAGGGCCACCGCCCGCCCGGCCGCCGTGGGCCCGGGCACCCCCCGCCCCGCCGTACCGTCCGCGCCCGTCCTGCCCGTACCGCCCGTACCGCCGGAGGACCCCGCCATGCCTGCCGATCCGACTCTCGCCGACGCGGAGGCCATGGCCTTCGACGGCGACCCGGTCTCCTTCCTGCCGTGGGTGCCCGCACCGCACGGGGAGGACACCGCGCCGCCGGCCCCCACCGCAGCCCCAGCCGTCCCCGCGACCCCGGCCCCCACCGCACCCGTCCCCGCCGTCCCCGCGACCACCTCGGCCTCGCCCCCCGCCCCCGACTCGCCCACCCCCGCCGCCGACCTGGTGCGGGACATCCGGCAGCAGATGGTCGCCACCCACTCGGTGGTGATGGAGACCCAGCGCATCCTCCAGGGCGCCACCCTCTCCCGGGTCGAGGCGCTGCTCGACGGCGGCACCCCCGCCGCAAGCGCCCCACCCGCACCCCTTCCCGTAGCGCCCCTGGCGGCCCCGGCCGCCCCCGCCCTGCCCCCGGCCGCTCCGGCCCCGGAGCGGGCGGTCAAGGAGGGGGTCATCTGGGACGAGGCCGATCTGCTGGAGTTCGCGGTCGGCTCGGTCGCCAAGGTCTTCGGGTCGGAGTTCGGCGTGGTCGACGGCTACGCCAAGCGGGTCCGGCTGCCCGCGCAGCCCTACCACTTCGTCTCCCGGGTCACCGCGCTGGAGGGCACCACCGGCGAGCTGAAGCCCTCCACCATCACCACCGAGTACGACGTACCCGAGGACGCCTGGTACGCGGTGGACGGCGGTGTACCGCCGGCCGTCACCGTGGAGGCGGGCCAGTGCGACCTGCTGCTGGTCAGCTACCTGGGCATCGACTTCCGCAACAAGGGCGAGCGCGTCTACCGCCTGCTGGACAGCACCCTGATCTTCCGCGGCAATCTGCCCCGGACCGGCCAGACCCTCCGCTACGACATCTCCATCGACCGCTTCGTCCACCAGGGCGACACCACCCTCTTCTTCTTCAGCTACCAGTGCTACGCCGACGGCGAGCTGATCCTCGAACTGCACGACGCCTGCGCCGGGTTCTTCAGCAAGGAGGAGCTGGCCACCCCGCTCGGCGTGGTGATGACCGACAAGGAGAAGGCCGAGCGCGCGGCGCTGCCGAAGGGGTACTTCAAGCCCCTGGCGTACACCGAGAAGAACCACCTCACCGCCGAGGACCTGCAGACCCTCTCCGAGGGCCGCCCCGGTGACGTCTTCGGCCCGGACCACGCCCAGGACCCTGGGGTCAACCCGGCGATCCGGCTGCCGGACGCCCGGCTGCGGATGGTGGACGAGGTGGTCATCGACCGCAAGGGCGGTCCGCGCGGCCTGGGCACGCTGAGCGCCACCAAGCGGCTGGAGCCGGACGCCTGGTACTTCACCTGCCACTTCCCGGACGACCATGTGCTCGCGGGCTCGCTGGTCGCCGAGGGCGCGGTGCAGCTGCTCCAGATCTATCTGATGCACCAGGGCATGCACCTCACCCTGCCGGACGCCCGCTTCCAGTGCGTCACCGACGTCCCGATCGAGGTCCAGGTGCGCGGCCAGATCACCCAGGAGCACCGGGAGATCCGCTACGAGGTCGAGGTGATGGAGCTGACGCTGCTGCCGCGCGCCACGGTCATCGCCGACGTACTGATCTACCTGGGCGATCTGCCGGTGATCCGGATGAAGGGGCTGGGCCTCCAGGTCCGGGAGAAGGAGGGCACGCCCTTCCGTCCCGAGCTGGGCGGCGTCCCGCGGTTCCTCGGCCGCCGCAACCGGGACGGCGAGGCCGCGATGATCAACGAGATGCATCTGGCGCATGCCGCCAAGGGGCTGCTGGACGTGGCGATGGGCCCGGAGTTCGAGGTCTACCGGGACAGCCGGGCCCCCTACATCCCCAATGGCGACTTCCAGTTCGTTGACCGGGTGATGTCCCTCAAGGGCACCCGCGGCGATCTGCGCAGCCCTGGCTCGGAGATGGTCACCGAGTACGACTCACCGGCCGACGCCTGGTACTACCAGCAGAACTCCCACCCCCATATGCCGAACGCGGTCTATATGGAGACCTCCCTCCAGGCCGCGATCTTCCTCGGCTACTACCTCGGCGCCACCCTGGAGGCGCCCGAGGAGCAGTACGCGATCCGCAATCTGGACGGCCGGGCCACCCTGGTCAAGGACGTGGACCTGCGCGGCAAGACCATCCGGCACCATTCCAAGCTGCTGATGACCAGCGCGGTCTCCGGCGCGGTGCTGCAGAACTTCAGCTACGAACTCTCCGCCGACGGTGAGGTTTTCTACACCGGTGAGTCGCTGTTCGGCTACTTCAGCGACGCCGCCCTGGCCAACCAGGTGGGTCTGGACGGCGGTACGTACGTGGCCCCCTGGATCGAGCGGGAGCAGCCGGCACCCGACCGGGTCCGCCGGATCGAACTCGGCCCGGACGCCCCCGCCTACCGCGACCCGACCGGCGGCCATCTGAAGCTGCCCGGCGAGCAGTTCGCCCTGGTGGACCATGTGGACCTGGTCACCGACGGCGGCCGGCACGGCCAGGGGTATCTGCACGGGTACCGCGCCATCCGGCCGGACGAGTGGTACTTCGACTGCCACTTCCACCGCGACCCGGTGATGCCCGGCTCGCTCGGTGTGGAGGCGATCCTCCAGGCGATGCGGCTGTTCGTGCTGGAGCAGGACCTCGCCGCCGGCTTCGAGCGGCCCCGGTTCGCGATGGCCACCGAGGTGGAGACGGCCTGGAAGTACCGAGGCCAGATCCTGCGCCATGACCGGGAGCTCCGGTTCGACGTGCACATCAAGGAGGTCCGCCGCGAGGAGGGCCGGCTGCTCGTGATCGCCGACGCGGACCTGTCCAAGCCGGGTCTGCGCATCTACGAACTCACCGACGTGGCCATCGAGGTCCGCCCCGGCGCCTGACCGCCCGTCCAGCGCCCAGTCCTAGGAGCTTCGTCTACCCATGCATCACCTTCATGACACGCCTCTGCGCTGGCGCGGAGAGCGGTACCCCAGCACGGACGCGGCGGGGATCTACGGCGCCCTCGCCGACCTCGACCAACCCTGTTTCATCGTCGTCACTCCCGAGGGGATCGGCGCCGTCTCCGGCGGCGGGGTGGTCTCCGGTACGGACGCCACCGGCTGGCCGCTGCTCGCCGCCGCCCAACCGCTGCCGCCGCACCGGCTGGGGTCGGCCGCCTTTCTGACCGCCCACGGGGTGCGCAGCCCCTATATGGCCGGCGCCATGGCGGGCGGTATCGCCTCGGCGGACCTGGTCATCGCCCTGGCCCGGGAGGGTTTCCTGGCCTCCTACGGGGCGGCCGGGCTGCTGCCCAGGACGATCGAGCAGGCGCTCGGCCGGTTCGCCGCCGAGATCCCGGAGCTGCCGTACGCGGTCAACCTCATCCACAGCCCCAGTGAGGACCGGCTGGAGCGGGAGGCGGTGGAGCTGTTCCTGCTGCACGGGGTGCGCTGTGTGGAGGCCTCCGCCTACCTTGACCTCACCCCGCATGTGGTCCGCTACCGGCTGGCCGGGCTCTACCGGGAGGCGGACGGCACGGTGGTGGCCGCCAACCGGCTGATCGCCAAGGTCTCCCGGACCGAGACGGCGGAGCGCTTTATGCGCCCGGCGCCCGCGGCCCTGGTGGGCTCGCTGCTGGAGCAGGGGCTGATCACCCAGGAGCAGGCCGCGCTCGCCCATCACGTACCGCTGGCCGACGACATCACCGTGGAGGCCGACTCCGGCGGCCACACCGACCGCCGTCCGCTGCCCGCGCTGCTGCCGACGATCCTGCGGCTGCGCGACACCGTGCAGCGCGAGCACCGCTACCCGGTGCCGGTGCGGGTGGGCGCCGGCGGCGGTCTGGGCACCCCGGTGGCGGTGAGCGCCGCCTTCGCCATGGGGGCCGCCTATGTGGTGACCGGCTCGGTGAACCAGTCCTGTGTGGAGTCCGGGGCGTCCACCGCCGCCAAGGCGATGCTGGCGGAGGCGGGTATCGCGGACTGCGACATGGCACCGGCGGCCGATATGTTCGAGATGGGGGTGGAGCTCCAGGTCCTGAAGAAGGGCACCCTCTTCCCGATGCGGGCCCGGAAGCTCTACCAGCTGTACCAGGCCTACGACGGTATCGAGGCGATCCCGGCGGCCGAGCGCGCCAAGCTGGAGCAGCAGCTGTTCCGGCGGCCGCTGGAGGACGTCTGGCAGGAGTGCGTGGGCTACTTCGAGCGGCGCGACCCGGAGCAGCTGGCCCGCGCGGCGGGCAGCCCCAAGCGCCGGATGGCGCTGGTGTTCCGCTGGTATCTGGGGATGTCCTCGCGCTGGGCGGTCACCGGGGAGAGCGACCGCACGATGGACTACCAGGTCTGGTGCGGCCCGGCGATGGGCAGCTTCAACGACTGGGTGACCGGCAGCTATCTGAAGACCCCGGGCAACCGGCGGGTCGCCGACGTGGCCCACCATCTGATGCTGGGCGCGGCCTTCCACACCCGGCTGGCGCAGCTGCGCAGCGCCGGGGTGCGCATCCCGGCGGGGGTCGGCGACTACCGCCCGGTGCCGCTGGAGGCCCCGGTGGACGACACCCCGGCGGGGCTGCGATGAGCGCGGCGCTGACCCCGGAGCGGCTGGAGGAGCTGCTCGGTGACCCCGGCGACGACAGCCTGCCGCACGGGTTCGCGGCGGCGGTGGCCCGGGACGAGCGGGACGAGTTCCCCACCGCCCTGTGCGAGGCGCTGGTGGGCGCCGGGTTCCATCTCAACTACCTGCCCCGGGAGTGGGGCGGCACCTTCGAGTCGTTCGACCGCAGTCTGACCCTGGTGCGGTGCGCGGCCCGGCGGGACGTCAACATCATGCCGGGCACCATGTTCAGCATCATCGCCGCGACCTGTCTGCAACTGCACGGCTCGGCCGCGCAGCGGGAGCGGGCGGCACAGATCCTGCGCGGCGGCGGCGCGGTGGCCTTCGCGCTCACCGAGGCGGCGCACGGCAGCGATCTGCTGTCCGGCGAGGTGCGGCTGACCGACGGGATGCTGGACGGCGAGAAGTGGATGGTAGGCCTGGGCACCCGCTGCGAGGCGGTCTACGTGGTGGCCCGCACCGGCGGCCGGGGCCCCGCGGCCTTCTCTGCCGTCCTGCTCGACACGGCGTCGGCGGAGACCGGCGGGCTGGAGCGCGCGCCCGCCGCCCGTACCGGCGGGATGCGCGGCATCGACCTGGCCCGGCTGCGCTTCACCGGGCTGCGGGTGCCGGACGACGCGCTGGTCGGCAAGGTCGGCGAGGGTCTGGAGGCGGCGGTCAAGGCGCAGCAGGCGGTACGGCTGATGTCCATGGCCGGCAGCCTCGGCATCGCCGACAGCGCGGTCCGCCTCACCCTGGACTTCGCCTCGTCCCGCAAGGTCGGGCGCACCGCGCTCACCGAGTCGCCGCACCCCCGGCGCGAGTTGGCCGTCGCCTCGGCGGCGCTGCTGGCCGCGGACGCGGTGGCCCTGGCCGCGGCTCGCGGGGTGCACGTCTTTCCCGAGGCGTTCAGCGTCTGGGCCCCGGTCGCCAAGCACATCGTGGCGGAGTCCTGCGAGGAGCTGATCCGCCGCTGCGGCACCGTGCTGGCCACCCGCTCGGTGCTACGGGAGGGGGCGCCGGGCGCCGGGCTGTTCCAGAAGCTCGCGCGGGACTCGGGGGTGGTCCGGGTCATCGACTCCAGCACCCTGGCCAACCTCCGGTCCTACGCGGGCCAGTTGCCCACCCTGACCGGCACCGGCGCCCCGGTGGACCCGGCCGCCCTGGCCACGGTCTTCGACCTGGACGCGGAGCTCCCCCCGTACCGACCGGACCGGCTCGACCTGTTCGCCCGGGGCGCCGACCCGGTCCTCGCCGGCCTGCCCGGCGCCCTGGCCGCGGTCACCGACGACGTACCGGAGGAGGACGGGGTGACGGCCGGGCTGCTGACGCGGCTGGCCGAGGCCACCGGCGGGCTCGGCGAGCTGACCCGCGCCGCCCAGCGGCCCGGCGCCGACCCCAACGCCCTGGTGGACACGGCCGAGCGGTACGCCTGGCTGCACGCCGCCGCCACCTGCGTACACCTCTGGCAGGCCAACCGGCACCGCCCGCTGTACGGCACCAAGCCCGGCTCCACCGGCTGGCTGGGTGCCGTGCTCGGCTATCTGCTCGCCCGCGCCGACGGCGTGGACCCCCGGCGCCATGGCGCCGCCCTGCTTCCCGCCCTGGACGCCGTGTCGGCACTGCGGGAGTCCGGGCAGCTGTTCTCCGCCCTGCCCGTGGCGCTGGCGCCGACGACCCGACAGGAGTCCTGATGTCCCAGGCCGATCTCACCGCCCTCGCAGCCGATCTGGAGCAGTATCTCGGTGATCCGTCGGACGACGGCAGCCGGATGTCCTTCCACCGGGTGCTGGACCTGGACGAGAACCAGGAGTACCCCTTCGGCCTGGTCAGCCAGTTGCGCCGCTGGGGTGCACACGAGTACTCGCTGCCCGGGGAGCAGGGCGGCCGGGCGGGCAATGTGGAGACCGGCTTCAATCTGATGCGGCTGGTCGCCCGCCGGGACGCCACCACCGCCACCGCGCTGGTGATCACCAACCTCAGCTTCATGCCGCTGTGGATCGCGGGCACCGAGGAGCAGAAGAGCACCGCCATCGCCTCGATGAAGCGGGGCGGCGGGCTGTCCTGGGGGCTGTCCGAGCGCGAACACGGCAGTGATCTGGTCGCCAACGAGATGACCGCCGTCAAGGTGGAGGGCGGCTGGGAGCTGACCGGTGAGAAGTGGCTGATCGGCAACGCCACCGTCGCCGACACCATGGTCGTCCACGCCCGCACCGGCAAGCGCAACGGCCCCGCCGCGTACTCCATCTTCCTCGTCGACAAGTGGACCCTCGCGGCCGAGACCGTCGAGGAGCTGCCGATCGAGAAGCTGCACGGGCTGCGCGCCCTGGACCTCAGCGGACTGCGCCTGGAGCGGGCCTTCGTCCCGGACGGCGCGCTGCTGGGGGCCGAGGGCCAGGGGCTGGAGATCGCGCTGAAGGCCACCCAGGTCGCGCGCTGCGTGATCGGCAGCCTGCCGATGTCCGCGGTGGACACCGGGCTGCGACTGACGCTGGACTTCACCGAGGGCCGGATCCTCTTCGGCACCGCGGTCAGCGACGTCCCCTACAGCCGCCGCCAGCTGACCGAGGTGTTCGCCGACCTGATGATCGCCGACGCCATGAGCCTGGGCGCGGTGCGCTGCCTCCAGGCCGCCCCGGAGCAGATCAGCGTCTGGTCGTCGGCGGTGAAGTACCTGGTGCCGACGCTGCTGGAGCGGACCATGGCCCAGCTGAACACGGTGCTCGGGGCGCGGTTCTTCCTGCGCGACCACCCGCACTACGGCCCGTACCAGAAGATGCTGCGCGATCTGCTGGTGGCCAATATCGCCGACGGCAACACCGTGGTGAACCTGCGCAACCTGGGCCAGCAGCTGGGCGGCCTGCTGACCACCGCCCTGGACGCCTCGCCCGAGACCCGGGCGGCCGCCGCCGACCGTGCGGGGGTGCTGTTCTCCATGGACCGGGAGCTGCCGCGCTACGAGCCGTGGCGGCAGGAGCTGTTCAGCCGGGGCGCGGACGACGCGCTGCTCGCCGCCCCGGACGGGATACGCCGGCTGCGCGAGCTGGCCGAGGCGGCGGAGGACACCGAACGGGACCGGCTGGAGCGGTCCGCCGAGGTGGCCGAGGAGCTGCTGGACCGGACGGCATCGCTGGCCGACCGGGCCGCCGCGCTCAAGGAGGAGCTGGGCCGGGCGTACTCCCAGTCGGCCGAGCTGTTCGAACTGTCCAAGGAGTACTGCCTGCTGCACGCGGTCTCCGCCTGTGTGCTCACCTTCGTCCACTCCACCGAGGTCTCGGAGGCGCCGCTGCCCAGCGGGGCGCTGCTGCTGCTGATGCTGGAGCGGCTGCGCCGCCATGTCCACCCGGTCGAGCAGGTCACCGACCAGTCGGTGGTGGACGAGGTGATGGCGGTGCTGCGCCGGCTGCACCGCGAGGACCGGCTGTTCTCGCACTGGCAGTTCCCGCTCGCCAAGCGCGCCGGCGACCTCGCCGCCGCCCGCCGCTGACCGCCCGGGAAGCCCCTCCGATGGACGACGACCCCACCTCCCTGTGGCTGCTGCCGGAGTACGCGGTGGACGGCTTCGCCGCCGCCCTCGGCGGGGTCCGGCTGCTCACCGACCCGGAACGGGCCGCCCTGGCCCGGCGCCCGGCCCCGGGGGCCCGCCGGCGCTTCCTGGGCGCCCGGCTGCTCTGCCGGCACGCGCTCAGCTCCACCGCGTCCCGGCCGCTCGCCCACTGGCGGTTCACCACCGGCCCGTACGGCCGTCCGGAGCTGTCCGGGGACGGGGACGGCCTGCGGTTCAACCTCTCGCACACCCCCGGGCTGATCGCCTGCGTGGTCACCCGGGGCCGGGGGTGCGGGGTGGACACCGGCCCCGATCCCGCGCCCGCCGGGCTGGCACCGCGGCTGGCGGCCCGGCTCGCCCCCGCCGAACGGGCCGAGCTGGCCGCCGCGGACCCCGGCGCCCGGGACGCCCTCGCCGCCGAGCTGTGGGTGCTCAAGGAGGCCTACCTCAAGGCGCTGGGCACCGGGCTGACCCGGGACCTGGGCTCGTTCGCCTTCGGCCCCCGGGGCGCCGGCCCCATCCGCGTACACGACCCCCACCGGCCGGCCTCCCGCTGGTGGTTCGACCTGCTGCGGCCCGCCCCCGGGCACCTGGTGGCCGTCGCCGCCGAGGACGGCCGCCCGGGGGCCCTGCGCCGCACCGACCTCGCCCCGCTCCCGCCCCCGCGCCTCTCCCCCGTCTGAGACCGCGCCCCACCCCACCGAAGGACACCCCATGTCACAGCCCACCCGCCCGCGCGTGGCCATCGTCGGAGCCGGTGCCGCCGGGATCTCCGCCGCCTACCATCTGCGCGAGCGCGCCCACCTCACGATCTACGAGCGGGAGGACCGCCTGGGCGGTCACGCCAACACGGTCGAGGTGGTGGAGAACGGCCGCACCCTCGGCATCGACACCGCCTTCGTCGTCTTCAACCGCCCCGCCTACACCAACCTCTGCGAGTTCTTCGAGGAGTTGGGCGTCGACACCGTCGAGCACCGAGGCGCCTTCAACTTCTTCGACCGGGACAGCGGCCTGGAGTACGGGACCAGGGAGCTGGACCTGAGCGAGGAGGAGGTGACCGCCCGCTACTCCGAGGAGTTCCTGACCATCTGGCGGGAGGCACGGCGCTTCCACACCGAGGGGCGCAAGGACTTCGTCCGCAAGAAGGCCGACATCCCGCTCGGCGAGTACCTGGACCGGGGCGGCTACAGCCAGGCGTTCCGCCACTCGTATGTGATCCTGCTCTGCTCGGCGGTCTGGTCCATCCCGGCCGAGCTGATCTGGCAGATGCCCGCCAGCACCGCCATCGCGTTCTTCATGGGCCACGACGAGGGCGGCCTCGGCGGGCGCGGGGTGGACTGGCGCACGGTGGGCGGCGGTTCGGTCTCCTACGTGCGCAAGGCGCTGGCCGCGATCGGCCCGGAGATCCGCTCCGCCGAGCCGGTGACCGCGATCCACCAGGACGGCGACGGGGCCACGGTGACCACCGCGCGGGGCTCCGAGCGCTTCGACTACGTGGTCATCGGCGCGCACGCCGACGAGGCGCTCGCCCTGCTGGACAACCCCAGCGACCGGCAGACCGAGGTGCTCTCCAAGGTGGCCTACAACGGCTCCACGGTCATTCTGCACACCGACCCCTCCGTGGTGCCGGCCGACCGGGAGCGCTGGGAGGCGTGGAACTACGGCAAGGTCGAGGTCGACGGGCAGCCGAAGACCTATGTCGCCTACTACATGAACAAGCTGCACGGCTTCACCGCGGAGCAGGACTACTTCGTCACACTGGACTACCCGGGCGAGGTGGACCCGGCGACCGTCATCGCCGAGTTCCCGTACACCCACCCCGTCATCGACGTGCCGGTCCGCGAGATGCAGCAGCACATCTACGACGTCAACGACGGCACCCGGGTGAAGCTGTGCGGCTCCTACTTCCACGCCAAGCGCCACGGCGTGGACCAGATCGGCTCGCATGAGGCCGCGTACTCCTCCGGCATGGACGTGGCCGCCCGGATCATCAGCGAACTCTGACCGTCCACACAGCAGCGCCCCGGGGAACCCGCTCCCCGGGGCTTTGCCGTTCCCCCTCACCGTCCCCCGCTGTACAGCTCCCGCCCACTGAGGAGATCGGTCAGAAACCCCAGCACGGAGCGCTCCGCCGGCCCGCCTTCCCGTTCGACGACCGCGCACCGCTGCCGCCCGGCGGGCACGGGCCCGTCCAGCGGCGGCCGAGGCGCCGGGAGTGCGGGATGCTCCCCTGTGCCCTCCCCGGACAGCTCCGGGGCCCGGGTACTGATCTGCTCCAGCCGGGCGCGGAGCAGCGGGGTGTGGCCATGGGCCTCGGTGAGTCGGCGCCGGGCCTCGGTGTAGACCCCGATCGCCTCCCCGCTCCGCCCCGAGCGGCAGAGCGCCAGCATCAGCTGGTCATGGAAGCGCTCGCACAGCGGATGGGCGGCGATGGCCTCCCGCAGCTCCGGGACAATCTCCCGATGGCGTCCGGTACGCAGCGCCGCGTCGAACAGCAGCTCCAGCGCCCGGTGCCGCTCGTCCTGGAGCCGGTCCGCCAGCGCGGCACCGAGGGGCCCGTACGGTCCTCCTCCGCCGTCCAGCACGGCCCCGCGCCACAGCGGCAGGGCGCCGCGCAGCACGGTGTACGCGCCCTCCGGGTCGCTCCGGCGCAGCCGGCCGGCCCGGGCGAGGGCGAGGCCGAACCGCCCGCTGTCCGTCTCCGTGGCCGCGACCCGCAGCAGCAGCCCGTCCGGGCCGGCGGTCAGCCGTGCCCGCGCACCGCCCGGTCCCTCCACCGCCGCGATGGTGGAGCGCACCCCGGCGATATGGGCGCCGAGCGCGGCGCGCGCGTGCTTGGGGGTCCGATCGCCGCCCCAGACCTCCCGGACCAGCTCCTCCCGGGGCACCGGAGCGTTCGGCCGGGCGAGCAGCGCGCCGAGCAACCGCCGCTGCTTGGGGCTGGTCAGCGGCGCCCGAAGGCCTCGCTCCTCGTCCAGTAGATCGGGCGGGCCCAGAATCCTGAACTGCATGTCCTTGCCTCCCCGCACGCGGCACGCAGGGCCTCCGCCCCGCGCCCTTCCACCCGCGAGAAGACCATCCGCCGCGTCCGGCGCACCTGAGGGCCGGCCACTCACTTCCCCCCGGCCTCAGCCACCCATCCCCCACCGACGCCGCCGCACAGGGCAGGACAAGGTGAGTACCCGCCACTCACGCACCCCCACCCGCCCCCGTGCTGTCATCGCTGTCGTCGCTGTCATCGGGGCGGGTCAACCGCGGTGGCGGATCGTGGACTCGGCCTCCTGGGCGAGCCGGCGCAGGGCCAGCAGCGCGGGCTCCAGCAGGATGGTCAGCAGCACGGCCCGTTCCGCCTTCTCCAAGGGGTCGTCAGGCCCTTCGAGTTGGTCCAGGTCGAGGGTGGCCGTCTGCTCGGCCAGCGCGGCGTAGGGCAGCAGTTCGCGCCAACCGTATTCCACACCGAGGGAGTTGAGCGTGTGCAGAGTCCGGGTGATCACCTCCCGGGCGGGGTTGTTCTCGGAGACGTCCCACCCCATCTCCGCGAGGAGATGGTCCACCCCCAGCCCGTCCCCCTTCTCCCCCTCCTCCGCGCCCTTCCCGCCCCCGTCACCGGACGGCCAGATACCGAAGACCAGGCCCAGCAGCTCATGGGTGTCGGACTTGCCCTCGGAGATGACGTCCAGGACGTCCTTGGCGGCGCCCACGCTCAGCCCCCGCACCCCGATCAGGGCCC
The DNA here is from genome assembly GCF_040644755.1 of Streptomyces sp. NPDC046887. Lineage (NCBI taxonomy): Bacteria > Bacillati > Actinomycetota > Actinomycetes > Kitasatosporales > Streptomycetaceae > Streptomyces > Streptomyces sp. NPDC046887. The sequence continues at coordinate 383,300 of NZ_JBEYXH010000002.1, forward strand.
GGATCAGCCGGAGGCGGCGTACATGGGCCTCGCCGTACTCCGCCTGGGTGGCGGCGGTCGCGCGCCCGGGCGGCAGCAGCCCCTCCCGCAGGTAGTACTTGATCGTCGCGGTGGCCACTCCACTGCGACGGCTCAGTTCGGAAATCCTCACCCGGTTTCAGCTCCCCACTGGCAACTAGGCAGTACCACTGTCTAATATAGATACCGCCACTCACCAACTGTGATGCGAGGATACCGTGCCGACTCTTCCGTGGACCACGCCCAACCCGGCCCGGCCCGACACCACCGCCTTCGTCATGGCGTCGCGGCTGGATGTGCGGTCCGGCAAGGACACCCCACGCTTCTTCTGGAAGTCGCTCTCCGCCTGGGGCCAGGTGCGCAAGGCCCCGGGAGCGCTCGGCGCCTCCCTGGAGGCCCAGCTGCTGAAGGGCGTCTTCTACACGCTCTCCGCCTGGGAGGACAGGGACGCCCTGTACGCCTACGCCAAGGCCGAGCCCCACAAGACGATCATGACCGGTCTGCGCTCCGTGATGCGCGAGTCGACGTTCACCTTCTGGGAGGTGCCGGTGGCGGAGCTGCCGATCACCTGGGCGGACGCCAAGCGCCGCATCGAGGAGCAGGCCCGCAAGGACGCGGCGCAGGGCGACCGCAGCCGCTGACCCCTCGACCTCCGGCCCAGGGCAACCCCCGTCCCTGGGCCGGAGTCCCGACCACTTCGCCCCGCCGAGCACCAGCCCGGCGGGGCGGCGGGCGGTGTCAGGCGGCCGGGCGCCGCTCAGGCCACCGTGATGACCACCTTGCCCGGGGCGTGTCCGTTCTCGACCGTGGCGAGGGCGGCCGGGGCGTCGGAGAGCGGCTGGACCGCGGTGATCACGGGTGCGAGGACTCCGTCGAGGGCCAGCCGGGCCGACCGCTCCAGGTCCTCGCGGTCGATGCGGCGCTCGACCAGGCGGCCACCGAGATCGGGCACCGTCACGTCACCCACGGCGATGACATCGCGGGGATGCCGGACCAGCGGGGCGACCGTCCGCAGCGAGGCGCCTCCGACCAGGTCGACGATTCCGTCGAAGCCGCCCGGAACCAGCTCGCGTGCCGCGGCGGCGACGTCCTCGGCGGTGTAGTCGATGAACCGCACCCCGATGGCCTCGGCGTACTCGCGCTTGGTGGTACTCCCGGTGCCGATCACCCGCAGCTCGCGCCCGATGGCCAGCCGCGCGACGGCGAGGCCGACCCCGCCCCCGACCCCGTTCACCAGGACCGTGGCACCGGCCGGGAGGCCGAGCTGGTCCAGCACGTCCACCGCGGTCGTCCCGGCCACCGGCAGCGTCGCCGCCACGGTCGGGGACAGGCCCTCCGGGACGCGCGCGGTGTGGGGCGCGGACAGCACCGTCGTCTCGGCGTAGGTGCCGCCGCCGGTCAGCGCGAAGCCGAAGACCGCGTCGCCCACCTCCAGCCCGCTGACGTCCTCGCCCCGGGCGAGAACGGTTCCGGCCGCCTCCATGCCCAGCACGCGGGGAAACGGACGCCCGCCGTCGAGCCCGTCGACCAGACCCGAGCGCAGCAGGTGGTCGAGGGGATTCACCCCGGCCGCGGTGACCCGGATCAGCACCTCGCCGCGACCGGGGACGGGATCGGGACGATCGAAGGACTCCTGCACCTCAGGCCCGCCATACCTGCCGAAACCCCACGCCTGCCCCATCTTCCGCCGCCTCTCGTCCGACCGGCCCGGCGACTCCGGGCGCGGTCGCCATCCTCACCGGTGACATTGACGTCAGGGGCAACCGGCTGAGACGCGGCTCACAGCATCAGGCCGACCGTGCCGCCTCCTCCGGGGCCATGGACGGCTCCGCCCGGCGCCGGCCGCCGGCCCCCCGGTCGCCACGTCGAGCCCCGCGCGGCGGGGCGGACCGCTGAGCCCCCTCCCCGCCCCTCCTGAGGAATCTCCCCGAAGGATCGTTTACTCACCGGTTGGCCTCTGGCGTTTGCCTGGTTTGATCCGCGCACGGGTCCGGACCGCTCCGGACCGGGGGACGGACTGCCTACTGGAAGGTGCGCAAGCCGCCCGGGCCGACCGCCCGGGCCCACCGAAGGGAAGTGGTCCCCATGCGCAACCCCCACCTCGCCGTCAACCCGCCGGCCGGACGGTTCCGGGACGCCGAGGGCACCCCGTACATGATCAACGTGGCCATGTCGCCGGAGACCGTGCAGCAGCTCGCCCAGGGCAACTACAAGCTGTTCATGTTCAAGGCGGTGCAGAGCGCCGTGGGCGGCGGCGCGCCGACGGTGTGGGCCGCCACCACCCAGTACTCGACCTCCACGTCGGTGGCATGGACCGAGGACTACTACGCGTACGCCTCGATGGAGGAGATCCAGAACGGCGTCGACTTCAGCAGCAGCGACACCGAGGCGATCGACCTGGGCCAGATCCTCCAGGTCTCCGGCCAGGCGGTCGGCTCGGTGGTGGACGGCGGCACCCCCGGGGCGGTCACCGTGCAGAACACCGTCACCACCCCGTTCACCTGCGGGCTGGCCCAGCCCAACCCGACCGGCGGCGGACTGCCCACACCGATCTGCGCCTTCCCGCTGTACGGGCTGAACCTCGACCTCATCGTGCCGCTGGAGAAGGTGGCCCTGGTCTTCGCGGCCGCGCCCTACCAGGAGGGCATGGTCATCGAGAGCTCGATCGGCCCGGCCGTGCTGGCCGACCTCACCCTCAGCAACAACATCAGCCTCGGCTACGACATCAACAACGGCTGGTCGTGGACCGGCAACCAGGCCTCGGACATCCCGTCCGACCAGTTCATCGAGACCCTGATCGTGCCCTCCGGCCTCGGTCAGTCCGTCGGGCTGCCGAACCTCCTCGGGGACGCCGTCACCTCGGTGTCCATCTGGACGCCGATGAGCACCAAGCCCTTCCAGCCCAACAACATCATCGCCCGGGCCTCCTCCGGCTCCGTCGACCAGAACTCGCTGGCCGCCGTGCTGACCCCGCAGGCCGGGGCCGCCGTGATCCGCAAGGACCAGGTGTACATCGCGGAGTTCTTCGTCCGGCCCACGGTGATGGAGACCTGGCAGGTGCAGTGCACCTATGTGCCGGAGGCCCCGGGCAACCCGTACGACTTCAAGAAGCTGCGGGAGATCCCCAACCCCTGACCGGCGGACCGGGAGAGGGGGCAACGGCATGACGCACATCGGCACCGATGTCCGTCCCGAGACCGACGGGACCCGGCGGCTGATCGTCCTGACCATGCCGGAGCCCACCGTGCGGGCCCTCCGCGAGGGCGGGTACGCGCTCTCCCTCTGCCACGCGGTCGGCTGCGACCAGCGGGACGGCGTCCCGCTGGTCTGGGCCGTCCTCCGGGATCTCGCCCCCACCACCACCCTGGCGTGGAACGCGGAGACCTACGCCTACGCCGCCGCCCCGCCCGCCCCGCCCCGGCTCTGCCCGGTCGGGGCCGGGGAGGTGGTGGCGGTCGGCACGGACGCGGCCACCGCCCCGTACGACCGCCCCGGCGGCGACCCGGGCGCGGTCACCGTGCTCAACACCACCCCGAACCCGTACACCTGCGGGCTCGCCCAGACCCCGCCGGGCGACGGCGACGGGCTGCCGGCACCGTACTGCGCCGTCCCGCTCCACGGCGGGCACCTGGTCTTCCTGACCCCGCTGCCCCGGATCACCCTGGCGTTCGGCACCCGGCCGCTGCGGCCCGGAGCCCCGGCCGGGGACATCGTGGGGCCCACCGTCCTGCTCGACCTGGCCCGCCCCGGTCCCGCCCACCTCGGCTTCGACCTGCACCGGGGCTGGTCCTCCCGGGACGCCCGGACGACCCCCATCGGCCTGGGCGGCGCACTGACCGCGGCCCTGATCGAGCAGTCGGCCTGACCGTCTGATCGAGCACGTGGAAAGGAGCGCGCTCATGCAGCCGCCACCGTGTCAGGACCCCCGCCCGGACACCGCCCCGGCAGCCGACCCCTTCCGCAGATCCTGGGTGGACACCGAGCTGCGGGCCCTCGCCGAGGAGGCGAACGCCCGGGGCGAGGGGGCGCGGCGGGAGCTCACCGACCGGCTGCTGGAGACGCTCTGGCCCTGGGCGCTGCGCACCGCCCAGGCGCAGGCGGCACGGGTGCCGGCCGGCGCCGACCGGGAGGCGGTGCGCGGTGAGGTGCTGTGGGAGGTGTTCCAGGCGGTACGCCGGATCGACTGGCGGCGGTACGAGGTGTGGCCGGCGCTGCTGAAGGCCCGGCTGCGCAACGCCTGGACCGGCGCGGCGCGGGCCGAGGACCCGCTCACCCGGGGCGAACGCCGGGCCAGGACCGCCTACTTGCGGTACGCGGAGGCCGAGACCCAGCGGCTACGGCGTACCCTCACCGCCACCGAGCGCGCCGAGATCGTGCGCCGCTTCCTGCCGCGCGGCGGGACCTCCCCGGTGCTGCTGGGCCGCGGCCTGCTGGCGGCCGGCCCGGCCCCCGACACCCGGGCGGTACGGGAGGCCGACCAGGATCCGGCGGTCCTGCTCCAGCGCCGCTGGCTGGGCCAGGCGGTACGCGACTGGGTCGCCCACGACCTGCCGCCGGGACTGGCCCGCGAGGTGGCCGCGCTGCTGGACCGCGACGAGGGCGACCGGCTGACCCGCTCCCTGCTGCACCGGATACGCCCCTACGCGGCGGCGCTGCACTCCCGCCTCGACTCGGCACACGAACCCGGAGCGGTCCGGTGATCAGCCCGGCACCCATGACCGCTTTTGAGTGCAATGTCCGTCGGCCGCGGTTGGAACGCCCCGCCCGGACGCACCAGCAGTCCATGACCCCGCGACACCACACCGCACCCGCTTCCCCCTCCCGCCAGCGGTGACCCGCCATGGCCGCCCCCCACACCTCGCCGCACCCCGGCACCCCCAACGCCCCCTACCCCACCCCAGCCCCCCACACCGACCACCCCGCCCGCCCCCGCCCCGCACCGGCCGACCTCCCCACCCCCCGCACCGAGTCCCCCTACCCCTACCGCACCGCCCTGTTCGACCGCGCCGGGATGGCCGTCACCCTCCTCGACCGGACCGGCCGCATACGGGAGGCCAACCCGGCCGCCGAACGGCTCCTGCGCCGGACGCCCGGCACTCTCACCGGCACCTCCCTCTCCCCGTACCTCGGCCCGGAGACCCACACGGCCCTCTGGCGGCGGCTGCTCTCCGGCCCGTACGGCTACGTCCACACCACCGTCCCCCTCACCCTCCCCGGCCACCGACTCCCCGCCGTCCAACTGGTCGCCTGGCTGGTGCCGCCCGGCCACACCGCGGCCGAGGCGGTCTGCTGCCTCCTCCCACCCTCGGGCCCGGCCCCCGACGCCCCGCCCCCGGCCGTCCACCCCGCCCTCTCGGCGGTGGAGGTGCTCATCGTGGAGGGCCTGGCCCTGGGCCTCAGCAACGCCGAGCTCGGCCGCGAACTCCACCTCAGCCGCCAGGGCTTGGACTACCACATCGGCCGCCTGCGCCAGAAGTTCGGCGCCCGCAGCCGTACCGCCCTGGTAGCCCGCGCCTACGCCACCGGCCTCCTCACCCCCGGCACTTGGCCACCCCACGTGGCCGGCGCAGCTCCCCGGCCCCTCGCGCCGGGGAGCAGGCCGGGGTGATCGGACCCTTTCACGTCGGACCCCGTTGTAATAGAAGTTGTCGTAGAATGGTGGCCATGAACCCGAACCGTCCCGGCACGACGGAGAACATCTCGATCTCGCTACCCTCGGACCTGCTCAGCGAGCTCCGCGCTCGGGCAGGGCGTCGAGGGGTGTCCGGCTACATCACCGAGGCGGTCCGGCACCAGTTCGCCATGGACGGGCTTGCCGAGATCGTCGCGGCTCACGAGAGCGAGCACGGAGCGCTCACCGAAGAGGAGATCGCCGCCGCGCAGCGGGAGCTCTTCGGAGAGGACGCCGCAGCCGACGCGGAACGGGACGCCGCGTGAAAGAACCACCCGTACGCTCGCTGGTCCTGGATTCCGAAGCGTTGTCGCTGCTCGTCGGCAATGACCGCCAGATGGCCGCTCGTGTGGAAGCGTCCCGACGTGCTGGCGTCCCTGTACTGGTATCCGCGTTGACCGTCGTCGAAGCCGCGCATTCCCGGACCGACCTGGCGCGCCTCAGGTGGGTGCTCTCGCGGCTGAGTGTCGAGCCGGTCACGCCGGAGGACTCCTCCACCGCGGTGCGACTACTCCGTGACGCCGGCGGGCTGCACGGCCACAAGTACGCCATCGACGCTCTGGTCGCCGCATTGGCCCTCCGCTCCCGGGGGCCCGTGCTGGTGCTGACCTCCGACCGTGACGATTGGTCGAAGTTGTGCGGCGAGCGCGTCATCGTCAAGGACGTCTGAGCCTTAAGACCGGCGGGTCACTCGGTCCCAGGCAGGGCGTCCGGTCAGGCGAGGGGCTCGAGAACCTTGCGGGCGGCCCCGTGGACGCCGGGCGCGGAGGCCAGGAAGTCACGGCTGCCGGTGTGCCAGGGCTCGCCCGCCAGATCGGTGACGGTGCCGCCGGCCTCGGAGACCAGCAGGGCGCCGGCGACCAGGCCGGAGCGGACGTCGGAGAACTGCCAGAACGCGTCCATGCGTCCGGCGGCGACATGGATCAGCTGCATCGTGGCGGGCACCGAGACCCGTACCACCAGGCCGTTGACGAGCATCGCGGTGACCGAGTCGCCGATCCGCCGGAAGGTGCGCTCGTCCTCGCCGGGCCTGGCCTGCCCGGTGCCGACGAGCGCGGCACCCAGGTCGGTCTTGGCGGAGGCCTTCAGCGGCCGGTCGTTCAGCTGGGCGCCACCACCGGCGACCGCCGTGTACGTGTCGCCGGTCAGCGGCAGATGGACGACGGTGAGGACCGGCCGGTTGTCGCGGACCAGGGTGGCGGTGACGGCCCAGTCGTCCATGCCGTGCACATGGTTGATGTTGCCCTCGGCCGGGTCCACCACCCACCACTCCCCCGGCGGGAGCGCGCCGCCGGCCAGTTCGTCCTCGGCCCACCGCGACCCCTCGCGGGCCCGCAGCAGCGGCTCCCGCAGCACCTCCAGCACCGCGTCGTCGTTGGCGTGGATCTCGGCGACGACCTCCTCCAGGCTCACCCCCCGGGCGTGCGGGGTGTGGCGGTCGAGCAGCGTGCGGCCGGCGGTCCGCACCGCCTCGGTCACCTCGGCGAGCAGCGTCGTTCCGGCGGCGAAGGGCATGGCTGCGGTCATGGTGGGCTCCTCGGAGTCGGGGTTCATGGGGCCGGGGACCGTCCCGTCCACGCACCTCGAACGTAGGGCGCCGCATACTTAACAACAAGTGCATGCTTGTCACTTGTAGAGTTACCGCCATGCAACTGGACCTCAACCTGCTGACCGCCCTGGACGCGCTCCTGGAGGAGGGCAGCGTCACCGGCGCCGCGGCCCGGCTCCATGTCACCGCACCGGCGATGAGCCGTTCCCTGGGCCGTATCCGCAAGGTCACCGGGGACCAGATCCTGGTCCGGACCGGCCGCGGCATGGTCCCCACCACCCGCGCGCTGGCCATGCGCGCCGAGGTCCACGCCCTCGTACAGCAGGCCCACCGCCTGCTGTCCACGCAGGCGGAGCTCGATCTGCCGTCCCTGGAGCGGGTGTTCACCGTGCGCTGGCACGACGCCCTGATCGCGGCCTGCGGCACCGCCCTGACCGCGACCGTGCACCGGCAGGCCCCGGGCGTCCGGCTGCGGCTGTCGGCGGAACCAGGCACCGACGACCCCGAGTTGCGCCGGGGTGAGGTCGATCTCGCCTCAGGCTCCACCGAGCCGACCGCCCCCGGCATCCGCCACCGCCTCGTCGGCAGCGACCGGCTGATCGTCGCCGTCCGACCGGGCCACCCCCTCACCAAGGGCCCGTCGAGCACCGACGACCCGCTGAGCACCGACGGCAAGTTGAGCGCCGACGAGCCGCTGAGCGCCGAGCGTTACGCGGCCGCCGACCATGTCACCGTCTCCCGGCGGGGCAGCCTGCGCGACCCGATCGATGACGCCCTGGCCGCACGGGGCCTGGCGCGACGGGTGGTCGCCGCCGGTCCCACCGCCGCGTTCGCGCTGCGGCTCGCCCTGGACGGCGACGTGGTGGTCACCCTGCCCGACCTGGCCACCCGGGCGGAGCGGGACCGGCTCGGTCTGGTCACCCTGCCGCTGCCCGTCCCCCTGCCCGAGGTCCCGCTCCATCTGCTGTGGCACCGGCGCTACGACGACGACCGCGCCCATACCTGGCTGCGCGAACTGGCCACCGCGACCCTCAGGGAGGTGTTCGCACCCCGGGACATCAGGGGCTGAGGGCGGCCCAAGGACCGGCCGGTCAGCCCTCGGAGCGCCGCCTGCGCGCGTGGGTGCGCGCCTTCATCCGGTTGCCGCAGGTCGCCATGGAGCACCACCGGGCGGTGCCGGGCCGGCTGTGATCGACGAGGAAGAGGTTGCATTCCGCGTTGGCGCAGGCCCGCAGCCGCCGTGGCAGTTCCTCGGTGACCCGGGACCAGGCGAGCACCACCCGGGCCGCCAGTTCCTCGTCCGGCGCCGCCTCCAGCCGCCAGGACACCCCCGTCGCCGAGACCTCCGGGCGGAGCCGCACCCGGTCGAGCACCGAGGCCAAGCCGCCCACCTCCACCGGCCCGCCCCGAACGAGCGACTGCAAGGCGTCCCGCACCTGGCGCAGGCGGTCCCGCTCCCCCTCCGTTCCACAGCCTCCGAGCGCCCGCGCCCAGTCGGCCGCCTCCGGCTCGTCCAGGGCGTCCGTGGGGCGGCCGTCGACCACGGGGGCGCTGTTGAGCACGGCGAGCAGCAGTTCCTCGTCCTCCACCACGACCGACCCACCCTCCTCCTTGACGCGCCACCCGGCCCTGTGCACCATAAGAGTAACCTAACCACTTAAATCGACTTTAGGGGTTACCGTGGTCGCTGTTCATCACCGGACCGTGGACGTCGACGGCCTGACCGTCTTCTACCGGGAGGCGGGCCCGTCGGACGCCCCCGTCCTCCTGCTGCTGCACGGCTATCCGACGAGTTCGCATATGTTCCGGCACCTGATACCGGCGCTGGCCGGTCCGTACCGGGTGATCGCGCCCGACCACATCGGCTTCGGCCGCTCCTCGGCGCCCGGCACCTCGGACTTCAGCTACACCTTCGACGCCCTCGCCGAGGTGACCCGCGGCTTCCTGTCCGCCCTCGGGGTGCACCGCTACGCGATCTACGTCCAGGACTACGGCGCACCCATCGGCTGGCGCCTGGCGCTGGCCTCCCCGGAGGCCGTCACCGCCGTCGTCTCGCAGAACGGCAACGCCTACGAGGACGGCTTCGTCCCGGAGTTCTGGGAGCCCGTCTGGGCCTACGGGGCGCGGCCCACCCCTTCGACCGAGGCGGCGCTGCGGCCCGCCCTGGGCCGGGAGGCCGTCGAGTGGCAGTACACCCACGGCGTCCCCGACCCCAGCCTGATCGACCCCGACGCCTGGGAGCACGATCTGGCCCTGCTCGCCCGCCCGGGCGTGGACCGCGCCCAACTCGCCCTGTTCGGCGACTACTCCGGCAACCGGGCCCTGTACCCGGCGGTGCACGAGTGGCTCCGCTCCCACCGCGTCCCCGTCCTCGCGATCTGGGGCCGCAACGACGAGATCTTCGCGGCGGCCGGCGCGGAGGCGTTCCGGCGCGACGCCCCGGACGCGGAGATCGTCCTGCTCGACGGGGGCCACTTCCTCCTGGAGAGCCACCTCGACACGGTCGCCGCCGCCATCCTCCGGTTCCGCCCACGCGTGCTCGGCACGCACGTCGACGGCTGACGGCACACCTCCACCCGGCCGACGGCGGACTTCCCCCGACCCTCGACCCCCTCGCATCCGTCCGCCGAACGTCGGAGACTGGGCGGCGACGATCGTGAAGACCGTCCATGGGGACGGGCGCCGGCGGAGGGGAAGCGGATGCGGGAGAGCCATCGCACCGAGGCGGAGCGGCTGTTGGCGCGGGCCGTGGAGGACGAGGTGCGCCGCTCGGGCGGGCGGGCCGACGCCGGGGTGCTGCTGTCGCGGGGGCGGGCGGCGCTGGACGGGATGGCGGTGAGCGCCGCCGAGGAGTACGCCGCCTACACCGGTGCGCTCGCCGAGGCGGGCGCGGACCGGCCGCCGCTGTCGGCGCGGCTGAGCCGGCAGGCGGTGGGCGGGCCCGCGCTGGTCACCGCGGTCGCCGCGGTGGCCGCCGCCGGGGCGGACCTGGCGCTGGGCACCGCGGCCGGGACCGCACTGGGCGCCGGGGCCGTGGTCGCCGTGGCGGGCGCGGCCACCACGGTGCTGCGGGCCACCGCCGGACACTGGCCGGCCGCGCACCGCAGGGCCGGAGCGGCGGGCCAGCCGGGCGGCGCCGAGCAGTTGCGGCTCCAGTGGCTGACCGCGCTGGAGGTACGGGGCATCCGGCCCTTCCTGGACCAGCAGCGCGTCCTGGCCGCGGCCGGCGAGCGCACACCCGCGGCCGCCAAGGCCGGTTCCGGACCCGCCCTGCGCGGGGTGGACCGCAGCGCGCTGGCCCGCCGCCGTACCGCCCTGGAGCAGTCCTTCGCACAACTCCCCTCCGAGGCTGAGCCGTTCGCCGGGCGGCGGGCCGAGCTGGAGCGGATCGGCCAGTGGGTCCGGGCGGGCCGGGCGGCCACCGGGACGCAGCCGGTGGTGGTCGTCCTGCATGGCGAGGAGGGCTCCGGCCGGACCGCGCTCGCGGTGCGCGCCGCCCACCAGTCGCGCGACCTCTTCCGGGGCGCCTGCCTGGTCGATCTGCGCGGCTCGGGGCCGGGCGGACGGCCGCTGTCCACCCGGGACGCGCTGCTGCACCTGCTGAACCGGCTGGGCGCGCCGCGCGAGCAGCTGCTGTTCCGGGAACGCGGGGACAGCGAGCCGCAGTTGCGCCGACTCACCGAGCTGTACCACCAGCATCTGCGGGATCTGCCGGTCGTGGTGGTGCTGGACGAGGCACGGGACGCCGGGCAGGTGCGCGCCCTGCTGCCGGAGCGCTCCGACAGCCTGGTGCTGGTCACCGCGCGGGAGCCGCTGGAGCTGGGCGAGGACGTCCCCGCGCGGACCCACCAGCTGGCGGTGGGCGCCCTGGAGCCGGCGGACGCCGAGGCGCTGCTGCGGGCAGGGCACACCACCGAGGGCCGCCCCTACGACGCCCAGGGGTGGGACAGCCTGGCGGAGACGGCGGGCGGGCTGCCCCTCGCGCTGCGGATCACCGGGGCGGCGGTGGGCGATCGTCCGGCCGCCGAGGTCGCCGCCTCGCTGGCCGCCCGGGACGGCGGCCCGGTGGAGCGGGCCGTGGCCGCGCGGTACGAGACCGGGCTCGGCGAGGAGGCCCGGCGGCTGCTGCGGAGGCTGTCGCTGGCCGGCCGGGCCTCACTGGGTGCGGCGGCGGCCGCGGTGCTGATCGCCGCGGACGAGGAGGAGGCGGCCGCGTTGCTGCGCGAGCTGGCCGGGGCCGGGCTGCTGGACCGGGTACGCGGTGAGCGGTTCCGGCTCCATGACGCGGTACGGGCGTTCGCGGCCGGCCGGCTGCGGGCCGAGGAGGACCCGGCCGAGGTGACCGCCGCCCGGGAGCGGCTGATCAAGGCGTACGCGGAGCTGGCGGACACCGTGATCCGGATGGTCGACGGCAAGATGTCCACCCGCGCGGGCCGCTTCACCGGGCACGGCTTCACCTCGCTGGAGGCGGCGCTGCGCTGGCTGGACGACGAGTCCGGGTTCATCACGGCGACCCTGCGGCACGCCGCGGACGTCAGCCGGCAGACGGTGCTGGAGCTGCTGGGCGCGCTCTGCGACTACTGCCTGCTGCGCGGCGACCTCTACCGGCTGGGGGTACTCCAGGAGCTGGCCGAGCAGGTGGACCAGGGGCTGCTCCAGCGCTCCGTGCAGTGGCGGACCGGTATCGCGGCCCGCCAGCTCGGCGAGCTGGACACCGCCCGTACCACTCTGACCTCGGTGGTCTCGCTCTACCAGGAGGCCAACCAGGACGCGGAGACCGCGCTGGCGCTCTGCTCGCTCGGCATCACCCTGCACCACCAGGGCAACCTGGCGGAGGCCGCGGACCGGCTCCGGGAGGCGCTGGCGCTCCAGCAGCCCGTGGAGCTGGCGGCCGACCGGGCCTGGACCCTGCACGCCCTCGCGGCGGTGGAGCGCGACCGGGGCGAGGTCGCCGAGGCGCTGGCCCTGCTGGACACCTCACTCGCCCTCCACCGGAGCGGCGAGTCCCTGCACGGAGAGGCCTGGGCGCACTTCCAGCTCGGCCAGGCACGGCTGCGGCTGGGCGAGGTGGCCCGGGCCGAGGAGGAGCTGCGCACCGCGCTGGAGCTGTACGGGCGCACCCGGGACGAGCGCGGCGAGGCCTGGGCGCTGACCCAGCTGGGCCGGGCCCGGCTGGTGGACGGCGACCCGGGCCCGGCCGTGGAGGGACTGCGGACCGCCCTGGCCCGGCACCGGGACAACGAGGACGCCCGCGGCGAGGCGTGGACCCTGTACTACCTGGGCCAGGCGCTGGAGGACGGCGGCGACCGGGACGAGGCGGTACGGGAGCTGGAGCGGGCCCGGGCGATGTTCTCCCGGATGCGGGACGTCTACGGGCTGGCCTGCGCCCGCCACCACGCCGGCCGGGCCACCCGGGACCAGGGCGCCGCCCGCACCGGGGGGCTGCGCAACTCTGGGTTCGCCCGCCAGCTGCTGACGGACGCCCGCGCCGACTTCCGGCGGATCGGTCTGGCGTACGGGGAGGGCTGGGCCTGCCTGGAACTGGCGGTGATCGACGCGGGCAACGGCCGCGCCCCGCAGGCGCTCGCCCTCTGCGAGGAGGCGGCCGTCCTGTTCGGCACCGCCGGCGACCGGCGCGGCGGCGACTGGGCCCGCTTCCTGCGCTGCACCCTGCTGCCGTACGCCTCACCCGGCGGCGTGGAGGTCGGCACGGTCGTCGCCCAGGAGGAGCTGACCCGTCTCGCCGCCGACGACCACCCGGCCCGTGATCCCCGCCTCGCCGACGCCCTCGCCACCTGGGGCCTGGTCCTGGAACGGGGCATCCGCCTCGAATCCCCCTGGCAGGCCTGGGCCCTCGGCCTCACCCCCACCCGCGCCGCCGCCGAAACAGTCGGCCTCCCCACGGACGCCCCCGGCCCCAGCGACGCGAAAGCCTGACCCCGGGGCGCTACGGAGGCGGGGCCCCGCAACGCGCGGGCACGCAGACGTACGGCCCCGACCCCGGGGCCGTACACCCTGCCGGCCGGGCCCTCCGCGTACCACCGGCGCGGGCAACCCACGGGCCGTCCGCCCAACCGCAGGTGCGGACCGCCCGCGTACCGACCTGCTACCTACCGCGCCCCGCGCCGGCCTCCGCGCCGGCCCTGGCCTTCGCGGCGGGCTCGGACTCCTCCGCGGCGGGGGACTCCTCGAAGTCCACCCGCTTCATGTGCCGGTTCATCGACTTCATCAGGGCCCAGACGGCCAGTGCCATCACCGCGAAGACGATGAAGCCGAGGACGCCGGGGGTGACCTTGTTCTCGTCCAGCTCCTTGGCGAGCGGGACGAGGTGGACCATGGCCTGGTGTGCGCTCATGTCAGGCATTGTCGCGGATGCCCGCGAAGAGGTCGTCCTCGGGGAGGGATGTGGGCACCACGGTCTTGGCGAGCTCGTAGTCCTCGGTGGGCCACAGCTCCTTCTGGAGGTCCATCGGCACCCGGAACCAGCCGCCGTCCGGGTCGATCTGCGTCCGGTGCGCGATCAGCGCCTTGTCCCGGGTCTCGAAGAAGTCCGCACAGGGCACATGGGTGGTCAGGTTCCGCTCGACGTGCTCGGACTGGTCCCACCGCTCCAGCCACTCGCCGTACGGGGACTCCAGCCCCCGGGCGGTCAGCCCGTCGTGCAGGGCCTGGGTGCGGGCGCGGTTGAAGCCCTGGTTGTAGTAGACCTTCGCCACCTGCCAGACCGGCCCGAACTCCGACTCCGGGTACTTCTCCGGGTCGGCCGCGCCCTCGAAGGCCACCATGGTGATCTTGTGGGTCATGATGTGGTCCGGGTGCGGGTAGCCGCCGTTCTCGTCGTAGGTGGTCACCACCTGCGGACGGAAGGCCCGGATCGAGCGCACCAGCCGGCCGGCCGCCTTGTCCACGTCCTCCAGGGCGAAGCAGCCCTGCGGCAGCGGCGGCAGCGGGTCGCCCTCGGGCAGCCCGGAGTCCACGAATCCCAGCCACTCCTGGCGTACCCCGAGGATCTCGCGGGCCTCGTCCATCTCCTTGCGGCGGACCTCGTGGATGTTCTCCTCGATGTACCGGTCGCCCTGGAGCTTCGGGTTGAGGATGGAGCCCCGCTCGCCCCCGGTGCAGGTGACGACCAGCACGTCCACCCCCTCGGACACATACTTGGCCATCGTCGCCGCGCCCTTGCTCGACTCGTCGTCGGGGTGGGCGTGAACGGCCATCAGTCGCAGCTGCTCAGTCAAGGCTCGGTCCTCAGGTGAAAGGGTGGCTCAGATGAAATCGTGGCTCGGCAGGCTTCTATAGTGACGGAACCAGCGGTCGGAAAATTCCGCCACGGAGCGGCATACGGCCCGCTCGGCCGCGGAGACCGGAGACGGCCGGAGGCGGCCCCGGGGCCGGGCGAGAGGATACGGACGGATGAGCACGGTGCGCGAGCAACGGCCCGAGGGGCGTTACGGCCGCTCGGCGGACGAGCGCGCCGACCGGCGGCTCAAGGCGGTCGGCTCGGTGCTGGGTGTGCTGCTCATCGCCATGGTCGGCTGGTTCGGCTACGACTACATCGCCGGTCAGAAGGTCAGCGCCGAGATGATCAAGTTCGACGTCTCCGCCGACGACCGGGTGCAGGTGCATCTGGAGGTCCGCAAGGACAGCGGCGACACCGGTTCCTGCACCTTGCGCGCGCTCGCCGAGGACGGCGGCGAGGTGGGCCGCCGGGACGTCCGCTTCGACCAGCTCGTGGACCGGATCGACGAGGTCGTCACCGTGCGCACCACCCGCCGGGCGACCAGCGCCCAGCTGATGGGCTGCACCTCCGACTGACCCGGGTAGGGCCCCCCGTACCGGGGTAGGAGCGGTCCAGGACGAGGCCGCGTCCCCGACGATCACAAGCGATCGCTCGCCGACGCCATCGGCAACGGTCTCGGCGATAGTTTCGTCACGTTTGTCCTCCCTCTTCCCCGCCTGAATTGTTAGGCTCGTGGTTTCGCCCATCCAGGACGGCACAGAATCCCGGGTAGGGCGATGCTTTGTATCCCAGTACCGACGAGGAGCACCCGTGACCCAGACCAGCGACAACGTCACCTGGCTCACCCAGGAGGCGTACAACCAGCTCAGGGCCGAGCTGGAGTACCTGTCTGGTCCCGCGCGAACCGAGATCTCCGCCAAGATCGCGGCCGCCCGGGAAGAGGGCGACCTGCGCGAGAACGGCGGGTACCACGCGGCCAAGGAGGAGCAGGGCAAGCAGGAGCTCCGCGTCCGCCAGCTCACCCAGCTGCTGGAGCAGGCGAAGGTCGGCGAGGCCCCGTCCCAGAGCGGCGTGGTGGCCCCCGGCATGGTGGTGACCATCGCCTTCGACGGCGACGAGGACGACACCCTGACCTTCCTGCTCGCCTCCCGCGAGTACGCCAGCGCCGACATCGAGACCTACTCCCCGCAGTCGCCCCTGGGGTCCGGGGTCAACGGGAAGAAGGTCGGCGAGGACGCGGAGTACGAGCTCCCCAACGGCAAGAAGGCCTCGGTGAAGGTCCTGGAGGCCAAGCCCTACCAGGGCTGAGCCGCCCACCGGCCACGACGGCAGGGGGGGGGGGGGGGGCGGCCGGCCCCCCCCCCCCCCCCCGCCCCCGCCCCAGCACTCCCCGGCCGCGCTCGACAAGGCCCGGGCAGCCG